>NZ_JBKGYT010000007.1:0-36752 GCF_046545975.1 Guyparkeria sp. | reverse complement strand
AGAAGCCGCCGCTGGCCCCGGCTTCCATCATCTTCCAGATGCTGTCGCGCACGTGCATGGCGTCCTTCTTGAAGTCCGGATCCATCTCCTTGCCGCCGTGAACGAACATGTCCATGTTGAGGCTGTAGAGCCAGTAGCCTCCGTCCTCGTCTTCTACCACCGAGATACGACACGGCAGGTAGGCAGAGAAGTAGGGGCTGAAGTTGACGGCCTTGCGGGCGATCTGCGGGCTGCAGTACTGATAGATCATCAGGTAGCGCTGCTCTTCGCCCGTCTCCTGCTCGAGCTGCCTGGACAGCGGCATCTCGCCGACGTTCATCAGCCCGGTGCCGACGGCGGCCGACTCGATGCTGGTCTTGATGTCGTCGGGGGTGAGGCCGTCGTCGACCTTCATCCGCCAGACGGTGGCCGCACCCAGATCGCCTTCGCTCTCGACGAACTTGTCATACATGTCGCCATAGATATCCATGGCCTTCGGGTCGAGGTTGTCCTTGACGGATAGGAAACCGCAGCCCGAGAGGCCGAGGATGGCGGCGCCGAGGATCGATGCCTTGAGGATATTGCGCATTCTTGACTCTCTCCCTGTGGAATCATTGTGCTTGGTAGCGAATCGATTATCTGCCCATTAGAAGATGCTTACAAACTTTATTAATTTACCGCTGATAAAGGGGCTTAATCTGTTCATTCCCCTTCATGAAACATGGGGTTAGGCGGATATTCCAGCCTGTCGGCACGCCGTGGCGTCCGTTCAGGGGACCCTATAGGACCTCGGCGGCGAACTCGGCCAGGCGGGAACGTTCGCCGCGGGTGAGAGTGACGTGTGCCCCGTGCGGCCAGCCCCGGAAGCGGTCGACCACGTAGGTCAGGCCGGAGGTGGTCTCCGTGAGATAGGGGGTGTCGATCTGCGCGACGTTGCCCAGGCAAACCATCTTGGTGCCGGGCCCGGCCCGCGTGATCAGCGTGCGCATCTGCTTGGCCGTGAGGTTCTGGGCCTCGTCGATGATGATGAACTTCTTCTGGAAGGTGCGCCCGCGCATGAAGTTGAGCGAACGGATCTTGATGCGCGACTGCAGCAGGTCGTTGGTCGCCGCGCGTTCCCAGGAACCGCCCCCGCCGTCGGTCTTGGCCAGTACCTCGAGGTTGTCCATCAGTGCCCCCATCCAGGGCGTCATCTTCTCCTCCTCCGTGCCGGGCAGAAAGCCGATGTCCTCGCCCACCGGGATGGTCACCCGCGTCATGACGATCTCGGTGAACTCCTTCTGCTCCAGCGTCTGTGTCAGGGCGGCGGCGAGCGTGAGCAGCGTCTTGCCGGTGCCGGCCTGACCGAGCAGGCTGACGAAGTCGATGTCCGGATCCATCAGGGCATTCAGGGCGAAGCTCTGCTCGCGATTCCGTGCCGTGATGCCCCAGATCGCATGACGTTCCTGCTGGTAGTTGGTCACACTTTCCAGCACCGCCGTCCCCTCGTCCTCCACCTGGCGGACCACCGCCGTGAACGGCGCGGGCTCGTCGAGGTGCAGATAGAGGTTCGGATACCATTCCGAGGTGTCCGCCCCGTGGACGCGGTAGAACACCTGGCCTTCCTCCTGCCAGGATTCCAGCGAGTCGGCATGGCTTTCCCAGAAGGCGTCGTCCAGTGCCTCGTGGCCGGTGTGCAGCAGCGAGACGTCGTCCAGCACCTGGTCGTTGTGGTAATCCTCGGCCGTCAGCCCGATCGCCGTGGCCTTGATGCGCAGGTTGATGTCCTTCGAGACCAGGATGACCTCACGGTCCTCGACCCTCTCCTTGAGCGCGAGCGTGATCCCGAGGATCTGGTTGTCCGCGCGGCTGCCGGGTAGTCGGACCGGCAGGTCGTCGTTTTCCTCGCGGGTCTGGAGGAAGAGCCGGCCGCTGGGTCTGGCGTTGTGCTCGTCGGGGTCGCGGATGGCACTGTGAATCAACAGCCCATCGTTGATGGAGGCGATATCGACGTCGCTGAGCATCTCGTCGAGAAAGCGGCTGACCTGGCGCACGTTGCGTGCCGTTTCTGACTGGCCTTTCTTGCCGGCGTCCAGTTCCTCCAGAACGATCATCGGCAGGTAGATGTCGTGCTCCATGAAACGGAAGAGGGCCGTGGGGTCGTGCATGAGGACGTTGGTGTCGAGCACGAAAAGGCAGCGGTTCTCGCGAATCTTGCTGATCATCGTTGTGGGGCTTCCCTGTTGTGTCGTTGCCGGGCGGTCTGCCCGGTCGAGTGCGTCAGAGTGACTCGAGGGCCCCGAGCACGTCGTTGACGTGTCCCGGCACCTTCACCTTGCGCCAGGCCCGGCGGACCACGCCCTCGGCATCGATCAGGAAGGTGCTGCGCTCGATGCCCTCGAAGCGCTTGCCGAACATGTTCTTCATCCGCAGAACGTCGTACGCCCGGCTGATCGCGCGGTCAGTATCGGCGATCAGCGGGAAGGTCAGCCCCTGCTTGTCGCAGAACCGTCGATGGCTGGCCTCGTCATCGTTGGAGACACCGATCACGCGGGCACCCTGCGCCTCGAAGTCGGCGAGCCGTGCCTGGAAGTCCCTGGCCTCCGTGGTGCACCCCGGGGTGTTGTCGCGTGGATAGAAGTAGAGGACCAGCGGACGTCCGCGGCAGTCGGCGAGCGAGATGGGCTTCCCGTCGTCTGTCCGGCCGTGGAAATCCGGGGCCGGGTCGCCGGGTCGAGGAGAAGGGGAGGGCGTGCTGGAGGTCTGTTTGCTCATCGTTTCGGGTATAACCGCTCTCTGGTGACATTCTGATGACCGACGGGCCGGTTTCTTCGGCCCCGTGGAAACCAATATAGCAGTCGGCCACGTTCGCGTCGGGTGGTTGATCGGCTGCCGTGTGATGCGAGTCGGGGGCGGCTTGTCACTGGTTGATATCTGCCGGTACTATGCGAGTTTGGTCCTGCCCGTCCCGGCAGGTGCACACGGGGCTCGGCCCCTCGTTCCCAGCACGAGAGAACACGCGAGGCGACATGACGGCGAACACGATTACCGGCAGCATGGTGGCGCTGGTCACCCCCTTGCATGGCGATGGCGCCGTGGATTATGTCGGTCTCAAGCGCCTGATCGAATGGCACGTCGCGTCGGGTACGCATGCCATCGTCGCGGTCGGAACCACGGGCGAATCGGCGACCCTCGATTACGAGGAGCATATCGCCGTCATCCGGGCCACGGTGGACTTGACCGCCGGGCGGGTGCCGGTGATCGCCGGCACCGGGGCGAATTCCACCCGAGAGGCGCTCGCGCTGGCGCGCGGGGCGAAGGCCGCCGGGGCCGACGCGCACCTGTCGGTCACGCCCTACTACAACAAGCCCACCCAGGAAGGGCTGCTGCAGCACTTCCGCGTGATCGCGGATGCCGTCGACCTGCCGATGATCCTGTACAACGTTCCGGGCCGCACCGCCGTGGACATGGCGCCGGAAACCACGCTGGCCCTGGCCGAGCACCGCAACATCGTCGGGATCAAGGAGGCCACCGGCTCGATCGAGCGCATGCGCGACGTGATGGCCCGGCGTCCCGAGGGATTCGCCGTTTACAGCGGTGAGGACAACCTCGGGGCCGCCTCCATGCTTTCGGGTGGCCAAGGCAGCATCTCGGTGACTGCCAATGTCGCGCCGCGACTGATGTCGCGTATGGCCGAGGCGGCGCTGGGGGGCAACAGCGAGGAAGCCGAGCATCTCGACGGGCGCCTCGCCCCCCTTCACCGCGAACTCTTCTGTCAGACCAACCCCATTCCGGTCAAATGGGCCCTGCATCGCATGGGCCTGATTGGGCCGACTCTTCGCTTGCCGCTGACCCCGCTGGCCGATTTCTGCCACGCGGGACTGGAGCAGGCCCTCGGCGAAGCCGGCTGCCTCGACCGGCAGTGAACCATTCATGATCAAGACACACTGGAAAACTACAGGTATGCGACACCCCAACTCCTCCCGGATGCTGACCATGGTCGCGGTGGCGGCCACTGGTCTGATCAGCGGCTGTTCCAGCGTCCCGTTCTTCGGTGATGACGACCGTCAGCCCAGCCGGGCCGCCAACCTCGAGGTGCCGCCGGAATTCTCCGGGCCGACCTCCGGCGGGTCGGTCGCGCTCCCCGAGATCGCCTCGGCACGTGCCGAGCAGATGGAGCGTCGCGAATCCGGCGGCGTGCTGGAGACCGATACGGACATCAAGGTTGCCGGGGAGCCGGGATCGCGCTACCTGGTGGTGTCCGCCGGGCCGGACGACGTCTGGCCGAAGCTGCGCGACTTCCTCCGCGAGGAAGGCTACGACATCCGTCGTCAGGAAGAAGGCGCCGGCCTGATCGAGACGGAATGGACCGGGCTGTCCAGTGGTGACGAGACCGGTTTTTCCATCATGAATTTCCTGCGGGTGGCGGCGGATACCCTGTTCAAGCCCGATTTCATCGAGCGGGTGCGCCTGCGTATCGAGCGCGGCGATGACGCCGGGGAAACGCTGGTGTTCGTCACCAGCCAGAAGCGCGAGCTGACCGGCGACGAGCCGCTGATGCCGGGTGACGAGAGCGATACCTTCAAATACAGCAACCCGGTGGACGACCCGTCGATGAATGCCGAGGCCATGGCAAGGCTGGCGGCCTACCTGTCCGGCGGCAGTGCCGAGGAGGCACGGCAGATGGTGGGTGGCAAGTTCACCCCGCGGGCCAAGGTGGAAGGCGACGAGCCCGAGGATCGACACGTCGTGGTGAGCCAGTCCTACCCGAAGGTCTGGAACCGGCTGGGTCTGGCGCTCGATCGACTGGGCTTCGACCCCGTCTCTCGGGATCGTGACACGGGCGACATCGAGGTGAGCCACCCCTACCCGCAGGCGCTCTACGAGGGCATCGTCATGCGCGACGTGACCATCGACAAGGATGCCGACATGACCCTGCACCTGACGCTCCGCCTCGAGCCGCGTCGCGATGGCGGCACCGATGTCCGCATCCGCACCATCAACGTGGCCGGTGGCTCCCTCCCGGAGGACCGCTCGGTGGTCCTGTCCCGGATCAGGAACGAAATGGAGTGATTCCTCCATGTCGGGGCGAATCCCCGAGCCGATTGAGTGGATTGGCTCGGGGGCACGCTGACGCAAAAAGGGCCCCGTCGACTGACGGGGCCCTTTTTCGTGCTCGCTCGGCGGGCGCAGTCGTCAGCGAGCCGGGCGGCGGATCACGGCCCAGGCCGAGTGGTTGTGGATCGACTCGAAGTTCTCCACGCCGATCTCGAAGCCGTTGATGCCCGGGAAGTCATCGAGGGCACTGGCGACGTCGCGGACCATGTCCTCGACGAACTTGGGATTGTCGAAGGCGTACTCGGTGATGTACTTCTCGTCGGGGCGCTTGAGCAGGCCCCACAGCGGGCAGGAGCCCTGTGCCTCCACCGCGGCAATGAGGTCGCGGATGGCTAGGCCGGTATCGCTGATCTCGGTCTCCACCGTGATGTGAGAGCGCTGGTTGTGCGCGCCGTAGGCCGAGATCTCCTTGGAGCAGGGGCAGAGGCTGGTTACCGGGATCACCAGCTTGAGCAGGGTGCGTGCCCGGCCATGCTCGAGCTGGCCCGTGAGGGTGACGTCGTAGTCCATCTCGGCCGGCTGGCCACTGACGGGAGCGTCCTTCCGCACGAAGTAGGGGAAGGTGAAGTGCGCCTCGCCGGCATTCGCCTCGAGACGTTCCACCATCGCCCGCGTCCAGTCGGCCATGCCCGACAGCGACAGGCGCAGCGGGCCTTCGTTGAGCAGGGCCACGAAGCGCGACATGTGTGTGCCCTTGCGGTCCGCGGGCAGGCCCACGGTGAGCTGGCATTCGGCGACGGTGGCGTGCTCCTCTCCCGCATCGACGAGCGTCATCGGGTGGCGGATGGCCTTGATGCCCACCTGGTCGATGGCGATATCGCGCGCATCGTGGCTGGATTGGACATCGGGCATTTCGTGACTGTTCATGAGGACTATTCGGTGCGTGTTGATTGGATAAGGCGCGCTAATGGCCGCAGGGATGTGACTCTAGCACAGGCGGCACATCACGGCCGGAAGGTCACCGCCGACCGCTCGTTCTCCCACACGGTGACCGCCGAGCAGCGATGCGTCTCGCCGTCGATCAGCGCGGCGATCTCTCGGTGGAAGTAGGCGGCGATGTTTTCCGCCGTGGGGTTGATCGTATCGAAGGGCGGGATCTCGTTGAGATAGGCATGATCGAGTCGCTTTGCGACCTCCCTGGCCCGTGCGCGGATCGCCTTGAAGTCCATCACCATGCCGACCGAGTCGAGCTGGCTGCCGGTCACCTCGACGACCACTCGCCAGTTATGGCCGTGCAGGCGTGCGCAGTTGCCGTCGTAGCCGTGCAGGCGGTGGGCGGCGGCAAAGTCCACTTCGGTGGTCAGGCTGTAGGTGGGCCCGTTTTCGCGGGGGGACTGGTCGGTCATGAGTCGCTGATCCTGTCGAGGAATGCGGCGATACTATCGGCAAGTGACTGAAAATCAAGCCCGGTGTCGGCGAGACACTCCTCCCGGCTGCCGTGCTCGATGAAGCGGTCGTCGATGCCCAGCCGCAGGGCCGGACGCGGACGCCCCGACTCCAGCAGCCTCGAGAGTATCTCGGCACCCGCCCCGCCGGCACGGCTGCCTTCCTCGACCGTGACGAGGCCCGCGTGCAGATCGGCCAGCGTCGCGATGGCCTCGCAGGGCAGCGGCTTGACCCAGCGCAGGTCGAGCAGGCCCAGGTCGAGCTCCTCGCAGATCGGCTGCAGGGCTTCGGCGAGCGGCCCGGCGCTGACCACCAGGAGGCGTTCGGCGGCGTGGCCGCTTTGCCGGAGCAGGCGCGGCGCCCAGGGGTCGTCGCTGTCGGGAACCGGGTCGCCCAGGTCGGGCGGGCAGCGGTCGCGCGGGAAGCGGATCATGGTCGGTCCGTCGTGCGCGAGGGCCGCCTCCATCGCTGCCTCGAGGTCGCGCCGGTCGGCCGGCACGGCCAGCCGCAGGTTGGGTATGCTCAGCCCGAGCGACATGTCGAAGCTGCCCGCATGCGTCGGGCCGTCCGGCCCCACGAGCCCGGCACGGTCGACGAGGAACACGACCGGCAGGTTCTGCAGGGCGATGTCGTGGATGACCTGGTCCCAGGCACGTTGCAGGAAGGTCGAGTAGATCGCGACCACCGGGCGGAGCCCCTCGGTTGCCAGCCCGCCGGCGAGCGTGACGGCGTGCTGTTCGGCGATGCCGACGTCGTGCAGGCGGTCGGGAAAACGCTCCTGGAATGCCTGGAGGCCGGAACCCTCCACCATCGCCGGCGTGATGGCGACGATCCGCGGGTCGGCCTCGGCCTTACGGCAGAGGATGTCGGCGGCCGCCTCGGTCCAGGTCGGACGCGTCGGGGCGCTGGCGACGGGGGCGGTCTCTCTGGAGGCGAGTCGACTGACGGTGTGCTGGCCGACGCCGTGATAGCGCACCGGGTCGCGCTCGGCCTCTGCCAGCCCGCGACCCTTCTGCGTGACGACGTGCAGCAGTCGCGGGCCGGGCTGGTCGCGCAGGTTGCCGAGGGTGTCGAGCAGCGCGTCGAGGTCGTGCCCGTCGATGGGGCCGTAGTAGCGGAAGCCCAGTTCCTCGAACAGGCTGCTCGCCCCCATCAGGTGCCGCATCCCGTCGCGCAGGCCGGCCCGGGTCGAGCCGAGCAGGTCGCCCAGCGGGCCGGCCTGCGCGAGCACGGACTCCCCGGAGTGGCGCAGCTTCTCCACCAGCGGCATGCTGCGCAGGCGGGTCAGGTGCTGGTTCAGGGCGCCGACGTTCCGCGAAATGCTCATCTCGTTGTCGTTGAGGATGACCAGGAGATTCGCGTGGCAGTCGCCGGCATGATTGAGTGCCTCGAAGGCCTGGCCCGCGGTCATCGCGCCGTCACCGATGATCGCCACCGCGTGACGTGCCGACTCCTGCTGCTTCGCGGCGATGGCTATCCCCAGCGCCGCGCTGATGGAGGTGCTGGAGTGCCCGGCGCCGAACGGGTCGTAGGGGCTTTCGGCCCGCCGGGTGAAGCCGGCCGGGCCGCCACGCTGGCGGAGTCGCCCGATCTCGCCGCGCCGGTCGGTCAACATCTTGTGCAAATAGGTCTGGTGGCCCACGTCCCACACCAGCCGGTCCTCGGGGGCATCGAAGATCCGGTGCAGGGCGAGGGTCAGCTCGACCACGCCCAGGTTGGCCGAGAGGTGGCCGCCGGTGGCATCCACCTGGGCGAGCAGGCCGGCCCGCAGTTCCTCCGCCAGGGCATGCAGGGCGGGCCGCGACAGCCCCTTGAGGTCGGCGGGGCTGTCGATCAGGTCGAGATGCGGGGTGTGAACGGAGGAAAGGGGCATCGGGGCTCAGTGCTGGCGATGGATCACGAAGTCCAGGCAGCTGCTCAGCGCATGGCTGTCCGTGCCCAGCGTGCCCAGTTCCCACAACGCGGCATGCGCTCGGCGGACCGTCTCGTCAAGTTCCCTTCGTGCCCTGTCCAGCCCCGCCACCGTCACGTACGAACACTTGTCCGCCGCCAGGTCCTTGCCCGGGGTCTTGCCGAGCGCTTCGGCCGAGCCGGTGACGTCGAGGATGTCGTCCTGGATCTGGAAGGCGCGACCGAGCAGGCGACCGAACAGGTCGACCTGTCCGGCCTGCCGCGGGGAAAGCCCGCTCCAGCGCCCCCCCATGGCCAGTGCCGCACGGATCAGCGCACCGGTCTTGCGGTCGTGCAGGTCGGCGAGCGTGGCAATGTCGCTCGCTTCCCGGTTGCCCGCCAGTGAGAGATCGATCGCCTGTCCCCCGACCATCCCGGCGGGACCGGAGCCCGACGCCAGCTGGCGGATCCAGTCCAGGCGCATGGCCTCGTCGGTCCGGGCGTCGGCCAGCGTGGCGAATGCCAGCGCCTGCATGGCGTCCCCGGCGAGCACGGCGGTCGCCTCGTCGAAGGCCCGGTGCAGGGTGGGGCGTCCGCGGCGCAGGTCATCGTCGTCCATGCAGGGCATGTCGTCGTGCACCAGCGAGTAGACATGGATCAGTTCGACGGCGATCGCCGCCGGCCACAGGCTCTCGTGGGCGGGGTCGTCCAGGTCCGGCCAGGGGCGGCCTTCGAGACTGCCGAGAAAGACCAGGGCCGGACGCAGCCGCTTGCCGCCATCCAGTGCGGCGTAGCGGATGGCATCCTGCAGTTCGGCCGGCGTGTCGACCAGCAGGCGGTCGAGCGCGCTGGCCAGGCGGGGTTCGAAATGCGAGCGCAGCGAGGCCAGCCAGGCGTCGAAGTCTGGTGTCGGATGGCGCTTGTCGGCAGATTTCGAGCTCGGGATCACGACGCGGTCAGAACAGGCTGCCGTCGTCCCGGGGGGATGGGTCGTCTTCCGCCGGTGAGTCGTGGAGGGCATTGATGCGCTGTTCGGCCTCGTCGAGCGCCTTCTGGCACTGGCGCTCGAGCCGGATACCGCGCTCGTAGTCCTTGAGTGATTCCTCGAGGCTCTGGTCGCCCTGTTCCAGACGGGCGACGATCTGCTCGAGCTCCCCCAAGGCCTTCTCGTACTGGGTGATCGCCGAGGGGGCGCCTTCTTCGATGGTCTGGGAGGGAATGCGATCGGAATCCATGGCTGGCCTCGTCGATGGGTTGCGACATTATACCGCCCGGCGGCTGGCGGGGCCAAAGGCCGACGGGGTAGCTGTCAGAACGTGTCGACTGCGTCGATGGCCTCGTCGAGATGCGCCACGGCAATCACGTCGAGGCCTTCGATGGGCCGGGGCGGCTTGTTGCCACGTGGCACGATCGCGCGGGTAAAGCCGTGCTTGGCCGCTTCGGTCAGCCGTTCCGGCCCACCGGGCACCGGGCGGATCTCGCCGGCCAGTCCCACCTCGCCGAAGATCACCAGCCCCTGGGGCAGCGGGCGGTCGCGGAAGCTCGAGAGCATGGCGATGAGGCTGGCGAGATCCGCGGCCGTCTCGGTGACGCGCACGCCGCCGACCACGTTGAGGAACACGTCCTGGTCGAACAGGGCGACCTGGCCATGGCGGTGCAGCACCGCGAGCAGCATGGCCAGCCGGTTCTGGTCGAGTCCGACGGTCAGCCGGCGCGAGCCGCCGCCGGGATGGTCGGCGACCAGCGCCTGGACCTCGACCAGCATCGGCCGCGTGCCCTCGCGGGTGACCATCACCACGCTGCCGGGCACCGGCTTCTCGTGGCGGGAGAGGAAGATGGCCGAGGGATTGGAGACGGGTTTCAGGCCGTGATCGGTCATGCCGAACACGCCCACCTCGTTGGCTGCGCCGAAGCGGTTCTTCACCGCGCGGATGACGCGAAAGCGGGCCCCGGGATCGCCCTCGAAGTAGAGCACCGTGTCGACCATGTGCTCGAGCACGCGCGGGCCGGCCAGGGCCCCCTCCTTGGTCACATGGCCGACGATCAGCACGATCACGTCATGGTGCTTGGCGAAGCGGACCAGCTGGGCGGTGGCCTCGCGCAGCTGCGAGACCGAGCCCGGCGCGGCGGAAAGCTCTTCGGTGTAGAGCGTCTGGATGGAGTCGATCACCATCAGCCCCGGCAGGGACTTCGCGCAGGCGGCGAGGATCGACTCGATGCGGGTCTCGGAGAGCAGGGTCAGCTCGCCGGCCCGTCCGGCCAGGTCCGTGCCCAGTCGTCGACCGCGCATGGCGACCTGCTGCAGGGATTCCTCGCCGGTGATGTACAGGCACTCGATCCGGTCCTGCAGGCCCAGCACTGTCTGCAGCAGCAGGGTGGACTTGCCGATGCCCGGATCGCCGCCGAGCAGCACCACCGACCCCGGCACCAGCCCGCCGCCGAGCACGCGGTCGAGCTCGCCCAGTCCGCTGGACTCGCGCGGGGTCTCGGAGACCTCGACCTCGCCGATGGCGGTGATGCGCGGCGCCTCGCCGGCGTAGCCGGCAACCTCGCGGGCCGGTGCTTTCCCGCCCGGCAGGCGCATTTCGGCCAGACTGTTCCACGCGCCGCATTCGTTGCAGCGTCCGGCCCACTTGGGGTGGTCGGCACCGCACTCGCGGCAGACGAAAGCCGTCTGGCTCTTTTTCGCCATGGTGGCGCTAGACCTCGCTTTCCTCGCGGGTGAAGGTCGTGATCAGTGCCGTGTCGACCGCGCGTTTTCTCACCGTGCGCACCTCGATGTGGGCGTCGGGCAGTTCCACCGTCGCGCCGACGGTGGGCAGGGCCTCGAGCTTTTCGATTACCAGGCCGTTGAGCGTACTGACCTCTTCGGTGGGCAGTTCGATCTTCAACTCGCGGTTGATCTCGCGGATGGGCAGGTTGCCGCGGACGATGTAGCGCCCGTCATCCTGCAGGCTGATGCCCTCGTGGTCGGAGTCCGGCGAGGTGGTGAACTCGCCGACGATCTCCTCGAGGATGTCCTCGAGCGTGACCAGGCCCTGGATGTCGCCGTACTCGTCGACCACCAGCGCCGAGCGCCGCTGCTGGCGCTGGAAGTTGAGAAGCTGGGTGGTCAGCGGCGTCCCTTCGGGCACGTAGTAGGGTTCGGCCAGTCGCCGCTTGAGCCGTGAAAGGGTCAGGCTCTGGTCGATCAGCGGGCCGATCAGACGGCGGACGTTGATGATGCCGATGGTGTGTTCCACCGAACCCTCGAACACCGGCAGGCGCGAGTACTGCGCGTGGATCAGCTGATCGAGAACGTCGCCCCAGTCCTGCGTGATGTCGATGCCGACGATCTCGGCGCGCGGGATCATGATGTCCTCGACGTTGGCCTGGCCGAGCTCCAGTACCGACAGGAGCATGGACTGGTCGAGGTCGGGCAGTCGCTGGCCGGATTCCCGCACGATGGTGTGGAGTTCCGCGCGGGTCAGGGCGTTCGAACCGGCGCCGCTCGGGTGCAGGCCGAAGATCGACAGCAGGCCGTTGGCCAGCCAGTTGATCAGCCAGATCACCGGACGCAGCGGACGGATCAGGAACGTGTAGACGAACGAGGCCGGGAAGGCGAAGCGTTCGGGGAAGACCGCCGCGGCGGTCTTGGGCGCCACCTCGCCGAAGATCAGCAGCAGGAAGGTCATCGCCCCGGTGGCGATCGCGATCCCCGAGTCGCCGAACAGGCGCAGGCCGATCACGGTGGCGATCGACGAGGCGAGGATGTTGACGAAGTTGTTGCCCAGCAGGATCAGGCCGATCAGCCGGTCGGGTTGTTCGAGCAGCCGCGAGGCGAGCACGGCACCGCGACGGCCCTGCTTGGCCAGGTGGCGCAACCGGTAGCGGTTGAGCGCCATCAGCGCGGTCTCCGAGCTGGAGAAGAAGGCGGACAGGAGGATGAGCACGGCCAAGGCCGTGAACAGAAAACCTAAGGGTATTTCGTTCAAGAGTGGTTGATTTCGTTGTTGGGCCAGCTGGCAGTGTAAGGCCAAGCCGGCGGTATTTCGAGCCTGTGACCGGCGACGGCGACAGTCAGGCGATATCGAGTATCCACTCGAGCACGATCTTGGTGCCGAAGTACGCCAGGCCCATCAGGATGAATCCCGCCAGGGTCCACTGCACGGCGGTGCGTCCCCGCCACCCGGCAAGGTGGCGGCCGACCAGCAGCACGGCGAACACGATCCAGGCGATCACCGACAGGATGGTCTTGTGCACCAGGTGCTGGGCAAAGATGTTCTCGAGGAAGAGGAAGCCGGTCACCAGGGCCAGCGTCAGCAGCAAAAAGCCGGTGACGATGAAGCGGAACATCAGCTGCTCGACCGACTCCATCGGCGGGAGTCGGCGTACCCAGCCGGCCGGCTGGTGGCGGTGCAAGGCCTGATGCAGCAGCAGGAGCAGCACTCCCTGCAGTGCGGCCAGCGTGAGCAGGGCGTAGGCGGCCAGCGAGATCAGGATGTGGGCATCCAGCGCCACCGTGCCGGTCTGGATCGGAACGTTGGACTCGGGCACGAAAACGGTGAGGAAGACCGTCAGTGCCGTGATCGGCAGCAGCAGTATCGCGATGCCCTCCAGCCGTTCGCGAAAGGTACTGATCACCGTGATGGCGCTGGCCAGGCCGAACACCGCGGAGAGCGAGTTGAGCACGCTGAGGTTGATGGCCGTCGGGTCGGTCTGGAAACCCAGCCGGTAGAGCAGGGCCGCCTGGCCGACGAGCGCCGCGATCGCGATCAGCAGCCCCGGCAGGCGGAGGGAGAGTCGCTCGGCCTGCATCCACTGGTCGACGAGAAGCAGGACGGTCGCGAGCACGAATCCGGTGATGGTCGCGCTGGCGAGAAAGGTCACGCTATGGTCCAAGTCGAAGGCCCCTCCGTGTGGGCGGGTGTTGCGGTCCGGTCAGTTTGCACAGTCTGCCACAGGCTCAGTCGTCGGAACCGGGCGGCTCCGGGTCCGGGAGCTTCTTGTGCGGATTGAGTATGCCCAGCGGGTCGAAGACCCGCTTGATGCCCTGCATCAGGGCCATCGTCTCCGGCGTGATCTCGCGGGAGATGAACTCGCGCTTGACGTAACCGATGCCGTGCTCGCCGGACAGTGTCCCGTCGAGAGCCAGCACGGCATCGAACACCTCGGCCAGTGCCTTTTCCGCGGCTGCCATCTCGCGGGCGTCGTCCGGATTGACCAGCAGGTTGACGTGAATGTTCCCGTTGCCGGCATGACCGAAGTTCACGATGGCGATGGCATGACGGTGGGCGATCTCGTCGAGGGTGGTGATCAGCCGCGGGATGCGCGAGACCGGGACCACCACGTCCTCGTTGATCTTTTTCGGTGCCACCTGGCGCAGGGTGGGCGAGAGCGCCTTGCGTGCCGCCCAGAGCCGGGCCTGTTCCTCCTCGGTCCGGGCCACGGCGATGTCGATGCCCTTCCCGGGGTCGTTCGCGGCGGCCTCGATGCGCTCGACGAGGCCGTCGATGCCGGATTCGTCGCCGTCGACCTCGATCATCAGCATGGCGCCGGCATCGTCGGGGATCGCCACCGCCGAATTGCGCCGCAGGAGGTCGAGGGCATTGCCGTCGATGAACTCGATGGCCGCCGGGGTGGCCGGCTGGCCCATCAGGCGGGAGACGGCCCGCGAGGCGGCGTGCATGTCGGGGTAGAAGGCCCGCAACAGCCGTCGCGTTTCGGGGAGGGGCGTGAGCCGCAGGGTCGCCTCGGTGATCACGCCGAGCGTGCCCTCCGAACCGATCAGCAGGCGCGTGAGATCGTGACCGACCACGCCCTTGGTCGTCTGCGTGCCGGCCTTGATGCTCCGCCCCTGGCCGTCGACTGCTCGCAGGCCGAGCACGTTCTCCCGGGTGGTGCCGTACTTGACCGCGTGCGGGCCGGCGGCGTTGGCGCCCAGGTTGCCGCCGATCGTGCACAGCGCGTTGCTCGTCGGGTCGGGAGGCCAGAAGAAGCCCTTTTCCCCGACGATGCGCTGCAGATCGGCGTTGATCAGGCCGGTCTCCACCACGATCAGTCGATCCTCGGGGCGGAAGTCGATCACCCGCGTCATCCGGTCGGTCACCAGGACCACCCCGCCCTCGACGGGTACCGAGCCACCGGCCGTGCCGGTGCCGCGCCCGCGGGTGGTCACCGGGATGCGAGCCTCGGCGGCAGCCCGGATGACCTCCACGACCTCGTCGTGGTTCTCCGGGAATACCACCAGGCCGGGCGCGTGGTGCACCCGGCTGTTGTCCATGCCGTAGGCCCAGGTGGAGCCGGCATCGGTGACGAGGCGATCGGCTCCGATGCGGTCGGCCAGATGTTTTGCGAGGGTCTCGATGGCCATGGTGCTCATGGGATCAGTTCGTCAGGCCCAGCAGCTGGCGGTCGACCAGGTCGACCAGCATGTGAACGAGCTTGAGCTGCATTTCGTGGGCGATGCCCGGACGGTCGGTCGGCACGCAGATCAGCCGATCCTGGCTGTGTAGGTGTGGCGCGATCAGCTCCTCGGAGCCGGCGGAGATCAGGACCACCTGCATCTCGCGCTCGTGGGCGGCGCGCAGCGCGGGTTCGATGCCGTCGACCGCGTTGCGGGTGATGGCCAGCAGCACGTCATGCTGCGCCCCCAGTGCCCGGATCGGCCGGACGAAGGGTTCCTTCCCGCCCGGGTACTCGGCGAGCGGGATCACGGGGAGGCCCGGGCGCGGGTGCTCGAACTGTCCGGTCATCAGCCGGGCGAAATAGTGCGCCAGGTCGTTGCGTTCACGGGCGCCGCAGGCGAGCACCCGTTGCCCGTTGAGCACGGCCGTCAGGATGACGCCGGCTGCCTCGAGCGCCTGCGGGGCGCTCTGCTCGAGCAGGTGGCCCATCTCCCGCAGGTCGTCGTCCAGGCGTTGTTTGAGTCCGTCGAGGATCTCGCTCATGTCGTTCAGGGATCCGTGCTGTCGTTCGATGGCGTGTTCAGGGGGGCGTGGGATCAGAAGGCATCCGGCAGCCAGTCGATGGCCGGCCTGCCCCCGTTTCGGGGAACGGTCACGGCCACCACGTCGAAGCGGCAGTACATGTCCTGCCAGCCGCCGCGTGAGCTTACCAGTCGCTGCGCGGTTTCCCGCACCTTGGCGCATTTGCGCGGCGAGATGCTCTCGGCGGCGCAAACCAGCGAGTCGGCCATCCGCGCCCGCACCTCGACGAACACCAGTGTGTCGTCGCACCGCATGACGAGATCGATCTCGCCTCGTCCGGCGCGGGCGTTGCGCTCCAGGAGGGTCAGGCCGTTTCGCTCCAGGTGGTGCCGGGCGAGTTCCTCGGCCCGTCGTCCCCGGTCCTGGCGCGTCCCGCGCCATGGCATCTCCGGACGCTCCATCCAGTGCCTGACGGCGCGGCCCAGTCGCTGGCCGGGCGTCATGGCCCTACTCGACGATCCGGAAGAACGTGTCATCGCTCCCGGGGGGCGTGGCATCCGGGCTGGCCGCGGGGCGGCTGGCCGGGCTGACGGGGCTTTCGGCGCTCGGCAGGCCCGTCCTCGTGCCATAGGGGCGCAGCTGGCCGTCGCGGAACTGCCCCCAGACCGTGCTGCGCTCGATGACCCCGATGGGGGTCAGGGAGAGGTCGCCGGTCAGGCCGGAGACCACGCCGCCGTCGAGCAGAACGTCGAGGTGGGCGGCCAGCATGGCGGCATCCGCGCCGAAGGCGAACAGCCGTGGCAGGGAGCCGGCGAGCTGGGCCCGCTCGTAGGCCAGCCGCATCGGGTGGTCCGGCCCGGCGGAGCCGGCGAGCAGCATCGGCGAGATCGGAACGATGGTCTTGTTCTTGTCCTTGTCGCCGCGCGGGTCGCGATTCCCCGAGTAGACGGAGGACAGGCCGTAGCGCGGCAGGTCGTCGGCACCGAAATAGTCGAGCTGAGGGGCCGCCAAGGACAGATCTTCACCGGCCCCCGCGACGAATATGGCGTCCATGTCGTCGCGGATCTCGGGCTGGAACGGACCATCCTCCTCGCTCCTCATCTTCAGCAGCCGGGTGAGTTCGCGGGAGAAATCCGTCTGCCCGTCGGAGAACGTGGCCTCGTCGAGGATCTCGCCACCCTGTAGCGTGAACTCGTCGACGAAGGCATCCCGGGCGCGTCGTCCCAGCCGGGTGTCGGCGGCGAATACCCCGACCCGCTGGTGACCATCGGTCAGCATGCGATTGGCGACTGCTATCGCGTCCTGCTCGGGGGACAGCGAGTAGCTGATGATGCCGCTCGGCAGAGACGCGCCGTCCGGGGTGGAATTCAACGCGATCACCACCGGGCCATTGGCAGGCAGGCCGTTCAGGGCGCTTACCTGTTCTTTGACCAGCGGGCCGATGATCACGCTCGCGCCACGGTCGATCGCCTGCTCCACGGCGACGCGGGCCGACAGCCCGTCGGTACCCGAGTCGATGTAGAACAGGTCGCGCCGGGAACCCAGCGAGGTGGCCTCGCGGGCATACTCGATGCCGCGGCGGATTTCCTCGCTGATACCCTCGTAGCGCTTGTCTTCGGGCAGCAGTACCGCGATCGGGCCGTCACGATCCGGAGCGCGGAGGCCTTCGAGGGAGCCGAGCGCGCCGGTGGTCGCCAGAATCTCGACGAAGCCGCCGGTCGTCGCCGGGTGTTCCGGGTTCGCACTGGCCCAGCTGCTCAGTCGTTCCGGTCGCTGGCGGTAGTCGAGCGCGAGCTCGAGCCAGCCATCGAACACCGGGTCGGTGGTCCGCTCGCGGGCGTCTGCCAGTTGGCGGGTGTCCACGTTGGCCAGGATGTCCCACAGCCGGGCGTGGATCTGCTCCGCCGGCTCATCGGGAAGCCGTTCGCCGAGTGCCGAATAGAACCGGGCCCCCTTGATGGCATTGCCCTTGTCGACGTTCAGTGCACCGAGCAGGAGCAGGCGCCGGCGTTCGGTTTCCTCGGCGAGCGGCAGCGGCAGGTCGGCGATGGTGCGGATCGCCCGGTCGATGTCCCCCTCGGCCCAGTGGCCGATGCCCTCGGCAAGAGTCGCCCGCCGGCGGTCGACGCGAGGCCATTGCTCACGGGTGTCGGTCTGCTGGTAGAGTTCCCTGGCCAGTTCGAGTTCGAGGGCATCGACTGCCGTCTCGATCGCGGTGAGCTGCTGCTCGGCGCGCTCGGGCCCCGTGAGCGTGCGGGACAGTTCCATCTGGGCGCTGGTCAGGGCGACGGGGTCGGCATCGGCCCTCGCTTGGTCCACTCGCGCCTGAGCCTCGGAACGCTGCGTCTGTTCGGGGGAAACCGCCACCTGGGCGCAACCGGCCATGGTCAGCAGGGCGATGGCCGCCAGGACCGTCCTGATGGTCCGAGGGTGGCCATGATCGGCGGTCAGGCACATGTCTGTCGCGGTGTCCTTCTGGGGGAACTGGCGGTTGGTGGTCGGCATGCAGTCTCCGGCGCCTTTGGGGAATCTGGTGTCGTCCCGGTCATCCCGATGACGAGAACAAGCGATGAGTATAAACAAATGAACACCCTGAAAAAGCCAAGCCGGTGCTCGAGCCCGCTGTTCGGCCCGGTTCCGGGCGGGTCCGTGTCTGAAGCGAATGCCTGCGTCGGTGTCGACCGGGGGCAGACCGATGTCTGACCGGGAAGCGCGAGGTGCGTTCGACCGTGAGGAGGCCGTCGGGCCGGGGCGATGGGTCGACGCCGGGACGCTGTACGTGGTTGCCACGCCGATCGGCAACCTGGCTGACATCAGCGAGCGGGCGGTCTCGGTGCTGCGCGGGGTGGATCTGATCGCCTGCGAGGACACCCGCCATGCCCGTGTCCTGCTCGATCACCTGGGCGTGAGAAAGGAACTGGTCGCCGTCCACGAGCACAACGAGCGCGCGGCGAGCGCGTCCCTGGTCGAGCGTCTCGGGCAGGGGGGCTCGGCGGCGCTGATCAGCGATGCCGGCACGCCGGGGATCAGCGACCCCGGCCAGCTGCTGGTTTCGGCGCTGGCCGAGGCGGGGATCCCCGTTTCCCCCATCCCCGGGGCGTCGGCGGTGGTCGCTGCCCTGAGCGCGTCGGGGCTGCCGGCACGCCCGTTCTGGTTCGAGGGGTTCCTGCCGTCGCAGGACAAGGCCCGGCGCGACCGGCTGGCCGCGCTGGCCACGCTGGAGGCGACGCTGGTCTTCTACGAGGCGCCGCACCGGATCGTCAAGAGCCTGTCTGCCTGTGCCGAGCAACTGGGCGGTGACCGGCGCGCGGTGGTCGCGCGGGAACTGACCAAGCGCTTCGAGCAGTTCGCGCACGGCAGCCTGGCGTCCGTGCTGACGGCCCTGGAAGCCGGCGATATCCCGGCCCGCGGCGAGTTCGTGGTCATGGTCGGCCCGCCCGCGGCCCCGGCCGATGCCGACACGGCCGACGCGGATGCGCTCATCGATGCGCTGGTGGCCGAGGGTGTGGCGCCGAAGAGCATTGCCCGGGTCGTCTCGCGCACCACCCGCCTGTCCCGTAACGAGGTCTACGCCGAGGTGCTTGCCCGGCGCGGAGCCAAGTGAGGCGGCCGGGATGCCGGGCGAGGGGCGATTGGGTATGCTTTACCGCATGATTCACCGCATAGAGAGCCCGGCATGATTCCTCCCCTCTGGCTGGCGGCCGCCGCCCTCCTGCTGTCGCTGATCGGCCTGCTGATCCACTGGCGTGCCTACCGGTCACTGCGCGAGGCGCAAGTTCGTCGCGAACGCTGGTTCCAGGCACAGATCGAGAACCTCGAGCGCGAATGCCGCGGGCTCGAGTCCGCACTCGCGGGATTCGGGCGGCATCTGGACGAGGTGGACCGGCGGCTGGTGAAGGTCGCGGGGACAGGGACGGGCAGGGCGCCGGACAGGACAGGCGCGAGGCCCGCTGGGGGCCCCTCTGCCACGGTTGACCGTCAGTCCTGACGCTGCTCAGTACGCGCGATCGCCTCGCGCAGGGCCAGGCGGACCGGCGCGGTGTCCGGGCGGCGCCCGTGCCACAGGAGGAAGCTTTCCGCTGCCTGTTCCACCAGCATGCCCAGGCCATCGTGGGGGGATGCCCCGCGTGATGCGGCCCATTCCATGAACACCGTCGGCTCCGCGCTGTAGGCCATGTCGTAGGCCGTGGTTTCCGGGCCGATGATCTCGTCGGGCAACGGCGGGAGTTGCCGGGCCAGGCTGGCCGGGGTGGCGTTGATGATCAGGTCGAAGGGGGTGGCCTCGATGGCGGCGAGGGGGCACCCCGACAGCAGGCAGTCACCGGCGACGTCTGCAAACTCCTCGACCAGCCCGTAGGCCCGTTCGGGGTTGCGGTTGGCGATCGTCAGCGCGGAGGGTGTGCGTTCCAGCAGCGGTTCGAGCACGCCGCGGGTGGCGCCGCCGGCGCCGAGGATGAGCAGGCGTCGGCCGGTGATTTCCACCCCGTGGAAGGCCAGGTCGTTCACCAGCCCGATGCCGTCCGTGTTGTCGGCCCGGATCGGGCCGCCGGCCTCTTGCGGGAACACCAGCGTGTTGGCGGCCAGCGCACGTTTCGCCCGCGGGCTGTGTTCATCGGCCAGATCGAATGCCTCGAGCTTGAAGGGGACGGTGACGTTCATCCCCGCGCCGCCCCGCTCCATGAACTCCCGCACCGCCGCTTCGAAGCCGTCGATCGGCGCCCAGAGCTTCTCGTAGACCAGGTCGATGCCCATCTGCCGGGCAAACTGCTGGTGGATCAGGGGCGAGCGCGAATGCTCGATGGGGTTGCCGATCACGGCGAACAACTGCGACATGCGGTTTCCGTCGTCTGTTCAGAGGTTCATGGGGGCGAGGTTCTCGCGTGACCAGTCGGCACGCTCGGCCGCCGTCTCCGTGCGATCGAGGTAGTCGACGTGCCTGTCGACGCGCTCGATACGGTGACGCAAACCCTCGCCGTTTGCAACCTGGATGGAGAGCCCCGGGCGGGCGTTGAGTTCGAGGATCAGCGGCCCCAGGTCGCGGTCGAGGACCACGTCCACGCCGAGGTAGCCCAGCCCCGTGATGTCGCCGCAGCGGGCGGCCATTTCCAGCAGGGACTGCCAGCCCGGGATGTTCACGCCGCTGACCGGTTCGTGCGTGTCGGGATGGTGGGTGACATGCCGATTGTGCGAGACGCCGTCGAGCGTGCATCCCTTCGCCATGTCCACCCCGGCGCCGATCGCGCCCTGGTGAAGGTTGGCCTTGCCGTCCGACTGGGTGGTCGGCAGGCGGACCATGGCCATGACGGGGTACCCGCGGTAGACGATGGTGCGGATGTCGGGCACGCCCTGGAAGCTGATCTTCTCGAACAGGGGCGAGAACTGGACGCGGTACTCGATCATGGCGGCATCGGGCCGCCCGCCCAGGCTGTAGGCGCCGGCCAGGATGTTCGACAGGTGCAGGCCGATCTCGTCGAGACTCGCCGGCTTGCCCGAGCTCTTGCGGAACACCGGGGGCGATTCCGACTGTCGGCCGTCGATGACCAGGATGCCGTCGCCGCCGGCGCCGTTTGCCGGCTTGATGACGAATTCCTCGTGACCGGCCACGATCTTCGGCAGGTTGCGTATCTCGTGCGGGGTGCGGATCACGGCATACAGTGCCGGGACGTTGAGCCCCGCCTCTTCCGCCAGTTCCTTGCTCAGCAGCTTGTCGTCCACCAGCGGGTAATAGCGACGCGGGTTCATCTCGGCGATGTACTGGCCGTTGCGCTGGTTCATGCCGACGATGCCGAGCTCGCGCAACCGGCGCGGCGAGATGGGCCAGTTGATGGCCATCAGCGCTCACCGTCCGCAGGTGGGCGGTTGACATGCGCCAGCGTCCTGAACGCGCGGAAGCGGAACAGCTCGGTGAGTCGATAGCCGGTGTAGCGACCGAGCAGGAGAGTCACTGCGAGCACCACCAGCAGGAGCTCCGGGAAGACGAAGAACAGGTGCGTCACGTAGGCGTTGACCATCACCAGGTAGGCCATCGCCGCGACGATCATCGAGCCGACGGCCTGGACTAGGGCATCGGCCGGGCCGTGCTCCTCCCAGACGATCGAGACCCGCTCGATGGTCATCGCCAGGATCACCATCGGGAAGAGCCCCACGGACAGGCCGGTGTCCAGTCCGAGCCGGTGGGAAACGACGCTGATCACCGCCATCAGGAAGATCACCACGATCACCACCGCCGCCAGGCGGGGCACCAGCAGCAGCTTGAGACGCTCAAGGTAGAAGCGGATCAACAGCCCCAGGGCGACGATCAGGGTGAACAGGGTCACCCCGGCCATCAGCTGGGTCTCGCGGAAGGACAGCGCGATCAGGACCGGCATGAAGGTGCCGAATGTCCGTATCCCGATCACGTTGCGCAGCAGCACGATGATCAGGGCGCCGAGCGGGACCAGCAGCAGCACGCGATAGGTGTTCTGGGTGTCGATCGGGAGGTCGAGCAGGGAAAAGTCCACCAGCCTCGAGTCGGCGATCGAGGACTGCAATTGTGCCGTTTCCACGGCATCACGCAGGTTGCGCGAGGTGGCGAAGGTCAGGCTGGCATCCTGCAGGCCGGCGGTTTCCAGCGGCGATACGTCCCCGTGCCACCAGACCAGGAAGTTGCGCGGATAGCCGACGCTGCCGGAGCGCGGGTCGATCGGTACCCAGTGGCGCGAATTGTGCACCTCGAGCCAGGTGGTGGGCGTCAGGTTTCGCCCCTCGTCGGTCAGCATCACGCCGTGACTCATGCGCGCCGGGATGCGCGCGATCGCCAGCAGGCGGATGGCCAGGCGGGTGCGTTCGGTCTCGGTGGCGTCCGGCTTGAGGAAGGCCGCGATATTTTCGTTCGGGCGGCTGGCGTTGACTTCCTTTACCAGCAGGGTGGCAAAGGTCTCGATGTCGGCCGATCCCTCGCGAATCCCTTCGATGAAGGACTCGGCGGCGGATTTCAGTGGTTCTTCGAGTTCCGGCGGGTCGGCCGGGCCCGGATAGGGGGATGGCTGGATTTCCTCCTGGTCCCGGTAGACCGTTGCCTGGTAGTAGAGGGTCTGCTTTCCCTCCGGGTTGCGCTTGGTCCAGACCGCCTCGCGTTCTTCGTCACGGGACTGGGTGGTCAGCCCCCATCCCCGCGATACGAAACCTTCGTCGAGCAGGGTGTGGTGCGGGGAATCGGCAGGGAGCGCGAAGCGGACCGATGCCGGGGCGGTCCCTGTCTCGACGCGAATCTGCGCCTCCACCGTCCAGGTTTCGGTCTCCCGGTCGGGAGTGAGCGGGAAACCCAGTGTGTCGTACTTGTACCAGGCAACCGACAGGCCAACGGCCGACAGCAGCAGGACGACGAAAAACAGGTGGAGGCGTCTCATGGTTCGTGCGGGATCTCCGAGATGGCGCGGGTGGCGCCGATTGATGCAGCCACGTTGGCCGAATCCGTCCCGTAGGAGCGGCGGCCTGGTCCCGATCTACCGGGGTCAGTCGTCCCGGTTCACGATGTCCTCTCGTAGCGGACCCAGAGGAGAGTCTAGTCGCAACGAGAGGTCTGGAGATCCTTGGCGGACGGGTCGATCAGCAGCTGACCGGCCATGTGGTTTCGCCCGACGAGCAGCCCGTAGCTGAACTGCTCGCGATTGGTGAGCGAAACCTCGTCGGTGATCCATTTGTCCCCGAGACACAGGGCAAGTTCCACGACGTAGCGCTTCTGGGGGCTGCGGTCGTGACGCTTGATCCTGACGGTGCGGCTCACGGGACGCTCGAGGGTGACCATCTCGTCGGAATCGCGATGGGCGACCTCGAAGCGGACCCACTCCTCGTCGTCCTTCTCGAACTCCTCGATCTCGCGGGCGTCGATCGACGTCGTGGTCGCACCGCTGTCCATCTTGGCTCGCAACTCTCCGTCCAGTGCGCGCACGGCGATGTCCTCCACGTAACCGAATACCGGGAGCGAGGTGTCGCCCTCGCTCTCGTCACCGCCGGCCAGGCCGGGCGCCGACGCGAGCAGCAGGCCCGGCACGACGAGCAGTGCGGCGAGGAGTGGCTGACGGGTTGCGTTCGTGGCACGCATCACCGGCATCACCCGTCGATCTTGCGGATGTCGCCGTCGGCCGTGCCCAGGATGAGCACGTCGGCCGGACGCAGCGCGAAGATGCCCACGGTGACGATGCCCGGCAGGTTGTTGAGATCGGCCTCGAGCTTCGCCGGTTCCATGATCGAGAGGTTGTGCACGTCGAGGATCTGGTTGCCGTTGTCCGTGACGAAACCGTCACGGTAGACCGGCTGGCCGCCGCGCTTGACCAGCTCGCGGGCGATCATGCTGCGGGCCATCGGGATGACCTCGACCGGCAGGGGAAAGGCGCCCAGCACGTCGACGAGCTTGGTCTCGTCGGCAATGCAGACGAATTTCTTCGCCATCTGCGAGATGATCTTCTCGCGGGTGAGCGCACCGCCGCCGCCCTTGATCAGTTGCAGGTTCTCGTTGGACTCGTCGGCGCCGTCGATGTACACCGGCACCTCGTTGACGCTGTTGAGGTCGAAGACCTCGATGCCGTGATCACGCAGGCGCCTGGTGCTGGCCTCGGAACTGGAGACCGCACCCTCGATGCGATTCTTGATCTTGGCCAGTTCGTCGATGAAGTAGTTGACGGTCGAGCCGGTGCCCACGCCGACCACGCTGCCCGCGGGGACGTATTCGATCGCCGCCTGCGCGGCCAGCTGCTTGCCTTGTTCCGTGTTGCTCATGTGTCGTGCGTCGCTCTGTATCTGTAGGCGTGTCGGAGCGGCGGGAGGCCCCGCGAGCGGCTCCGGAGTTTCTGGTAACCTTTCATGATATACCACCAATCCCGCTTGGCGGGCAATGCTGCCGCCGGCACGATTTGATCACGAGGTGAACACTTGACGCCCCTGCTGCGCGACTATCTGGAGGCAATTCTCAAGGCCCGCGTCTACGACGTCGCCATCGAGTCGCCGCTCGAGCCCGCCGTCGGGCTCTCCGAGCGCATCGGCAACCGGGTGCTCCTCAAGCGCGAGGATCTGCAGCCGGTATTCTCCTTCAAGCTGCGGGGCGCCTATCACAAGATCCACAAGCTCTGGCGCGAGGGGCGCATCGGGGGAGGGGTGATCGCCGCTTCCGCCGGCAACCACGCCCAGGGCGTGGCGCTGGCCGCTCAGACCCTGGGCCTGCGCGCGGTGATCGTGATGCCCGAGACCACGCCGGCGATCAAGGTTGATGCCGTGCGTCGTCGCGGGGCGGAGGCCGTGCTGGTCGGCGATGCCTTCGACGATGCCTTCGCCCACGCGAAGACATTGATCGAGTCCGAGGGACTGACCTACATCCCGCCCTACGACGACCCCGACATCATCGCCGGGCAGGGCACGGTGGGTGCGGAGATCCTGCGTCACCACCCCGATCCCATCCACGCGATCTTCGTTCCGGTCGGCGGTGGCGGCCTGGTCGCTGGGGTGGCCGCCTATGTCAAGGCGTTGCGCCCCGAGATCCGGGTGATCGGGGTGGAGCCCGAGGATGCCGCCTGCCTCGCCGCGGCGATGAAGGCGGATGAGCGCGTGACCCTCGAGCAGGTGGGGCTGTTCGCCGACGGCGTGGCCGTGCGCCAGATCGGCGAGCATCCCTTTGCCGTCGCCCGCGAGGCGGTCGACGAGGTGATCACCGTGGACACCGACGCGATGGCCGCGGCGATCAAGGACATCTTCGACGACACCCGCAGCATCAACGAGGCCGCCGGTGCGCTGGCCACCGCGGGCCTCAAGCGCTATGCCCGCGAGCGGGGCCTGACCGGGGAGACGCTGGTGGCGATCGCCTCCGGGGCCAACATGAACTTCGACCGGCTGCGTTTCGTCGCCGAGCGAGCGGAGATCGGCGAGCAGCGCGAGGCGCTCTACGCGGTGACCATCCCCGAGCGCCCCGGGGCCTTCCTCGCGTTCTGCGAACTGCTCGGACGCCGCCAGATCACCGAGTTCAACTATCGCTACGCCGATGCCGATCGGGCGCATATCTTCGTCGGCCTGAAGATCGCCGAGCAGGGCGACCGCGAGCATGTGCTGGCGCAGCTGCAGGGGGCGGACTACCCCGTCGTCGATCTCACCGACAACGAGATGGCCAAGCTCCACGGCCGCCACATGGTGGGCGGGCACGCCGGGCACATCCGTGACGAGCGCCTGTTCCGCTTCGAGTTTCCCGAGCGGCCCGGTGCGCTGCTGAAGTTCCTCTCCCATCTCGGCGCCCGGTGGAACATCAGCCTGTTCCACTACCGCAACCACGGTGCCGACTACGGGCGGGTGCTGGTCGGCATCCAGGTGCCGGAGGCAGAGGTCGGGGAATTGACCGCCTACCTCGAGCAGCTGCGCTATCCCTACTGGCCCGAGAGCGACAACCCCGTCTACCCGCTGTTTCTCGCCTAGCCTCGGCGGCACCACAAAAAAACCGCGCCGTTGGCGCGGTTGTCTCTCCGGGCGCGCTCCTGCCCAACTGGGCAATGCGGCCGCGTGCCCCGAGGGGCGGGGGATTTCAGGCCGTCACTCGGCCTTGGCCCGCTCTTCCAGCGACAAGATGTGCTCGAACTGCTCCTCGGTCACCGGCATTACCGACAGGCGGTTGCCGCGGCGGACCAGCGGCATCTCCTCGAGTGCCGGGTCGGCCTTGAGCTCGGTGAGCGGGATCACGCGCCGGGTGTGGCGGACGTACTTGACGTCGACCAGGTACCAGCGCGGCTTGTCCGGGTCGGATTTCGGGTCGTAGTACTTCTCGTCCGGGTCGAAGGCAGTGGGATCGGGCTTCGGTTCGCTGACGATCTCCATGATGCCGACGATGCCGGGCACCTTGGTGTTGGAGTGGTAGAAGAACGCCTGGTCACCGGGCTTCATCTCGTCCCGGATCATGTTGCGCGCCTGGTAGTTGCGGATGCCGTCCCAGGGCTCCGTGCCGACCCGTTCGAGGTCGTCGATGGAAAAGGCATCGGGTTCGGATTTCATCAGCCAGTAGGCCATGACCGTCTCCTGAGTCAGTTCGATGTCGGGGTGTCTGTCGGGCTCCGTCGGACGGTGACGAGCGCCCGGTCGGTGACGATGTAGTCCAGCGGCTGGTCCCAGGGGTCGACCGGCAAGGAGCGGACCTCCTGGCAGCCGAAGGCCACGCCGATGGCGAGCGGCCGCCGGCCGCGCCGCCGTGCTAGGGCCCGGTCGTAGAAGCCGGCGCCCATCCCCAGCCGGTTGCCACGCGCGTCGAAGCCCACCAGCGGGATGAGCAGGGCATCCAGGCTGTTGATGCCCCGCCGGCGCGGGTCGTCGGACTCGATGATGCCGAACTGGTTGGTGCGTGCCCTCGGCATGCGCCGGTGCGAGCAGGCTGTCAGCGGGTCGGCATGGTGGAAGGCCAGCTGGTTGTCCGGCAGGATCCGAGGCAGCCAGACCTGGCCGCGATGGCGTCGCAGCCAGCCGTCGAGCTGGGGTTCGCCGTCGAAGGCGCAGAAGGCCGCCACCGCATGCAGGCCGAGGCGGCGCGTCAGGCGCTCGAGCCTGGCCTCGATGCGGAGCAGGGCCATGTGTCGATGAAACCCGCCCAGAGCCCGGCGGCGTGCACGCAGGGTTTTTCTCAGGGCGGTCTTGTCGGGATGTTTCATGATTCGATGAATGAGGGGCCTTCCAGAACGCCGCTGGCAACGCTACGACCTTGAACCGAATGGTTCAAGTCGGGGGCTCCGCCCGGCTCATCAGGCTTTCCGCCCGAGCTCGAGGCCCGGGTGGACATGCGCACAGAACCGCTTGTCGCCCCCTGGGTCGCAGATTAAGGCTCAAGGGATTGAGCGTTACCTGGCGAACGTCCCAGAAGACTGTATTCATCGTAGGTCCGGAAGGCTCGCCTTGCAAGGGGGTATGGTCAGGAATTCGGGTGGTCTTACTCTCGTTCCATTGCCTCGAGCAGGGTGTCGATCCTGGCCTCGAGTTCCTCGCCGTCCAGGTTGTCGGGGAGCGAGAGCTCGCGGCCCTCGAGCAGCTGGCGGGTGATGTTGAGTGCGGCGAGCACCGCGATGCGCTCGGTGCTCAGCACCTTGCTCGTCTTGCGGATCTCGGCCATCTCGTCATTGAGGTACTCGGCCGTGCGCAACAGCATGCCCTGTTCCTCGGGCGGGCAGACGATGCGGTAGTCCTTTTCCATCACCCGCACGGTAACGGGCCGGTTCGGCTGGGTCATTGCGTCATTCCTCGCGTTCGGTGTCGGCGGCCTGCTCTTCCAGACGCCGCAGCTGCCCGGCCAGTTCCTGGAGGCGGGCGTGGCTCTGCTCGATCACGTCCCGGAGCTGACGGTTCTCCTCGGTCAGGGCACTCGCCTGCCGACGCAGGTCCATGCGCTCGTCGTTGACTCGCTGGCAGGCGGCCAGCAATCGCTCCATCTTGTCGGCAAGCTGTTCGGCCATGATTCGTGGTTCTCCGCGTTTCCCAGCGAAGTCTATCATTTAGACTGTCGAGCGGAGACAATGCACGAAGACCGCCGAGGTCGGACCGTCTGCTGCCGGGGCGCCCGGGTGGCAGGGTGGCCGTCCGGCAACAGAGACAAGATCAACGGGATACGGAATGACCGAATACGAACGAATCCAGCAGGCCCTCGACGCGATCGGATCGGTGGCCAATCCGAGCGAGGCCCACGGGGTGCTGATCGGCATGTGGATCGGCGGCGGCCCGACCGACCAGTCCCGCTGGATCCGTGAATTGCTCGAGGAAGACGAGGACACGCCGGCGGTACCGGAGGATCTCGCGGCCCTGTACCGGCATTTCGTCGAGCAGGTGACCGGGGCGGACAATCTCGGGCTGGACCTGGTGCTGCCTTCCGAGGATGCCTCGCTCAAGGAGCAGGTCGAGGGGCTGGTCGACTTCGCCCAGGGCGTGCTCTACGGCTACGCGATCGAGAATGGCCCGGCCCGGCGTGCGCTCTCGGACGAGGCCCGCGAGGTGTTCGACGATCTGGGCGACATCGCCCAGCTGGATACCGATTCGGTCAAGACCGAGGATGACGCCTTCGATCTGCACCAGATCGAGGAATATCTCAGTTCGGCCCTGCTCGTGATGTACCTGCAGTTGCATCCGCCGGTGCCCGAGTCCGCCGGTTCCCGGCGGCTGCAGTGACCTCGGTCGACCACTTTCCCCGCAGCGAAGAGGAATGCCAGACATGCAGGCGATCGGTCCCGCGCCCGCCGAGCGACGTGAGTACCAGCGACGCCGCAAGCGGCTGATCAAGGCGATCGGCAAGCGTGGTGTCGCCATCATCCCGGCCGCCACCGAGCAGTGGCGCAACCACGACAACCCCTGGCCGTTCCGCCAGTCCAGCGACTTCTACTACCTGACCGGGCTGGCCGAGCCGGACGCCCTGCTGGTGCTGTGCCCGAAGCGTGCGGAAGGCGACGTGGTGTGCTTCGTCAGCCCGCGCGACCCCGAGCGGGAACGCTGGGAGGGCCCCCAGCTCGGCACCGAGCGGGCCCCGGCGGTCCTGGGCGTCGACCAGGCATTCGCCATCGACGAGATCGACGAGCAACTGCCCGGGCTCCTGCGCGGCTACAACAAGCTCTACCTGCCGTTCGACGACCATGCACTGGTGGGTCGCGCCCTGGGCTGGTTCGACGACGTCCGTCGCGGTGCCCGCGCGGGCATCCTGCCGCCGCAGACGCTCAAGGACCTGTCCGCGCCGCTGCACGAGCTGCGCCTGCTCAAGTCCGCCCACGAGGTCGACCGGCTGCGACGTGCGGCCGCGGTGTCCGCCGAGGCACACGTCGCGGCCGCCCGAGGCGTGCACGACGGCATCTGGGAATACGAGATCGCGGCGATCATGCAGAAGGTCTTCGCCAGCGCGCACGGCGAACCGTCGTTCGCCCCGATCGTCGCCGGCGGGGCGAACGCCTGCGTGCTGCATTACCGGGCCAATGCCGCCGAGCTGAAGGACGGCGACCTGGTGCTGGTCGACGCCGGAGCGGAGGTGGACTACTACGCCGGCGACATCACCCGCACCTGGCCGGTCAGCGGACGCTTCTCCGAGCCGCAGCGCGAGCTCTACCAGCTCGTGCTCGATGCCCAGCGGGCCGCCATCGAGGCGATCGCCCCCGACGTGTCGTTCAACGCGCCCCACGAGGAGGCCGTCGCGGTCATCACCCGCGGGCTGGTCGAGCTCGGCCTGATCGAGGGGCCGGTGGAAGAGGCGATCGAGGAAGGCCGCTACCGCCGTTTCTTCATGCACCGGACCGGCCACTGGCTAGGTTCAGATGTCCACGATGTCGGCCGCTACCGGGTCGACGGCGACTGGCGCCCGCTCGAGCCGGGCATGGTGATGACCGTCGAGCCGGGGATCTACGTCGATCCCGATGCCGACGTGCCGGAGGCCTATCGCGGCATCGGGATCCGCATCGAGGACGACGTGCTGGTCACCGAAGAGGGCCACGAGGTGCTGACCCGCCAGGTCCCCAAGACAATCGACGAGATCGAGGCGCTGATGAACGGGCGTTTCGACCCGGTGAAAGAACCGCTGGAGTGACGCCATGAACCAGGAAACCCGGTCCCCGCGTGTCGAGGAAAGGTCGGCTGCCGCCGACGTGGTCATCGTCGGCGGCGGGATGGTCGGCGGGGTGCTGGCCCAGGCCCTGTCCCGGGACGGCTGGAACGTGACGGTCGTCGAGCAGCGAGCACCGGAACGCTCGACCAGCTTCGACCAGCGGCTGACCGCGGTGGCCGATGCCGGCTGGCAGTACATGGATACGCTCGGGCTGGTCGACGGCTCGCTGCGCGACGCGGCCGGCGCGATCCGCGAGGTGCGGGTATTCGATCGCGGCCACTTCGGCCTGACGCGCATCACGGCCCGCTCGGCGGGCGTCGAGGCGCTGGGGTACGTGATGCCCAACCGCGAGCTGGGTGAGCGGATCGAGGCCCGGCTCGAGGTCCCGGTACCCGGGCAGGGCGCCATCCGCTATCGCCGCCCGGCCCGGTACGTTTCTCACCAGGCCGACGAGGCCGGCATCGAGGTGCGGATCGCGGGCGAGGACGAGCGCCAGGAGACGATCCGGGCACGCCTGATGGTGGCCGCCGACGGTGCGGAGTCGCCGGTCCGGGAGCAGGCCGGCATGAGCGTGCGTCGGCGGGAGTACGACCAGGTGGCCACGGTGGCCACGGCCATGCCGGCGCGGGCGCACAGCGGGGTGGCCTTCGAGTGTTTCACCACGGGCGGGCCGCTGGCGGTGCTGCCGGCGGCCGATGGCCGCGTGTCGCTGGTGTGGGTGGCCCGGCGCGACGAGGCCCGCCGGATCGCCGCGCTGGACGACGCGGCCTTCGCCCGGGCGGTGGACGAGACCTTCGGCCACCGACTGGGCGGCTTCACGGCGCCGAGCGCGCGGGCCCAGTACCCCCTGTCGCTGGTCACCGCCGAACAGGCGGTGGCCGAGCGGCTGGTGGTCATGGGCAACGCCGCGCACGCCCTGCACCCGGTGGCCGGGCAGGGCTTCAACCTCTGCCTGCGCGACATCCGCGACCTGACCCGGGTGCTGCGCCCCGACCGGGGAGAGGCCGTGGACCCCGGCGATCCGGGCCTTCTGGCCCGCTACCGCTCGCTGCGCTCGGCCGACTATCGCCGCACCATCGGGCTGACCGACAGCCTCGTGCGGGGCTTTTCCCTCGACCTGCCGGCCCTTGGCCACGTGCGCGGGGCGACGTTGTCGTTGTTCGACGGGCTGTTGCCGATGAAGAACCGGCTGGTGCGCGCCACACGGGGGATTGCCTGATGGACCGCGGCGCAACGGCTGCACGCGGGGAGACCATCCGCGCCGACATCGCGGTGGTCGGGGGCGGCATGGTCGGCGCGGCCGCCGCGCTGGCATTGGCCCGACAGGACCGGGACGTGGTGCTGATCGAACGCGAGCGGCCCCGGCCGCTGGGCGGCGCCGATGCCTTCGACCTGCGCGTCTCGGCGCTGGCCCCGGCGAGCATCGCCCTGCTGGATCGCCTCGGTGCCTGGGAGGCGATCCGCGCCGAGCGTGCCGCCCTCTACCGGCGCATGCGCGTCTTCGATGCCGTCGCTCCCGGGGACCTGACCTTCGACGCCGCCGAGATCGGCCGACCGTATCTCGGCTACATCGTCGAGAACCGCCGCGTGCAGTTCGCGCTGTGGGAGCAGCTGGCCGAGTACGACAACGTGCAGTTGCTGACCGGCAGCGTGCCCGCCCGGCTGGCCGTGGGCGCCCGCGAGGCGAACCTGATGCTGGAGGACGGGCGCGAGGTGACCGCCGAACTGGTGATCGGTGCCGACGGGCAGCGCTCCTGGGTGCGCGAGGCGGCCTCGATCGGCGCGAGCAGCCGGGACTACGCGGTGGCCGCGCAGATACTTTCCGTCGACACGGCCTACCCCCAGCAGGACATCACCTGGCAGCGCTTCACCCCCGACGGCCCGCAGGCGTTCCTGCCCCTGGCCGGTCCGCGCGGTTCGCTGGTCTGGTACGACAGCCCCGAGCGGGTGCGGGCCCGGCATGCACTCGAGCCGGAGGCCCTGCGCCACGAGGCGATGCGACACTTCCCGCCGGAACTGGGCGAGATCGGGTCGGTTGCCGCCCAGGGGTGGTTTCCCATCCGCCGCTTGCACGCCCAGCGCTACTGGGCCGAGCGGGTGGTGCTGGTCGGCGATGCCGCCCATTCGATCCACCCGCTGGCCGGGCAGGGCGCCAATCTGGGCTTTGCCGATGTCGAGGCGCTGGATGCCGTGGTCGCCGAGGAGACCGCCCGTGGACGGGATCCGGGCGATGTGCGCCTGGCGAAACGTTACGAGCGGTTGCGCCGGGCCGACAACCACCTGATCCAGTCGCTGATGGACGGCTTCGACTGGGGGTACCGTCGCCGCGACCCGTTGACCGTCGCCGCCCGCACCGCCGCGACCCAGGCGGTTGCCGCCTTCCCGCCCCTGCGCCGCTGGATGACCCGGATGGCCGGCGGGCAGCGGTTCGGCGGCTGAGGCCATGACCCGGCCCGAGCACGATGCCGCGCGTCTCCTGATCAACTGGGGGGTGGCCCTTACGCGCCTGATCGGTATCGCCGGGGTGGCGGACCACGAAAGCCGGCCGGCGCAACGCTGGGCCTTCCGGCTGGAACTGCCCCTGCTGTTCATCGCGCTGTGGATCCCCGTGGAATGGTACCTGGTCCACACCGGGCATCTCTCCGTGTCCGAGGGGTTCGGCATCGACGTGGTCCTGTGGGGGTTCTTTCTCCTCGAGCAGCTGGTCCTGCTCGCGCTGGTCAAGGACCGCGCCTACTACCTCAAGACCAACTGGCTGCTGGTCGCGGTGGTGGCCTTCGGGCTGCCCCTGCTCTTCATCCCGGGGGTGAACTTCCTGCTCGGGGTCCGGCTGCTGCGCGGCCTGCTGGTCGTCATCACCGCGCTGCGTCTCGGTCGTCGCTACTTCCGGGAACTGGGGCGGCACGTCTTCTTCGCCATCGTCCTGATGACCGCCTTCCTCCTGGTGCTGGGCGGGTCGGTCATGCCCATGCTCGACCCGGAGCACTTCGAGGGTTTCGGCGACGGGGTATGGTGGACGCTGGTGACCCTCTCCACGGTCGGCTACGGGGATTTGGTACCGCAGACGGAATCCGGTCGCCTGATGGGCCTGATTTTCGTCGGGATGGCGGTGGTCTGGCTGAGCCTGATCAGCGCCTCGATCGCCGCGTTCCTCGTGGGGCTGAGGATGGAGGCGAGTACCGAGGACGAGGAGCGCATCGACACGCAGATCCTCCACCGGCTGGACCGGATCGAGGCATTGCTGGAACAGGAGCGCGAGACACGGCGTGACGAGATGGCCCGGGGAGACGGTGGGGAGTCACCGCCCGGTCGTTAGGGGTGCCTCGATCAGGGCCGACGCCCGGCCACCAGCGCCCAGTCGCCCAGCTCGCGGAAGGTGGTGACCTCGTTTCCGGCGGCCGTCCAGGCCGCGGCGACCGCGTCGGCCTGGTGGGTGAGGATGCCGGACAGGGCGAAGCGTGCGCCAGGCTTGAGATGCATGCTCAGCATCGGCGCCAGTTCGATCAGGGTGGGGGCCAGGATGTTGGCGAGCAGGCCGTCGACCTGCCGGTCGGCCGGGTAGTCCGCGGCCAGATACAGGGCGAAGCGATCGGAATCGATCGCATTGAGCTCGGCATTGCCCCGGCTGGCGGTGAGTGCCTGCGGGTCGATGTCGGTGCCGTCGACCTGCGCTGCCCCCAGCTTGAGTGCCGCGATGGCGAGGATGCCCGAGCCGCAGCCGGCATCGAGCCAGTGCTGGCCGGCGATGTCCTGGGACTCCAGCCACTCCAGGCACAAGCGGGTCGTCTCGTGCTTGCCGGTGCCGAAGGCCAGTCCCGGGTCCAGCCGGATCGCGATGCGCTCGCCGGACGATCCGCCTTGCTCCCATGCCGGTTCGATGACCAGCCGCTCGCCGATCGGCATGGCGGAGAAGTCCGCCTGGGTGCGGCGGACCCAGTCATCCTCGTCGAAGACGCGATGGCCGAGGCCCTCGAGCAGGGCGGGGCGGATCTGCGCGTGCAGCGCTCCGACGATGGCCGCCGGCGAGACGTCACCCGCGAACAGCCCCACCACGCGTACCTCGGCCCACAGGGGCGACTCGCCCGGCTGCGGCTCGAGCACGGGCTCGTCGCCCAGTTCCTCGAGGGTGACCGACAGGGCGCCGGCGGCCAGCAGGGCATCCTCGACCGTCTCGACGTCGTCGCGGGGCACGTCCAGCCACAGCTGCTGCCACTCGTCTGCCATCAGGAGGTGATTCCGAGGCGCTTGTGCAGGAAGTGGATGTCCATGCCGCCGGCGATGAAGTTGGCATCCGACGTCAGCTCGCGGTGCAGCGGGATGTTGGTCTTGATGCCGTCGATCGCCATTTCGTGCAGCGCGCCGTGCATGCGGCGGATCGCCGCCTCGCGGTCGCCGGCGTGGGTGATCAGCTTGCCGATCATCGAGTCGTAGTACGGCGGCACGGCATAGCCGTTGTAGATGTGCGAGTCGACGCGCACGCCCAGCCCGCCCGGGAAGTGGACGCTGGAGATCTTGCCGGGGCTGGGCACGAACGTGGCCGGGTCCTCGGCGTTGATGCGACACTCGACGGCATGGCCGCGGAACTCGATGTCCTCCTGGGTCAGCGACAGCGGGATGCCGGCGGCAATGGCCAGCTGTTCCTTGACGAGATCGATGCCGGTGATCATCTCGGTGACCGGGTGTTCGACCTGCAGGCGGGTGTTCATCTCGATGAAGTAGAAGTTGCCCTTCTCGTAGAGGAACTCGAAGGTGCCGGCGCCACGGTAGTTCATCCGCTTGCAGGCCTCGACGCAGACCGCGCCGATCTCGGCGCGCTGCTCGTCGGTGATGCCCGGCGCCGGGGCCTCCTCGATCACCTTCTGGTGGCGGCGCTGCATGGAGCAGTCGCGCTCGCCCAGGTGGATGGCGTTGCCTTGGCCGTCGGAAAGCATCTGCACCTCGATGTGGCGCGGGTGCTCGAGGAACTTCTCCATGTAGACCTCGGGGTTGCCGAAGGCCGCGCCCGCCTCGCTCTTGGTCATCTCGATGGCGTGATGGAGATGGGCCTCGGTGTGCACCACGCGCATGCCCCGGCCACCGCCGCCACCGGCGGCCTTGATGATCACCGGGTAGCCGACCTCGCGTGCGAGACGCTGGTTCTCGTCCGGATCGTCGCCGAGAGCGCCCTCGGAGCCGGGAACGCAGGGCACGTTGGCCGCGCGCATGGTCTCCTTGGCAGTGACCTTGTCGCCCATCATGCGGATGGACTCGGCGGTCGGGCCGACGAAGATGAAGCCGGATTCCTCGACCCGTTCGGCGAAGTCGGCGTTCTCGGAGAGGAAGCCGTAGCCGGGGTGGATGGCCGACGCGTCGGTGAGCTCGGCGGCGGCGACCAGCGCCGGGATGTTGAGATAGGACTCGTTGGAACGCGGCCCGCCGATGCAGACCGACTCGTCGGCCAGGCGGACGTGCTTGAGGTCGCGGTCCGCGGTGGAATGCACGGCCACCGTGCCGATGTCGAGTTCACGACAGGCACGCAGGATCCGCAGGGCGATCTCGCCCCGGTTGGCGATCAGAACCTTGTTCAGCATCTTCGAATGACTCCTGGAAATACGGGGTGGGCCGGTGACGTGTCGAGCCGGATCACTCGATCACGAACAGCGGCTGGTCGTATTCCACCGGCTGGCCGTTCTCCACCAGGATGGCCTTGATCGTGCCGTCCACCTCGGCCTCGATCTGGTTGAACATCTTCATCGCCTCGATGATGCAGATCGTGTCGCCCTTCTTCACGGTGGTGCCCACCTCGACGAAGGGGTTCGCCTCGGGCGAGGAGGCCCGGTAGAAGGTACCTACCATGGGCGAGTTGATCGTCTGGCCGGCAGGCTCGGCCGGTTCGGCGGCGCTCGGCTCGGCGGAGGCGGGAGCCGCGGGAGCCGGCGCGGTCGGCTGGGGCGCCGCTGCCGGGACCATCGCCGCCTGCTGGGTGGCGCGGGAGATGCGGACGGACTCCTCGCCCTCCTTGATCTCGATCTCGGCGACGCCCGATTCCTCGAGCAGTTCAATCAGCTTCTTTACCTTGCGGATGTCCATGGCGGTTCTCTTGCAGTTTGCGTTTGTCTGTCAGTCGGACGCGCCGGCGTCCAGGTGTTCGACGAGCGCGCGCAGGCCCAGTTCGTAGCCGAGTGCGCCGAGCCCGACGAGGCTTCCCAGCGCGATGTCCGAGAAGTACGACTGCTGCCGGAAGGCCTCGCGGGCGTGGATGTTGGAGAGGTGGATCTCGATGAAGGGCAGGTCGATCGCCAGCAGGGCATCCCGCAGGGCGACGCTGGTGTGCGTCCAGGCTCCGGGGTTGATCAGGATCCCGTCGATACCCTCGTCGCCGGCGCGGTGGAGGCGATCGATGGCCTCGCCCTCGTGGTTGCTCTGGAAGTGTTCCAGCGCCACCCCCGCGGCCTCGGCCGCGGCGTCGAGCCGGCGGGTGATCTCCTCGAGGGTGAGGTGACCGTAGCGCCCGGGCTCGCGCGTCCCGAGTCGATTCAGATTGGGGCCGTTGAGTACCAGAATCCGTTGCATGGGAACTCGCTGCTGGCGGTCGCGAACGTGACGAGCCATGTCACCGATCGACCGGTTGATTTTCCCGCATTGTGCCCGTTGAGCCGGCCCAAGTCCACGTGGTGCCCGGTGTTTTTTACCGTTCGACGCTACTTGGCCGATTTTTCACGAACTTGCCTGCAGGTATGAAAAAGCCCCGCCGGGGCGGGGCTCGTCGACGATGGCGATCAGCGCTCGGCCACCGCCGTGACGTGGGTGAGGAAGCGCTCGGGCGGCTGGTAGCCGACCACCCAGTGCTGGCGTACGCGTTCGCCCTGGGCGTCCCAGAAGATGATGCCGGGCGGGCCGTAGAGGTCGAACCGCTTCAGGAGCGCCTTGTGGTCGGCATTGTTGGC
>NZ_JBKGYT010000006.1:0-39222 GCF_046545975.1 Guyparkeria sp. | reverse complement strand
ACTCGTGCATCACAGCCCCTGGTCGGTCGAGAAGTCTCATCCGTCCCTGCCCCCCCTGGATCTGCCCCCTTGACTCAAATAACCCAGCAAATCGCACAACTAAGCGGTCGGACAGCCGAATATCGAAAATTTCTCGCGGGATTAACGACTTGAGCCAAAAAACGCCCGTTTTGAAAAAAAACCGTGGCGCACAGACCGTCATGGCGCGCTCGAGGGGCATTGGAATTTCAACATTTTCTAATAATCAATCCATCATGTCGCCATAAATTATTTTTTATTGTCTCGAGTGTTCAGGTCACTAAAGTGGTGGGCGTCGATTCGATGAATGAGACAACTCACCAAGGCATCTCGGCGCATAGACGCGACCGCAGAGGAGGATAACAATGAAGAAGTTCACAACCGTGTTCACCACGGCAGGCGCCGCCGCACTGCTCGCGGCCGGCATGAGTTTCTCCGGTGCCACCATGGCGCAAGGCGATGAAGGCCTGTCCGATTCGGCGAAGGCGGGCAAGGAAATCGCCTTCGGCCGTGGCGCGGGCAACTGCCTGGCCTGCCACGAGATGAAGGGCGGCAACCTGGCCGGCAACATTGGCCCGGCCCTGATCGCCATGAAGGCCCGCTACCCGGAGCGCGAGGATCTCGAGGCGGTCGTTTACGACGCGCGCGAGAAGTTCGGCGAACAGACCATCATGCCGCCGTTCGGGGCCAACAACATCCTGAGCGACGAGGACATCGAGAACATCGTCGATTTCCTCTACACCCTGTAAGGGCGCCAGGACCGGACAATCAAAGACCCGAATCACGAGGAGATACTCATAATGAAACGCCTGATCTCTAGCATGATCGCCGCCAGCGTACTGGCCACCGGCGGGGCCCTTGCGGCCGACGCGGCCAACCCGTCGGATCCGGAGGAGTTCCGCCAGATGATGGTGGACTTCTACGCCGAGCGTTACCCGGATGTCCCCTTCGAGGAGTACAACAACGGCATCTACGCCATCGATGACGATGCACGTTCCCAGTGGGAAGGCATGATGGAGTTCCCGGAAACCGACGAGTATGTCGCTGCCGGCAAGGAACTGTGGGAAGACTACCGCCTGCCGAACGGCAAGCCGCTGTCCTCCTGCCTGGGCGAGGCCAAGGGCCTGCGCGCCAAGTATCCGTACTACAACGAGAAGGACGATGAGGTCCACAGTCTCGGCCTGGACATCATCAACTGCCAGAAGAACGCTGACGAAGACCCGGAAAAGGTCTGGGATCCGAAGAACAACTACAACAAGCTCGCCAATGTGCTTGCCTATCTGGCCAGCGAGTCGGCCGGCATGACCAACAAGGTCAGCATCGACAGCGAAGGCGCCAAGAAGGCCTTCAACCGCGGCAAGGAAGCCTGGTTCCGTCGCACCGGCCGTCTGGACAACTCCTGCGCCGACTGCCACCAGTACCACGGCGGCAAGTACGTGCGTGCCGAGCACCTGCACATGAACGTGGGCAACACCACCCACTTCCCCCTGTTCCGCTACAGCAAGGGCGGCATGTTCACCATCCACAAGCGGATGTACGGCTGCATCCGGGACACCGGCACCGTTCCGCCGGAGCAATACTCCGGCTACCTTCGTGATCTCGAGTTCTTCATGTCCTACGTGGACAACGATCTCGAGCTCAACGGTCCGGGTATCCGCAAGTAAGCGGCACACTCCCGAGACTCGGAAAAGCAGGCTTAGGCCTGCTTTTTTTTGGCCGAAATTCGGAGTGACCATGTCGACCGAGCCGACTCCCCGGACCCAATTGCCATGATTATCGGAACATGCCCTTGAACCTGAGTTGCGGCGAATAATCGCGACGGATCAGTAACGTAGCCGGACCACCCCGCAGCCCGCATCGCCACTGGTCCGGTATAAGTATTTTTTCTGTCGCCACCCCTCTCAGTATGATTAAATGTTCGGGTTTAGTTGCCGGGCCGAGATCGGAGGCACAAGCCTTTCCGCGACACGCGCATGCCCCGGCAACCAGGTAAAGATCGTACGGACCCCGCCCGGCACGACCGGGCAGGGACTGACCCAAACCGAAGACTGAAGGGGAGTTTCCAATGAGTCTTTCTCGTCGCGAATTTCTGCAGATGCTGGCCGTAGCCTCGGCCGCCGGTATCAACCTCGAGACCGCGCAGGCCGGCACCGGCACTCAGCGCGTCGCCAGTTCGATCAAGGCCAACAACGCCTCGAGCAACATGTACGAGGTCCCGCGCTTCGGCAACGTGTCGTTCCTTCACATGACCGACATGCACGCCCAGCTCAAGCCGGTCTACTTCCGCGAGCCGTCGATCAACCTCGGCGTCGGCGAGATGGAAGGCAACGCGCCGCACCTGGTGGGCGACAAGTTCCTCAAGCACTTCGGCCTCGAGCCGAACACCCCGGCTGCCCATGCCTTCACCTGCATCGACTTCGCCGAGGCGGCCAAGAAGTACGGGAAGGTCGGCGGTTACGCCCACCTGCTCACCCTGATCAAGCACATGCGCGAGCAGCGCCCGGGCGCCTTCCTGCTGGACGGCGGCGACAACTGGCAGGGCAACGCGCTGGCCCTGTGGACCGACGCCCAGAGCCAGATCGACGCGATGAAGATCGCCAAGCCGGACTTCTTCACCTCGCACTGGGAGGCGACCTACACCGCCGACCGCATGAAGGAAGGCATCGCCGATCTCGAAGACTCGACCGACTGCAACTTCGTCGCCCAGAACATCCGCGACTCGGACTTCAACGAGCGCGTGTTCAAGCCCTACGTCATCCGCGAGCAGAACGGCGTCAAGGTGGCGGTCGTCGGCCAGGCCTTCCCGTACACCCCGATCGCCAACCCGCGCTGGATGACCGAGGGCTGGAGCTTCGGCATCCGTGACGACGAGATGCAGGAAGCGGTCGACTCCGCCCGCGACGAGGGCGCCGAGGTAGTCGTGGTCCTGTCGCACAACGGCATGGACGTCGACATCAAGATGGCCAGCAAGGTCACCGGCATCGACGCGATCATGGGTGGCCACACCCACGACGCGGTCCCGACCCCGACCGTGGTCAAGAACTCCAGCGGCCAGACCCTGGTCTGCAACGCCGGCTCCAACGCCAAGTACCTGGGCGTGCTGGACTTCGACGTGCGCAACGGCAAGGTCCAGGACTACAAGTACCACCTGCTGCCGGTCTTCGCCGACTTCATCGAGCCGGACAAGGAGATGGCCGAGTACATCGACAAGCTGTACAAGCAGGAGATCGAGTTCGAGGGCAAGAAGTTCAACGTGGGCGAGCGCACCGGCGAGGTCCTGGCGACCAACGATGCCCTGCTCTACCGCCGCGGCAACTTCACCGGCACCTGGGACCAGCTGATCTGCGACGCGCTGATCGACGTCAACGACGCGCAGATCTCGTTCTCCCCGGGCGTCCGCTGGGGCACCTCGCTCATCCCGGGCGAGCCGATCACCTACGACGACATGATGACCCACGTCGCGCTGACCTACCCGAACGTCACGGTCAACGAGTTCACCGGCGAGCAGATCAAGGACATCCTCGAGGACGTCTGCGACAACATCTTCAACACCGACCCCTACTACCAGCAGGGTGGCGACATGGTACGCGTCGGCGGCATGCAGTACGCCTGTGCACCGAACGCCGAGAAGGGCAAGCGCATCCTGGACATGGAGCTCGACGGGGAACCGATCGACCCGAAGAAGAAGTACAAGGTCGCCGGCTGGGCCTCGGTCGCCGAGCCGGGCAACATCCCGGGCGACACCGAAGAGATGATCTGGGACCAGGTCGAGACCTGGCTGCGTGACCAGAAGCACATCAAGCCGGTCAAGCCGAACGAGCCGGTCCTCAAGGGCATGGAAGGCAACCCGGGCATCACCAAGGACTGCTGATTCCGGCGCCCCCGACAGGGGCAGCCAAACCACGAAGGCCCCGCCACTGGCGGGGCCTTTTTCGTTGGAATCGGCGAGAGCCCGCATCCCGTTCAGATCGCGCGAAATCGCCCCTGCGCCCGGTCCTTGGCCAGCCGCCCCAGCGGGCGAACCAGTCCGCTCATGGCGAGATACACCCCCGCCGACGGGCCACCCTGGACGAAGCCCAGGGCCAGGCCGACATTCAGGGCGGGCTCGACGGCGTCGATCTCGAAAGGCCGCATGGCACCGGTCAGCACCACCACCCGACCGGGCAGGCGCTGAGCGATCACCTCGGCGGTGCGCTCCATGGTGTCGGTGCCGTGAATCACGATCACGGGCGCATCGCGCCAACGCGTCCCGGCCGACTCGATGGCGCCGATGATGGCCTCCCGGTCCTCGTCCGTCATCTCGAGACTGTCCTTGCACACGGGCTGGACACGCTCGAGATCGAGGTTCTGCCGCCCACTGGCCAGGATGGCATCGAGCGCCGCGTGCCCCGGAGCGACCTGCAGCTCGCCACCGATCGGGTCGTAGCGCTTGTTGAAGGTTCCGCCGGCATCGACCAGCAGCACGGGAAGGGCGTTGGAATCGCTCACGGGGGCTCGCCTCCGGGAATACGGGTGGACCGGCGCTGCAGCGGATGCGTTTGCCGGCCAACTAAAGTAAAATGGTCGATTGATTCTAAACGACCCACCCAAATCCGGTGCACGCCGAGCACGCCACGACTTCATGGACAACCAGCCGAAACGCTACATCGTCGAGTCAGTGACCAAGGCCGGCGCCCGCTTCCGTCCCAGCGACTGGATCGATCGCATCTCGAGCTGGGATGCGACCTTCGCACAGCACCGCCTGGTCTACTCGCAACGGCTGCACCCGGTGATGATGAACGGGCAGAAGGTGCTGGCCATCGAACCGAGCCTGAAGAAGGCCAACCGGCAGATGTTCGATTCGGTGATGCAGTTCATCGAGCGAAACAACCTCAAGATGCACGTGCAGTACGCCGACGGCGAGCTCGAGGAATACGATCCGGAGAACGATCCGCTGGCCACCGCCGACACCGACTGACGTCATGACGCAGAACCCTCCCCGCATCGGCTTCATCAGCCTCGGCTGCCCCAAGGCGCTCGTCGACTCCGAACGCATCCTCACCCAGCTTCGCGCCGAAGGCTACGCGCTGTCGGACAGCTACGAGAACGCCGAGCTGGTGATCGTGAACACCTGCGGCTTCATCGATTCGGCCGTCAAGGAATCGCTGGACACGATCGGCGAGGCGCTGGACGAGAACGGCCGGGTCATCGTCACCGGCTGCCTGGGCGGTCGCGACGAGGGTGAACTGGTTCGCGAGACCCACCCCAACGTGCTGGCCGTGACCGGCCCGCAGGCCTACCGGGAAGTCATGGACGCGGTCCACCAGCACCTGGCGCCACGTTTCGACCCGTTCATCGACGTGATGCCCAAGCCGGGGAGCCAGACTCGCTCGCAGCCCGGCCAGGCCGACGATGGCATGCCCACGCTGGACGAGGCCGTCGGGGTGAAGCTCACGCCGCGTCACTACGCCTACCTCAAGATCTCCGAGGGCTGCAACCACCGCTGCAGCTTCTGCATCATCCCCGGCCTGCGCGGGGACCTGGCCAGCCGCCCGATCGGCGAGGTGATGACCGAGGCCGAGAACCTGGTCAACGCCGGCGTGCGCGAGCTGCTGGTCGTCTCCCAGGACACCAGCGCCTATGGTGTCGACACCCGCTACAAGCTCGACTTCTGGGGCGGGCGACCGCTGAAGACCCGCTTCCGCGAACTGGCGGCCGCGCTGGGCTCGCTCGACGCCTGGATACGCCTGCACTACGTCTATCCCTACCCGCACGTCGACGATGCCGTCGAGCTGATGGCCGAGGGACTGGTGCTGCCCTACCTGGACATCCCGTTCCAGCACGCGAACCACCGCATCCTCAAGCTGATGAAGCGCCCGGCCTCCAGCGAGAACGTGCTCGCACGCATCCGCAAGTGGCGGGAGATCTGCCCGGAAATCACCATCCGCTCGACGTTCATCGTCGGCTTCCCCGGAGAGACCGAGGCCGAGTTCCAGGAACTGCTGGACTTCCTCGACGAGGCCCAGCTCGACCGCGTCGGCGCCTTCGCCTACTCGCCGGTCGACGGCGCGACCGCCAACGACCTGCCCGACCCGGTCCCGGAAGACCTCAAGCAGGACCGTCTCGCCCGCTTCATGGAAAAGCAGGCGGCGATCAGCGCCGCCAAGCTGGCGAAAAAGGTGGGCCAGCGCATGCCGGTGCTCGTGGACGCGGTGGACGAGTCGGGGGCCGTCGCGCGCAGCATGGCCGACGCCCCGGAGATCGATGGTGTGGTCTACCTGCCGGAGGTCACCGACGTGGTGCCCGGCGACTTCGTCGAGGTGGAGATCGTCGAGTCCGACGAGCACGACCTCTGGGGCGTGCCGGTTCCCTGATGTCTCGACCGGACGAGCCGCCGCTGCGCGCGATCGTCTCGTTCCATCGCGACGAGGAAGGCCACTGGTTCGCCCGGCTGGAATGCGGCCACCACCAGCACACGCGCCACGACCCGCCCTGGGTCGAGCGCCCGTGGGTCGAGCACGCCGGGGGCCGGCGGCAGATGATCGGTTACCGGCTCGCCTGCAAGAAATGCGCGGACGACGCCCCGCCCGATCCGGCTCCACCCGACACAGGAGATGCGCGATGAGCCATGACGAACAACGCCCCTTCAAGCCCCTGAACATCGCGGTGCTGACCGTCTCGGACAGCCGCAGCCTGGCCGAGGACCGCTCGGGTGACCTGCTGGTCGAACGCCTCGAGACCGCCGGACATGCGCTCTACGAGCGCCGACTGCTCCCGGACGACATCTACCAGATCCGGGCAGCCGTCTCGCAGTGGATCGCCGCGGCGGACTGCGACGTGGTGATCACCACCGGCGGCACGGGGCTGACCGGCCGGGACGGCACCCCCGAGGCGGTCTCCGTGCTGTTCGACAAGACCATCGACGGCTTCGGCGAGATGTTCCGCGCGCTCTCCTTCCAGACCATCGGCAGCTCGACCCTCCAGTCGCGGGCAACCGCCGGGGTGGCCAACCGCACCTACCTGTTCGTCCTGCCCGGCTCGACCGGTGCCTGCAAGGATGCCTGGGACAACCTGATCGAAAGCCAGCTCGACTACCGCAAGCGCCCCTGCAACCTCGTCGAGCTGATGCCGCGGCTCAACGAGCGCTGAGGGCGGGGCCAGGCTCAGCCCACGAGGCTCCCGACCGCCCAGAGGCTCAGCCATACCGCCACGAGCGCATAGGCGCCGGCGAGCAGGTCGTCGAGCATGATGCCCAGCCCGCCCTCGACGTGGCGATCGAGCCAGCTGATCGGCCAGGGCTTGATCACGTCGAAGACACGGAACCAGGCAAAGACCAGCAGCAACTCCCACCACGCGGTCGGCAGCAGGACGAACACGGGCAGCACGCCCACGATCTCGTCGAAGACGATGCCGCCGTGATCGTGCACGCCAAGCCGACGGCTCGCCTCCCCGCAGATCCAAACTCCGACGACGGACAGCAGCGCGGTCAGCCCGAGGATCAGCGCGACCGTCGCGCCCTGCCCCAGCCATGGGACCAGCAACGCCGTCAGCAGCCAGCCCAGCAGCACGCCGGGCAGCGTACCGACGGTGCCCGGGGCCTTCGGTGCCAGACCGGTGCCGAAACCGAATGCCAGCCACATGGTCGGGCTTCGCCCCAGTTCGGCGACCGTCACCCTTCGCTTCGACTGCACCGCGTCCATGGATTCACTCCTCGCCGGGGAAATGGGTGTAGCCGCGGCGCGTGGGCAGCACCCGGCCGTGCCGTTCGCGGATCCCGCCGACCGGCCCCTCGACCAGCCGACCGATCATCGTGAGACCGAGCTCCGGGTCGACCTCGGTCCCCTCGGGCAGCGCCACGATCAGCTCGTAGTCGTCCCCGCCGGTGATCAGGCGGTCGATGTCCTCCGGACGGGCATCGAGCCAGTCGCGCGCCGCCGGGGACAGGGGAACGGCCGACAGGTCGATCTCCGCGCCGAGACCGCTGGCATCCAGCAGGTGACCGACGTCCTGTAGCAGACCGTCGGAACAGTCCAGTCCGGCCGATGCCGACCCCAGCAGGGCGCGACCCGCGGCCAGGCGTGGCTCGGGGCGGTCCAGCCGACCGCGCAGGTAGTCTCGAGCCGCGGCACCCAGTGCCTCGGGCACCGCGGCGGGATCCTGGACCACCATCAGCCCCAGCGCGGCGTCGCCGATGCATCCGGTCACCGCGAGCCGATCCCCGGGACGCGCCCCGCCTCGGGCGATGATCTTGCCGGCCGGCAGCGTCCCGAAGGCGGTCACCGACAGCGTGAGCACGCTCGACCCGACGGTGTCGCCGCCCACCAGGTCACAGCCCCAGCGCTCGGCCACCCGACGCAGGGCGGAGGAAAAGCGGGACAGCCAGTCGGCGTCGGTCTCGGGCAGGCCCAGCGAGAGGGTGAAGCCCAGCGGCTCGGCCCCCATGGCCGCAAGGTCGGAGAGATTGACCGCCAGCGCCTTGTGCGCGACGGCTTCGGGGGAGGTGTCGAGGGGAAAGTGCCGGCCGGCGACCAGCATGTCGGTGGTGACCACCAGCCGGGCGTCCGCCGGCGGATCGATCACCGCGGCATCGTCACCGACCGCCAGCGCCACTTCCGGACGCCGGGCCGGCCAGTCGAAATACCGGGCGATCAGGTCGAACTCGTCCATCAGCGCAGTCGGAGCCGGCCTTCAGGAGGATCAGCGGTCACGCCGCGGTTCCGTGGATCGAACCTCGTCGGCGAGCCGGTCGAGCACCCCGTTGATGTAGCGGTGGCCGTCGGTCGCGCCGAAGCGCTTGGCCAGTTCCACGGCCTCGTTGATCACGATCGCCCTCGGGACGTCGACGGCATGGATCAGTTCGAAGGCGCCCAGACGGAGGATGGCGTGCTCGATCGGGTCGAGCTCATCCACCGGCCGATCGAGGTGCGGCTCGATCGCGGCGTCCAGGTCGGCGGCATGCTGTTCCACCCCGCGCAGGATGCGGCGGAAGAAATCCAGGTCGATGCGCAGCATGAAGCTATCTTCCATGAACTGCGCCTCGAGCTGGTCCACGGGAATGGGATTCATCAGCTGCTGGTAGAGCCCCTGCGCGGCCCGCTCCCGCGCCCAGCGGCGCTGCTTGCGCGCCGGCGAGCCGCCCGGGCCCCGCTTGCCTGCGGGCTGGGAAGTCTCGTCGCCCTCGGATGACGGCCGCGAGGGATCGCGGCGGTCGGGCTCGTCCTGGGGAAAGCGCTTGATCATGGAATCAGTCAATCTGGTCGATCTGTTCGAGAAGGTTGACCATCTCGATGGCGGTGGCCGCGGCTTCCGAGCCCTTGTTGCCGGCCTTGCTGCCAGCCCGCTCCATGGCCTGGTCGACCGTGTCGGTGGTCAGCACGCCGAAGATCACCGGCATGTCGAAATCGGTGGCCACGCCGGCGATGCCCTTGGCCGCCTCGCCCGCCACGTAATCGAAATGCGGGGTGGCGCCACGGATGACCGCGCCGAGACAGATGATCGCGTCGAACTTCTCGCTCGCCGCGACCCGCTGGGCCACCAGGGGCAGCTCGAAGGCGCCCGGGGCCATGACCACGGAGATCTGCTTGGGGTCGACGCCGTGCCGGCGCAGCGTGTCGACCGCCCCATCGCGCAGCCGGTCGACCACCTGCGCGTTCCAGCGGGTCACGACAATCGCGTAGCGCCCCGCCTTGGCGGTCAGCCCGCCCTCGATCACCTGAAGATCATTCATGCTCGTCTTTCCCAAATGCGGCGGTCATTCCGCCTCGTCGTGAATGTAATCGACCACTTCCAGGCCGAAGCCGGCCAGGGCGTGGAAGTGCTTGGGCGCACTCATCACGCGCATCTTGCGCACACCCAGGTCCTTGAGAATCTGTGCCCCGACGCCGTAGTTGCGCAGCTCTTCGACCTCGGCCTCCGCACTGCCGGCAGGCTCGCTGGACTCCCAGTCCTGCAGCTGGCGAAGGAGCTCGTCCTCGCTGGGGGTCGAACGCAGCACCACCGCCACGCCCGTCTCCATGCCCGCCAGCCGGGAGAGCACGTCGGAGAACGGCCAGCCGCAATCCCGGCCCTGCGGCTCGAACAGGTCGCAGACGGCGTGATGCACGTGCACCCGCACCGGCGTCGGGGTCTCCGCGTCCGGGGTGCCGCGGACCGCGGCGAACTGCAGCTGGCCGCTGGTGCGGTCCCGGTAGGCGTGCAGGGCGAAACGACCGTGGCGCGTGTCGATCTCGGTGGAGAACTCGCGCTCGACGGAGCGTTCGTGACGCATCCGGTAGCGGATCAGGTCCTCGATCGAGCCGATTTTGATGCCGTGCTCCTCGGCGAACCGTTCCAGGTCCGGGCGGCGTGCCATGGTGCCGTCCTCGTTGAGGATCTCGACGATCACCGCGGAGGGTTCGCGCGCCTCGGCCAACCGGGCGAGGTCGACGCCGGCCTCGGTGTGACCGGCGCGCGCCAGCACCCCGCCGGGACGGGCCATCAGCGGGAACACGTGCCCCGGCTGGACCAGGTCGGAGGGCTTCGCGTCCGGGGCGACCGCGGTGCGGATGGTGGTCGCCCGGTCCGCCGCCGAGATGCCGGTGGTCACGCCGCGCGCCGCCTCGATGGAGACGGTGAAGGCCGTCTGGAAGGCCTCCCGGGTCCGGCTGACCATCAAGGGCAGCTCGAGCTGCTCGCAGCGCTGCTGGGTCAGGGTCAGGCAGATCAGGCCACGGCCGTAGCGGGCCATGAAGTTGATGTCCTCGGCACGCGTCTGCTCGGCGAGCATGACGAGATCGCCCTCGTTCTCGCGATCCTCGTCGTCGACGATGATGACCATGCGCCCGGCGCGCAGGTCGTCGAGGATTTCATCGATCGGACTGAAGCTCATACTTTCTCTCAACGCCACGTGAACCGCCATCGCGGGCAATCGGTGATTGTACCACCCTCGGGGACTTACCCGGATACCGCCTCAGGAGAGGTCCTGGTAGGGACTCTGCGCGCCCCCGGTACCCTGCCCGGCATCTCCGGCCTGCAACAGGCGCTCCAGGTAGCGGGCCATCAGGTCCACCTCGAGGTTGACCTGCCGCCCCGGCTGGTACTCGCCCATGATGGTCGCCTCGAGCGTATGGGGGATGATGGTCAGCCGGCAGCGCGTGCCGCTGACCTCGTTTACCGTCAGGCTCACCCCGTCGATGGCCAGCGAACCTTTCCTGGCGACGTAGCGAGCCAGCTCGGGCGGCACGCGCAGCCAGAACTCGGTGGCGCGGGCGTCACTGCGGCGGGAGTCGACGATCGCCAGGCCATCGACATGCCCGCTGACCAGATGCCCGCCCAGCGGGGTGGCCAGCGTCAGGGCCGGCTCGAGGTTCACGCGCGAGCCGACATCGAGCTGTCCGAGCGTGGTCAGGCGCAACGTCTCGTTGGAACAGTCCACGGAAAAGGTCGAATCGGACAGATCGGTCACCGTCAGGCACACGCCGTTGACGGCGATGCTGTCACCCAGCGCGGTGTGCTCGAGATCGAGCCCCGGGGCCTCGATGGTCAGACGGCTGTCGCCCCCCATGGGGGTGCGGGCGCGCAGCGAGCCGACGGTCTGGATGATTCCGGTGAACATGACAGGACCTCTTGCAGATGGTGGGCGTGCCGCCGGGGGCGGGGCGCGACCGGTTTCAGGCAACGGCGCGACCGGGTCGAAGCACCAGTTTCAGGTCGTCGCCGACACGGGACTCGGACACCAGGCGCCAGCGCCCCGCCCGTCCCAGCCCCTCGGGCTCGGGCAGCGCCAGCGACGGACGCGCCTGGTGCCCGAGCAACATCGGGGCCTGGTAGAGCACCAGCTCGTCGGCCAGCCCGGCGGCAACGAAGGCGCCCGCCAGCTTCGCCCCGGCCTCGACCAGCACCTCGTTGATCTCGCGGGCGGCCAGGTCCTCGAGTATGAACGAGAGATCCATGCCCTGCCCCGCCGCCCACGGGGCCTCGAACAGGGTCGCGCCACGCTTGCCGAGCGTGTCGTGATGCACGCCGGCCTGCGTATCGCGCGTGTAGATCCACACCGGCGCATCGACGTCGAACAGCGCGGCGAAGGGCGGCAGGCGCAGGCCGGAGTCCAGCACCACGCGCACCGGCTGGCGCACCGTGCCGTCGATCTCGAGTTCGTCCGCCGACAGGCGCACGTTCAGGCGGGCGCTGTCGGTCAACACCGTGTCGATCCCGGACAGCACCGCGCATTGCCGGGCCCGCAGGAACTGGACGTCCCGCCTGGCGGCCTCGCCGGTGATCCACTGGCTTTCACCGCTGGCCAGCGCGCTGCGGCCGTCCAGCGACTGGGCCACCTTGACGGTCACCCAGGGACGGCCGCGTTCCTGCCGGGAGAGAAACCCCCGGTTGAGTTCGCGGGCCGCCTCGGGAGCGGCGTTCTCGACCACGTCGATGCCGGCCCGGCGCAGGATCTCGTGCCCGCGCCCGCCGACCCGCGGGTCAGGATCGGTCATGCCGGTGACGACGCGCGCGATCCCGGCCTCGACCAGTTGCGGGGCGCATGCCGGTGTGCGGCCGACGTGACTGCAGGGCTCGAGGGTGACATACGCGGTCGCCCCGCGTGCCCGGTCTCCCGCCTCCCTCAGCGCCACCACCTCGGCGTGCGGACCGCCGGCCCGGGCATGGAATCCGTCGCCGACGATCTCGCCGTCGCGGACGATCACGCAGCCGACCCGCGGGTTGGGCGAGGTGGTATACAGCCCGCGCTCGGCCAGGGCCAGGGCCCGGGCCATCCAGTGGCGGTCGGCCGCCGTCACCGGGTCAGTTGGCATCGCCGATCAGGGGCAGCTGGTGGTCAGGATCGCTGATCACGTCGTTGGCCAGCGACTCGATCGCGTCGCGGAAGGCCTCGACGCTGTCGAAACTCAGGTACACGGAGGCGAAGCGGATGTAGGCGACGTGGTCGAGCCGGCGCAGCTGCGCCATGACCAGTTCGCCGATCTCCCGGGCGGGGATCTCCCGCTCGCCGCGGCTCCGGAGCTGCCGCTCGATCTGCTCGATGGCCTCCTCGATCCGCCGGGTGGGTACCGGCCGCTTTTCCAGCGCCCGCATCATTCCGTCCCGCAGCTTGCGCTCGTCGAAGTTCTGCCGTGCACCGTTGGACTTGACCACCCGCGGCATCTGCCGGTCGGCCCGCTCGTAGGTGGTGAATCGCTGGCCACAGGCCGGGCATTCGCGCCGACGCCGGATGGCCTCGCCGCCTTCCACCGCCCGGGAGTCGACCACCCGGGTGTCATCGTGGCCACAGATCGCGCAGTGCACGGCCGGACGCTCCCGATCAGCCCTGGTTGGCCTCGTAGACCGGCAGGCGACGGCAGAGCGCGGTCACCTTCTCGCGCACCGCCTCGATCACCGAGTCGTTCTCGATGTCGTCGATGATGTCGCACATCCAGCCGGCCAGGTCGCGGGACTCCTCGGTGCCGAAGCCGCGGGTGGTGATCGCCGCGGTGCCTACCCGGATGCCCGAGGTGACGAACGGCGACTGCGGGTCGTTGGGCACGGCGTTCTTGTTGACCGTGATGTGGGCGCGGCCCAGCGCCTCGTCGACCGCCTTGCCGGTCAGGCCGCGCTTGACGAAGCTGACCAGGAACAGGTGGTTGTCGGTGCCGCCGGAGACCACGTCGATGCCGCGCTCGACGAACACCTTCGCCATGGTCCGGGCGTTGTCGATCACCTGCTGCTGGTAGGTCTTGAACTCCGGCTCCATCGCCTCCTTGAAGGCCACCGCCTTGCCGGCGATCGCGTGCATCAGCGGCCCGCCCTGCGAACCGGGGAAGATGCGCGACTGGAATTTCTTCTCCAGGTCCGGGTTGGCCTTGGCCACGATGATCCCGCCGCGCGGGCCACGCAGCGTCTTGTGCGTGGTCGAGGTGACCACGTGGGCGTGCGGCACCGGGTTCGGGTAGAGGCCGGCGGCGACCAGACCCGAGACGTGGGCCATGTCGACCATCAGGTAGGCACCGACCGAGTCGGCGATCTCGCGGAAGCGCGCCCAGTCCATCACCCGCGAGTAGGCGGAGAAGCCGGCAATGATCATCTTCGGCTGGTGCTCTTTCGCCAAGCGCTCGACCTCGTCGTAGTCGACGTAACCCTCGGCGTCGATGCCGTACTGCACGGCGTGGTAGATGCGCCCGGAGAAGTTCGGCTTGGCACCGTGGGTCAGGTGGCCGCCGGCGTCGAGGCTCATGCCCAGCACGGTGTCACCCGGCTCGACCAGTGCCTGGAAGACCGCGGCGTTGGCCTGCGAGCCGGAGTGCGGCTGGACGTTGGCGTAGTCGGCACCGAAGAGCTGCTTGGCCCGGTCGATGGCCAGCTGCTCGGCGACGTCGACGTACTCGCAGCCACCGTAGTAGCGCTTGCCGGGATAGCCTTCGGCGTACTTGTTGGTGAGCACGGAGCCCTGGGCCTCCATGACGCGCGGGCTGGCGTAGTTCTCGGAGGCGATCAACTCGACGTGATCCTCCTGGCGGCGCACCTCGGCGTCGATCGCGTCGGCGAGTTCCGGGTCGTAACCCGCGATGGTCATGGATTTGGCGAACATGATTCGGCTCCTGAAAAACGTCAACTCAAACTCTGGTGCGCCGATCGCTCGACGCCTGCAAATACGAGCGGCCGCCCCCACCGGGAAGGCGACCGGAATTTGTCCGGGATTCTAGCATGTTGGAAGGCCTCGCCCCCGTCGGGGGCCCGGGCCGTCATTTTCGGCCCCGGATGCGACCGCGACAAGCGCGCCCGCTGCATGCAAAACATGAACGCGGGTTTGCACGGCGGCCCGCACGGCGGGATCGACAAAAACGCGCGGGGTCGCGACAATGGATGCATCCCGGACCACCGGCCGACCGGAATGGCCCGTGCCGCCATCACGACTTTCTAAGGGAGCCCGAACGCGATGATGACCGACAACGACCGCGATGCCCTGGTCGATTTTCTCGCCCGGCATGTCGACACGCAGATCCTGACCCACGCCGAGGTCAGCGCCTTTCTCGACTTCTGCGACTTCGAGATCATCGAGCGTGGCCAGATCATCGCCGACATCGGCGAGGTGGGCGAGTCGCTCTACTTCCTGCTCGACGGCACGGCCGAACTGATCGTCGGCCCGACCACCAACGAGGTCCCGGTCGGCCAGATCCACGCCGGCGAGATGCTGGGCGAGATGAGTTTCTTCGACCGCCAGCCGCGCAACGTCCGGATGCGGGCCCGCTCCTCGGTGCGACTGCTCCGGCTGCCGCGAGAGAAGTACAACCGCCTGCGCCTCGAGCACCCCGTCTTCACGGTGCTGCTGCTCGAGTACGCGATCGTCAGCCTCGATCACCTCTATCGGCGCACCAGCACCGACGTCGCACAGCTCAACCAGTACATCCACAGCATGGGCGGCTGAACGGGGACGCCGACGGGCTCGCCTTCACCCCCGGAGGGGAACTTGCATGCTCCCCTCTTCTCCCGTCGCTTTCCTTCCGACACGTTGCACCGGTCAGCCGCGCCGCAGCCGCAGCGCGTTGCCGATCACGGCGATCGAGCTGAGCGACATACCGATGGCCGCCAGCCAGGGCTGCACGAATCCCAGTGCGGCGACGGGGATCGCGATGCCGTTGTACCAGACCGACCAGGTAAGGTTCTGGTGGATCACGCCCATGGTCCGCCGGGCATAGGTGATCGCGAATGCCGTCTCCGCCACCCGATCGTTGAGCAGCACCATGTCGGCACTGTGCTTGGCCACGGCCGTGCCGCCACCCATGGCCATGGACACATCGGCGCGTGCCAGCACGGGCGCGTCGTTCACGCCGTCCCCCACCATCAGCACCCGGGCACCGTCGGCCTGCAAGCGGGCCACCCGGTCCATCTTGTCCTCGGGCAGCAGGCCGCCGACGGCATGATCGACGCCCAGGCGCCTGCCGATCATCTCGGCCCGCGCGGGGTGATCACCGGAAAGCAGCGAAACCTCGACCCCGGCCTCCTTGAGGCGGCGCACGGCCTCGGCCGCGTCCTCGCGCAACTCGTCACCGAGCACGGCGCGGGCCACTGCCTGGCGGCCGCGGGCCACCCAGACAACCAGTTCGTCGACCGCCGCCCCGGTCCGGGGCATCTCCACGCCGAGCTCCTCCATCAGGCGGACATTGCCCACGGCGAAGGTCTCCCCGTCGATGCGGCCGGTGACACCCAGGCCGCTGCGACTCTCCACGTCACCCACCCGGACCGGGGACCGACCGCGCCCCTCGCCCCAGGCATGCAACGCGCGCCCCACCGGGTGGTCGGCGTACTGCTCGAGCCCGGCGACGATACCCCCCAGGCGATCCTCGTCGAGGTCGCCAAGGGGCTCCACCCGGCGCACGATCAGTTCGCCGCTGGTCAACGTGCCGGTCTTGTCGAAGACGACGTGCGTGACCTTCGCGAGCGTCTCCATCGCCTGGCCACGGCTGACCAGCAGGCCGGAACGGGTCAGCCGGCCCACGGAGACCGCGATGGCCGCCGGTGTGGCCAGCGAGAGTGAACAGGGGCAGGTGATCGCGAGGATGGCCACGGCGATCCAGAACGCCCTTGAGGGGTCGATGACAAGCCAGGCGGCCGTGACCAGCGCGGTGGTGACGAGCAGGCCGACGACGAACTTGCGCGCGAAGCGGTCGGCCACCTCGGCGATGCGCGGCTTTTGCGACTGGGCCCGGTCGATCAGCCGGACGATCGACGAGACCATGGTGTCCTGTCCGACCTTCTCGACGCGCACGACCAGCGGGCTCTCGGTGTTGACCGTGCCGGCCGAGACCTCGTCGCCCACGGTCTTCGTCTCGGGAATACTCTCGCCGGTCAGCATGGCCGCGTTCACGCCGCTGGTTCCCTCGAGCACCACCCCGTCAGCCGGTACCGGTCCGCCGGGACGCACGAGGATGCGGTCCCCCGGCACCAGGTCGAAGGCCGGGATGACGGCCACCGTGCCGTCGGGCTCGAACCGGTTGGCCACCTGGGGGACGAGCTTGTTCAGCGACTCGGAGAGCTCGCCCGCCTTGTGCCGGGCACCCTGCTCCAGGAACCGGCCGGCCAGCAACAGGAAGACGAACATGGTCACCGAATCGAAGTAGACCTCGCCGCTGCGGGTGAGCACCGCGTAGACGCTGCCGCTGTAGGCCAGCAGGATGCTGATGGAAACCGGCAGGTCCATGCTCACGCGTCGCTGCTTGAGGTCCCGCCAGGCCGGGCGGAAGAACGCCTGGCCGGAATAGAGCACGATCGGGGTGGACAGGACCAGGCTGACCCACCAGAAGAAGTAGCGCAGGTCATCCGAGAGATCGAGGAAGTCGCCGAAGTACAGCGACATCGAGATCATCATCACCTGCAGGTAGACCAGCCCGGCGACCGCCAGGCGTCGCATCATGTCGTGGCGCTCGCGGCGGTAGACACGGTCCTGCCGGTTCGGGTCGTAGGGATAGGCCCGGTAGCCGATGGAGGCGATCGCCTTGAGGATGTCGCTCAGCTGGACCTGGCGGTTGTCCCAGACCACCTGGGCGCGATGGGTGGAGAAGTTGACCGAGAACGACTCCACGCCGGGCAACTGCCTCACGTGTTTCTCCGACAGCCAGATGCAGGCCGCGCAGACGATTCCCTCGAGAATCAGCGAGGCCTCGCGCCGGTCACCCTCCCGGTTGGCGACGAAGGACTTCTGCATCTCGGGGCGGTCGTAGATCGACAGCTCCTCGAGCACGCGCTGGAGATCGTCATCCGGCCGCGGCGAGGCCTCCGTGCGGTGACGGTAGTAGTCCTCCATGTCGGCCTCGACGATCGCCTGGGCAACCGCCTGGCACCCAGGACAGCACATGTCGCGCTCCTCCCCGAGCACGCAGGTGCGGTAATCCGCCCCCGGGGGAACCGGCAGGCCGCAATGGAAACAGGACGGCGCTCCCCCGACCGGGGCCGCTTCGCTTCGTGTGTCGGTCATGACGCGTTCAGCGAACCGGATCAGCGATCAGCAACGTCGGTCCAGCCCCGCAGCGTGTGGGTCGCCTCGCCACGCGTGATGTCGACCATCACTTCCCAGCGGCCGGGATGACTGGGCTCCACCATGGCCTGATACAGGCCGGGTCCGACCTCCGTGAGGACCTGGTCGAAGTCCAGTCGGTCGCTGGCCGGACGCATGAAGCTGGCCGTTACCTCCGCATCGGCGACGGGCTCGCCCTCGGCATCCCGCACTTCCACGCGGAAGGGTGTCTCCTTCCCGGCTACCGGGTCGTCAACCCAGCCTCGGCCGACCTGCCAGCCACGGCGGGACTGCTCCTCGAGCGCCTGGTCGTATGCGCGGAATTCCGAGTACTTCTCCTGGAAGTCGTGCGCCACCGTGCCGGGGAAGAAGGACGTGGCGACGGGGCCGCCCTGCGGCTCGGGCAGCAGCTGCTTGGCCGCGCCGGCTGACAGGCCGTTGGTCGCCAGGGTGAGGAAGATCGAGTTGAGCAGGATGATCACCGCGAAGAAGGCGATGATCGTGGCCGGGCCGGCATGAAAGGTCATCTTTTCCGCGGCAGCGTTCCGCGGCGGAGAGATCAGCCCGAGGATGAAGGCGGTCATCACCAGCACCGCGGAGACCATCGCCACCACGTCGATACCCGGCCAGCGCAGGATCGCGAACGGCGCGTAGGCGGCAAGCGCCAGCACGCCCAGGATGAACGCGATCTGTCGCCCGGCCGTCGGAAAGCGGCCACGCAGCAGGAAGAAGAGGATCGGGATCAGGATGACGCCGATCCCGGCAGGCATCAATACAGGCATGAGTCAGGAATCCAGGAAGTTTGGGCGCGACGGCCATTCAGGCCGCCGCACCGGATCATTGAAAGACGAAAGTCGCACTGTGAACCAGAGGGTCGAGCTTGCCTCCCTGCTCGTCGAGAACGAACTCGATGTCCTTGCGTTGGACTCCCGCCTCGCGTGGCGCACGCACGTGCACCAGGTACTGCCTCGATCCGTCGGCGGGGATGTCGAACGTCTCGAAGTCGCCCACGACACTCACTTCGGCATTATCCAGGCCGCGAAGCTCCAACTCGAACACCAGGTCTTCCTGCAACTTGTTGTTGACCTTGACGTTGTAGTTGTTCTGGATTTGTCCGTCCGACAGCACGGTGAACAGCGGCTGACGCACCTGCTGCACCGACACGTCGGCGGGCGCCCGGGCGAAGATGCCGTACAGCAGGAGCGCGGTCGCCGCCAGCGTGGCGACCCCGTACCCGATCGTGCGGAACTTGAGGAGATTGGGCTTCTCCCCGGTCTCAAGCTCCTGTTCCGACGCGTAACGGATAAGTCCGGTGGGCCAGCCTCGCTTGCTCATGATCTGATCGCAGGCGTCGATGCAGAGCCCGCAGGAAATGCACTCGAGTTGCAGGCCGTCCCGAATATCGATCCCCGTCGGACAGACCTGCACACAGAGCTTGCAGTCGATGCAGTCACCCACGCCCTGCGCATGACGCTCCTCGAGAGTCATCAGCCCCTGCTTGAGCGGCTGTCGACCGGCTTCTCCCTCGCCACGCTTGGCGTCGTAGGAAACCAGCAGGGTCTCCTTGTCGAACATCACACTCTGGAAGCGAGCGTAGGGGCACATGTAGATGCACACCTGCTCCCGGGCAAACCCGGCGGCAAGCAGGGTAGTGACCGTGAGGATCCCCGTGGTGATGTAGGCCGCGTTGGCCGCATCCAGCGTGAAGAAGTCCACGAACAACCGAGGCGCATCCGCCCAGTATGCGGTGAAGGTGAACCCCGTCCAGAAGGCGATTGCCGTCCAGATGGCGACCGTGAGCCCCTTCTTGGCGACTTTCTCGCCATTCCAGGGCTGCTTCTCCAGGCGCATGCGCTTGTTGCGGTCGCCCTGCACCAGCGCCTCGACCTTCATGAACACATCTGTCCAGAGCGTCTGGAAACAGAAGTAGCCACAGAACGCGCGGCCCACCAGGCCGGTGACGAAGAACAGCAGCCAGGCGGCCAGGATCAGGAACCCGGCCAGCAGGAACATGTCCTGCGGATGGATGACGAGATCGAAAAGGTAATAGCGGCGCTCCGGAATGTCGAACATGACCGCCTGTCCCGGTCCCGTCCCGCCCCGGTCCCAGCGCACCCAGGGCAGCAGGAAGAACACGCCGTAGGCCACCAGCAGCACGAGATCCTTGAACCGGCGAAACCGACCTCGGATCGCCTTCGGGTGAATCGGCTCACGCTTGGCATAGAGCTGTTCAGCGTTGTAGCTCGGATCGTTCTCGGTGGCCATCTTCACCCTCCCTTATGCATAACAAGAGGCATTCTATACCCCATTGTTTGTATGGTTAAACACCGTGCACCTTCCCGACACCCCGCTCCCTGCCCGAGGTGCATACAGAAACACCGGCATGATGCCGGTGTTCCTTCACTTGCAGCTGGGTTGCGTGATCCGGCGGATCAGTTGCCCCCGAGCTGCCGGACGTAGATGGCCAGCATGCGGACCTGCGTGTCGCTGAGGCGATCGCCGAATCCGGGCATCTCCCGCTCGATACCGTTGTTGACGACGTGCTTGATCTCGTCGATCTTGCAGGCGGTATCATCACCGCATCCCGGCACATCGGCGACGTCCCAGATGGCGTCGGTGAGGTTGGGAGCGCCCATCGACTCCTTGCCCTTGCCTTCGGCACCGTGGCACCCGGCGCAGCTGGAAAAGGACTCCTTGCCGCGACTGGCCGCTTCGTCGCTTACATCGGCCGCATCCGACAGACTCAGCACGTACTTGGCGAGGTCGTCGATCTTGTCCTCGGGTACGTTCTGAGCCGGCATGTTGCCCTTGATACCGTTCTTGATCTTGTCAGCGATGGTCTCGTAGGAATTGCCGTGCAGCCAGTCGTTGTCCGCCAGGTTCGGGAACAGCCCGACCTTGCCCTGGCCACCGGCGCCGTGACATGCGGCACAGTAGTCGCCGAAGGTGCCGTGGCCGACCGAGAGCGCGAACTGCAGAGTATCGGGATCCTCCTCGATCTCGTCGAAGCTCATGCCTTCGACTCGCCCCACCCACTCCTTTTGCGCCACCGCAGACGGGCTGGTCTGCATGTCGCGGGTGAACAGCGCGCGGGTGTTCCAGTGTTCGGAGACCGTTTCCTCTTCCCCCGCCTCGTTCTCGACGGTGTACTCGACCGAACCCATACCCTTGGTGTAGGTATCGCCGTAAGGCCACGCCGGATAGAGGATCCAGTAGACGACCGAGAATACGATGGTCACGTAGAAGGCCCACAGCCACCAGCGGGGCAAGGGGTTGTTGTATTCGCGCAGATCGCCGTCCCAGACGTGCCCGGTGGTCTCGACCTGCCCCTGCTTATTTTCCGTTTGACTCATCTTTCTTCACCTGTTGTTTCTTATGCTGCGTGGGGTCGAGCTCGTCGTCGTCCATGAAGGGAATGTCCTTGTAGGACTCCAGCCGCTGCTTGCGCCGCTTGCCGGTGTAGACGTACAGGATGATTCCCACGAAGGCACTGAAGAACAGGATCAGCGCCAACGGCTTGCTGTTCTCCATGTTGCCCAACCACGCAAAAATATCGCCAATCAAGAGATCACCTCGGCGGTGGCGGTTTCAAGTATTAACGGAACTGGTTGAAGTGGCCTTCTTCGTACTTCGAGAAGTCGACCATCGTGCCCAGCACTTGCAGGTAAGCCACGAGGGCATCCATTTCGGTGATCTGGTCCGGGTTGCCGTCCCAGTTCTCCTCATCAGCCTGGCTCTTCAGGACGTCGGTCGCATTCGAGACGTGCAGCTTGTCCGCCATCTCTTTGCCGAACTCCTCGACGTTGGCGTCGTACTCTTCCTGGCTCTGCGAGTACGGGACACCGACGCGCTTGAGCGCGACCATGCGGTCCTCGATCTGGCTGTAGTCGAGTTCGTTCTCCAGCAGCCACGGGTAGCCCGGCATGATGGACTCGGGGACCAGCGATTGCGGGTCGACCAGATGCTGGGTCTGCCATTCGTTGGAGTACTTGCCGCCCACGCGCGCCAGGTCCGGACCGGTGCGCTTGGAGCCCCACTGGAACGGGTGGTCGTACTGCGACTCCGCCGCCAGCGAGTAATGGCCGTAGCGCAGTTGTTCGTCACGGAACGGGCGGATCATCTGCGAATGGCAGGTGTAGCAGCCCTCGCGAACGTAGATATCCCGACCCCGCAGCTCCAGCGGGGTGTAGGGGCGGACGCCGTCCACTTCCTCGACCGTCTCCTCGATGTGGAACAGCGGGACGATCTCGATCAGGCCGCCGATGCTGATGGCCGCCAGCGTCAGGACGATCAGCAGACCGGAGTTGATTTCAATGCTTTCGTGTTTCATTCACCTAACCTCAATCCATTTAGCGTGCGGCGGCAGCGACGGCGTCACGACCTTCGGCAGATGCCGGCTGGCGGGCACCCGAGATCGTCATGTACAGGTTGTACGACATCAGCAGCATGCCCGACAGGAAGAACATCCCACCGATCGCACGCACCACGTATGGAATGTGCATGAACGAGACGGTCTCGATGAAGGTGTAGGCGAGGTTGCCGTACTGGTCGAAGGCGCGCAGCATCAGGCCCTGGCCGATACCGGCGACCCACATGGAGACGATGTAGAGCACGACCCCGATCGTGGCCAGCCAGAAGTGCACGAACACCAACTTGGTGGAGTGCAGCGTCGTGCCCCAGAGGCGCGGAATGAGGTGATAGAACGAACCGATGGTGATCATGGCCACCCAGCCCAGCGCACCGGAGTGGACGTGGCCGACGGTCCAGTCGGTGTAGTGCGACAGTGCATTGACGGACTTGAGCGACATCATCGGACCTTCAAAGGTCGACATGCCGTAGAAGGCCAGCGCGGTGATCAGGAACAGCATGATCGGGTCGGTCCGCAGCTTCTCCCAGGCACCCGACAGGGTCATGATGCCGTTGATCATGCCACCCCAGGACGGCAGGAGCAGCAGGATGGAGAAGGTGGCGGCCAGGGTGGAGACCCAGTCCGGCAGTGCGGTCCAGTGCAGGTGGTGTGCACCGACCCACATGTACAGGAACGACAGTGCCCAGAAGTGGACGATCGACAGGCGGTAGGAGTAGATCGGGCGACCGGCCTGCTTGGGCACGAAGTAGTACATCATGCCGAGGAACGCGGCAGTCAGGAAGAAGCCGACGGCATTGTGGCCGTACCACCACTGGGTCATCGCGTCCTGGACACCGCCGAAGAGCGCGTAGGACTCGAGGCTGTTCCAGGCGACCGGCACCTGCAGGTTGTTGAAGATGTGCAGCAGCGCGGTGGCCAGGATGAAGGCCATGAAGAACCAGTTCGCCACGTAGATGTGCGGCTGGCTGCGCTTGACCAGGGTCATGGCGTACACGATGAAGTAGATCACCCAGGTCACGGCGATCACCAGGTCGACCGGCCAGACGAACTCGGCATACTCGCGGCTCTGCGTGTAGCCGGCCATGTAGAGGATGACGCCGAACAGGATCGAAAGCTGCCAGCCCCAGAAGGTCAGCTCGGGCATCAGATTGCCGCCCCAGAGCCGTGCCTGGCAGGTGCGCTGCACGATGTAGTAGGACGTCGCGAACAGCGCGCTACCACCGAAGCCGAAGATGACCAGCGTCGTGTGCACCGGGCGCAGCCGGCCGAACGTGATCTCGGCGATGTTGAAATTCAAAAACGGCCATGCCAGCTCACTGGCAATGTAGACACCGGCAAGCATCCCCAACACGCCCCAAATCATGGCCATGATGGCGAATTTCTTGACGATGCCGTAGTTGTACTGCTCGGTTGCGACCGAAGCTGTTGTGGTGGACATCGTGACCCCTCCAGACTTTTAGGTTCATCCCGGCCAGATCGGCCAGACCCTTTTTCTTCGACGGGCAATGATAATCCAATCCACCCCGGACAAAAACCTATGAATTTACTTCATTAACCGAGACCCGGGGGCACAAGATCGTGCACTTTCAATCAGTTAGCACCACAATCAAACCGGGTAATAAAAAAACCATATACGGGATTGTTAATCCTTATCTGAATTCCGCCGACGTTATCATTCCCCGACCGCGGGCCCCGCGGGTCCCGGCATCTCTCGTTGCCCGTGCTCCACGCCATGCATGAGCGGAGACACGCCGGTCCCCCATGCCAGACCGTAGACGATCTCGTAGGTCAGCGGAATCTGCCCATCGACGGCCTGCCCGGCGAGTGCTTCGCGGAAACGTCGCCACGTCCTCGCCCCCGTCATGCCGGCGGCCCGTCCGCGCTGGGCATTGCCCACGCCCACTCCACGCAGGTCGGCCAGCAGGGCATCGACCGTGGGATAGGTCACGATCACCGTCTCCCGGTCCATGACCGGGTCGGCCAGCATCGCCCCCACCAGGGCGTCGCCCAGGTCATGCATGTCCAGGAACTGGTGCACGTGCGGCGCGACATCGACTTCGGCCCAGGCACGGCGGATTTCCTGAAGGCTGTCCGGCCCGAGCGTCGTGAAGGAAAACACGCCGCTCGCGGCCAGCACCCTGGCGACCTCGGCGAACAACGCCTCCGGCCGGTCGCTCCACTGCAACGCGAAGTTGGACACCACGACATCCATCGACCCGCCGACGAACGGAAGGGCATGCATGTCCGCGGCAACGGCGAGCCGCCGGCGCGACCACCAGCGCTCCCTTGGGAGGTGCCGCAGCATGTTTTCCGCGAGGTCCATCCCGACGACGCTGGCCCTGGGATAGCGGGAACGCATGGCCCGCACCATCTGCCCGGTGCCGGCCCCCAGGTCGAGGATGCGTTCCGGATCGAGCTTCAGCCAGCCGAAGCGCTCGTCGAGACGCCGCCCGATCTCCTGCTGGACGGCGGCATGACGGTCGTAGGCGTCGGCCGCCCGGTTGAAGCGACTCCTCACCCGGTCTAGATCGAATACGGCACGGGATGACATGGGCAATAGCGTTCCGGAAAGATTTAAGGTGTGTTTGAGCGGTCGAGACCTCGACCCGGGCGGATTTCAGACCGCCCCGGGATCCAGCGCCCGGGCCAGGTCGTCCCAGGCGTCAAAGAGAGCGGCGTGCCCCGACTTCGGCAGGCGTCGACCGATGACGGTTCGGGGGAGTGCAAGCTGTTCGCTCCACGTCGACGGGATCAGCGGGTCATCCGGCGCCAGCCAGACCTCCACCGGCATGTCGAGCGTTTCCAGCAGGTCGCGACGATCAATCGCGGCCAGCCAGTCCAGCCCTGACACATGGTCGGACTCCCCCGGGGGCAGCACAGCACAACCCGGCAACCCGAAATGCCGGCGAAACCCGCAGGCAGCCGACCGGGCATCCGCCAGCGCCGCCCGCCGAAGGGCTCGCCACTCGCCGAGCGCCGCACCCGGCCACCCGTCAGCGGCGAGAAACCGTGGCGTCGCACTTACCAGCACCAGCCGGTCGGGACGGATGTTCCCCCGGGCGATCGCCTCGAGCAGCAGACCACCCCCGAGCGACCACCCCAGCCAGGTGCCGCCCGCTACCTCGACCGGCACCCCATCATCCAGCCAGGTGTCGGCGAACCCCTTCCAGTCATGCGCGCTGACCTCGACGGAGGGCAGCCGCCGGACTAGCGGAGCGAACATCTCGGCCGGAAACGACCACCCGCCGACCAGGCCGACGGCCGGCACGGCCTTGCCGCTTTCACGATGAGCGACCGTCACGCCGATGATCCGGTCGGCTCCGGAGGCTCGAAGATCGGCGTTTGCCGACGAGCGCTTGCCCCGGGATAATGGCGGCCCCATTTAAACACCGGTATCACCACTTGACTGCCCTCGACTGGCCCTTCCTGCTCATTGTCGCCACGGCCTCCTATCTGGTCGGCTCGATCTCCACCGCCGTGATCACGGCCCGACTGCTCGGCCTGCCGGACCCGCGTGCCGCCGGGTCGGGCAACCCCGGGGCTACGAATGTCCTTCGTCTCGGCGGCAAGAAGGCGGCCATTGTCACGCTAGTGGGCGACCTCCTCAAGGGGCTGTTGCCGGTGCTGGTGGTGGCCTCCGCGGCCAGCGATCCCGAGCGCCTGACAGGCATGGCGGCCGCCGGACTTTTCGCCTTCCTCGGCCACCTTTACCCCGTTTTCTTCGGGTTCAAGGGAGGCAAGGGGGTCGCCACCGCCGCCGGGGCGATCCTCGGCATGGCGCCGGTGATCGGCGTGGTCGCCATCGTCGGCTGGATCAGCACCGCATTCGCCACGCGCTACTCCTCGCTTGCGGCCCTGTTCGCCTCGGTGGTCGCCGCCACGCTGGCCACCTTCCTGTCACCCCCCGTGATCGGCATGGCCGTGTCCGTGATGGCACTGATTCTCATCATCAGACACCACGCCAACATCCGCCGGCTGATGCGAGGCGAGGAACCCCGTATCGGCGAGAAGAAGCCGGAAACGGCCGCGGACGAGTAATGATCACTCTGAAATGGCCGGTCAGCCCTCAGGCAACGGCGCCGGGCGGGCGGAGCGATTCGAGCGGCCAGCGAGGCCGCACCGAGAAGCCGGGCTCGGCATCCGCCTCACCCGCCCGCAGACGGAGGTAGCCCGCCAACGCAATCATCGCGGCGTTGTCGGTACACAGTTCGATGGACGGGAAATGCACGGTCCCGCCACGCTCGGCCATCATCGTGGCGAGCCGCTGGCGCAGCGGCCGGTTGGCCGCCACGCCCCCGGCGACCACGAGTCGATCCAGCCCGGTCTGCTCCAGGGCCCTCCCGAGCTTGATCACCAGCGTATCGATGACGGTCCGCTCGAACGACGCCGCCACGTCCGCGTAAGGCCGGCCAGCAGCAATCTCGTTGGCCACGGCCGTCTTCAGCCCGCTGAAGCTGAGATCGAGCCCCGGGCGGTTGACCATCGGACGGGTAAACGGCACGGCCGCCGGATCGCCGCTCTCGGCCAGACGCGACAGGGCCGCGCCCCCCGGGTAGCCAAGCCCCATGAGCTTGGCCGACTTGTCGAAGGCTTCGCCGATCGCGTCGTCGATGCTCTCGCCGAGCAGGCGATAGCGGCCGACCTCCTGCACCTCGATCAACTGGCTGTGACCACCGGAGACCAGCAGGGCGAGAAACGGAAAGGATGGCGGATCGTCGCCGAGCAGAGGCGCGAGGATGTGGCCCTCGAGATGGTTGACGGCCATCGCGGGCACTCCCCGGGATGCCGCCAGACCCTTGGCGAAGGCCGCCCCGGTCATGAGGGCGCCGGCAAGGCCGGGCCCCGCCGTGTACGCGACCGCGTCGATCTGCCCATGACCCAGCCCGGCGTCCGACATCACCTGGCGCGCCAGCAACGGCAGGCGACGCATGTGATCACGGGCCGCCAGTTCCGGCACCACGCCGCCGTACTCGGCATGCACCGCCGTCTGGGAATGGACCCGATGGGCCAGCAACGCGTCGCGCTCACCGTCGTAGACGGCCAGCGCGGTTTCGTCGCAGGAGCTCTCGACGGCCAGTACTCGCACGCAAATCACCTCTCGCTCGGCTCGATGGTCGCGGTGCATTTGCCTCTTGCACACCGCGGGCAACGCTTTATACTACAACACCTTTTATTTTGGGCCCCGCAGGTCCCATCGAAAAACATTTCCAATTCAGTCAACGAGGTGGAACGCATTCATGCCTTCTGTACGTGTTCGGGAAAATGAGCCTTTCGAGGTTGCAGTTCGTCGTTTCAAGCGCTCCTGCGAGAAAGCCGGCATCATTAGCGAGATGCGCGAGCGTGAGTACTACGAGAAGCCGACAGCGGCTCGCAAGCGCAAGCACGCTGCTGCCGTGAAGCGCAACCAGAAGCGTCTTTCCAAGGAACAGGCGCGCCGCGTCCGCCTGTACTGATCGTCAGCCGGCGCCTTTACGCATGAGTACGATCAAGTCGCGACTGACCGCCGACATGAAGGCGGCCATGAAGGCCGGGGAAAAGTCCCGCCTGACCACGATCCGCATGCTGCTTGCCGCCATCAAGCGGCAGGAGATCGACGAGCGTCGCGAACTGTCGGAAGACGAGGCACTGGGCATATTGACGAAGCAGGCCAAGCAGCGCCGCGAGTCGATCGCCCAGTACGAGTCGGCCGGACGCGATGATCTCAAGGCCGTCGAAGAGGCCGAGCTCGAGATCATCGAGACCTACCTACCCAAGCAACTTTCCCCCGAGGAAATCGAGGCGGCGGTTGCCGAGATCATCCGGTCCGAGCAGGCAACCGAGATGAGCCAGATGGGCGCCGTCATGAAGGTCGCCCGCGAGCGACTCGCCGGCCGCGCCGACATGGCGGCGGTCAGCAAGGCAGTCCGCGACAAACTCTCGGCCTGAGCCACGGGAAGGCCCCGAGGGCGGTCGTGCCGTACGGGTGACCGAACCCGTGTACCGCATTGATCCGAACCATCAATTCGAGAACGAGCCATGGGCGAGATTTTCCAGTTCCTGAACGTCCCGCGACGCGACCCGGAGGTCGCTCCCGCCGAGGAGCGCGTCAAAGAGTTCAACGAAATCTACGGGCAATTCACTCCCGACACGGCCGCCGAGCAGGCCGACCGCTGTCTCGAGTGCGGCAATCCGTACTGCGAATGGAAGTGCCCGGTTCACAACTACATCCCCAACTGGCTCAAGCTGATCGCCGAAGGCAATCTGCTCGAGGCGGCGGAGATGGCGCACAAGACCAACTCGCTGCCCGAGGTCTGCGGCCGCGTCTGCCCGCAGGATCGTCTCTGCGAGGGCGCCTGCACGCTCAATGACGGCTTTGGCGCCGTCACCATCGGCTCGGTCGAGAAATACATCGCCGACGAGGCCTTCAAGATGGGCTGGCGTCCGGACATGTCCGACGTCGTTCCCACCGGCAAGCGCGTCGCGGTGATCGGCGCCGGCCCGGCCGGGCTCGGTTGCGCGGACATCCTGGCCCGCCACGGCGTGACGCCCGTGGTCTTCGACCGCCACCCGCAGATCGGCGGCCTGATCACCTTCGGCATTCCCTCGTTCAAGCTCGAGAAGCACGTGATGCAGACCCGTCGCGAGATCTTCGAGGGCATGGGCATCGAATTCCGGCTGAACACCGAGGTCGGCCGCGACGTGTCCATCGACGACCTCCTCGAGGAATTCGACGCCGTGTTCATGGGCATGGGCGCCTACAACGCCATGCAGGGCGGCTTCCCGGGCGAGGACCTCGACGGCGTCCACGAGTCGCTGCCCTTCCTGATCGGGAACACCAACCATCAGCTCGACATGGGCGGCGACTATCCGTACATCGACGTCTCCGGCAAGCGCGTGGTGGTTCTCGGCGGTGGCGACACCGCCATGGACTGCACCCGCACGTCCCTGCGCCAGGGCGCGGCCAAGGTGACCACGGTCTATCGCCGAGACGAGGACAACATGCCGGGCTCGCGCCGCGAGGTGAAGAACGCCCGCGAGGAAGGCGCGCACTTCAAGTTCAACCTGCAGCCGGTCGAGATTCTCGGTGAAGGCGGGCAGGTCACCGGGGTGAAGTTCGTCGAGACCCGCCTGGGCGAGCCGGACGAGCGCGGGCGCCGCCGCCCGGTGGCCATCGAGGGCTCCGAGCAGGTGATCGAGGCCGACGCGGTACTGGTCGCCTTCGGCTTCCGCCCCTCCCCGGCCGACTGGTTCGGGCGCCAGAAGATCGAACTCGACGCCAGCGGTCGCGTGGTGGTCCACAAGGACAGCAACGCCCCCGCCTTCCAGACGAGCAACCCGAAGATCTTCGCCGGCGGCGACATGGTTCGCGGCGCGGACCTGGTGGTCACCGCCGTCTTCGAGGGACGCAACGCGGCCTTCGGCATCCTCGACTACCTGGACGTATGACCTCGATGACCTCCCCGCTGAAGAACGATCGCCTGCTGCGCGCCCTGATGCGCCAGCCGGTCGACCGCACCCCGATCTGGATCATGCGCCAGGCCGGCCGCTACCTGCCGGAATACCGGGAGACCCGCAAGCAGGCGGGCAGCTTCATGGACCTGTGCCGCTCGGCCGATCTCGCCTGCGAGGTGACGCTGCAGCCGCTCGAGCGCTACGAGCTCGATGCGGCGATCCTGTTCTCCGACATCCTCACCATCCCCGATGCCATGGGGCTGGGGCTCAAGTTCGTCGCCGGCGAAGGGCCGATCTTCGAGCGCCCGGTGCGCTCGGCGGCGGACATCGCCCGCATCCCCAAGCCGGACATGGGAACGGATCTCGGCTACGTGATGAACGCCGTCTCCACGATCCGCAAGGCCCTGGACGGCCGCGTGCCGCTGATCGGCTTCACCGGCAGCCCGTGGACACTCGCGACCTACATGGTCGAGGGCAGTGGCACCAAGGACTTCGCCAAGGTCAAGGGACTGGTCTACAGCGACCCGAAGGCCGCCCACCAGCTCCTGGAGAAGCTGGCCGACTCGGTCACCGACTACCTCAATGCCCAGATCGAGGCAGGCGCGCAGGCGCTGATGGTGTTCGACACCTGGGGCGGAGTCCTCGCGCCACATGACTACCGCGAGTTCTCGTTGCAGTACATGCAGCGCATCGTGGACGGCCTGGAGCGCCGGCGACCCGACGGCAGCTACGTGCCGGTCACGCTGTTCACCAAGGGTGGCGGCCAGTGGGCCTCCTGGATCGCCGACACCGGCGCCGACGGTATCGGACTGGACTGGACGGTGACGCTCGACGCCATTCGCGCCCAGGTGGGCGACCGGGTCGCCCTGCAGGGCAACCTCGATCCGAGCGTGCTCTACGCGCCCGACGAGGTCATCGAACGCGAGGTCGCCCGCATCCTCGAGGAATTCGGCCCGCACCCCGGCCACGTCTTCAACCTCGGCCACGGCATCCACCAGCACGTCGACCCGGACAAGGTAAAGGTGCTGGTCGACGCGGTCCACCGCCTCAGCGCCCGCTGAGGCACCGCTGGCCGGCCCTTGCGCCCCGACCGGGGCGGTTACAGGGGCATCAGCCCCCAGCCATATCCACCAACTCGCGCACCGCGCGCGCGGACGCCCGCCGGATCGTCCCGCTCCCCGCCGGGGCCAGCGGCGCCTCGCGGATATCGTCTTCCGCGAACACCTCCAGCCGGAAATGCTGGCCTTGCGCGCCCAGCTCGAAGACGGAACAGCGCTCGCTGCGCCCGTCACCGTAGTGGTACGTCGCCTCCGACTCCTCGAAGGGGATATCCCGGGTCACGAGCAGGTCGATGACATCTTCCGGGGTAGCGGCAAACAACTGCAGCACGATGGGTGAATGCTCGTCCGCCGTTCCCGAGAGCACCTCGCCCACCAGCCGCGGTCGAAAGCGCTCGAAGAACGACATGGCCTCGAGTGCCGCCTCGCGCAATGAGCGCAACATCTCGCGCTGCCCCGGCCGAAACGTGGCCTGGTACTGCCGCGTCTCGGCCTCCAGGCGGTCGAGGTCGGCGGCGAGAAACCGCCGGTCGAGACTCTGGCCGACCTGACGGGCGGCCTTCTCCAGCGCACGACGCGGATCCTGCCCGGGAGACTCGGCCACCAGGCGGGCGGCCACGCGAAGCACCTCCAGTGGCGCAGGCCCCATGAAACTCACCTCCCAATCACCTTGCCGCCGCCCGGCGCCCGGTCTGGCGCGGGCGGGGCTCAGAAGAGATTCTCGATCACCTCGCGCGAGGTGCCGGCCCCGGCCGCGGCATCCTCCTTGGGGAGTTCGGCCAGCGGATTGGTCACATCGAAGAACTCCCGGACCGCGCCCGGGTGGTCCTCGGGCACCCGACGTCCGGTCTTCGGATCGATCCAGGCCGTGACGATGCCCTCCGGCGGAGACTCCTCTCCGGCGGGAGGTGGCAGCATGTCCCGCATGAAGTCGATCCATATGGGCAGCGCCGCCCTGCCGCCCGTCTCACGATCGCCGAGCTCGTCGTTGTCGGAGAAGCCCACCCAGGCCGTGGCCACCCACTCAGGCCCGAAGCCGCTGAACCAGGCATCGCGTTGATCGTTGGTCGTGCCCGTCTTGCCGCCGATGTCGTCGCGCTCGAGGGCACGGTGGGCGCGGGTGGCCGTCCCGTGGCGGACGACGTCCTTGAGCCCCGACCGCATCAGGAAGGCGTTCTGCTCGCTGATCACCCTGGGGGCGAGACTGGTGTCCGCGGTGTCCGCAGGGCAATCGTCGCAAAGGCTGACGGTCGGATGTGAATAGATCACCCCGTCATCGAGGTCCTCCACTTCGGAGACCAGGTACGGGCTGACCCTATAACCCCCGTTGGCGAACACGGAAAACCCGACCGCCTGATCCATGGGCGTCAGGGTGTAGGCCCCCAATGCCATGGACAGCGTGGGCTTCCAGTCGTCGACCGGCAGGCCGAACCGGCCGGCATAGTCGAGCACGTCGGCCGGACCGACCGCCTGACCAAGTCGCACGGAGACCAGGTTGACCGAGTGGGTCAGGGCATCACGCAGGCGTCGCATTCCGCCAAAATTGCGCCCGTAGTTGCTCGGTCGCCAGTCGATACCCTCGCGCACCCCGTCCTGAATGACCACCGGCGAGTCGTTGATCATGCTCGCCCAGGTGAAGCCCCGATCCAGGGCAGCGGAATACAGGTACGGCTTGAACCCCGAGCCGGGCTGTCGCTCCGCCCGGACCACATTGTTGTACTCTCCTTCATGGAAGAAGTCGAATCCGCCCGACATGGCCCGGATCGCTCCGGTGTCCGGATCCAGCGCCACGAAGGCGCCGGCGACGTCGGGAATCTGGGCCAGGCGATACGCGCTGCCATCCTCGTTCTCCGTGGGCTCCAGCCGGATCAGGTCGCCGGCGGAAAGCACGTCGGTCACGGCCTTCGGCTTGGGCCCGCAGTTGTCGGCGGAACGGTAGGGGCAGGCCCATTCCATCGCGGAAAGGTCCAGTCGAACCTCGTCGCCCGTCCCCTTGGCCAGCAACGTGGCCTCGTTGGACTCGACGGCGAGCACGACAGCCGGGATCAGTCCGCCGACCCGGTCGGTATCCTCCAGCCGCTCGCGCAACTCGTCCGGGCGATCGATCCACTGGCTCCAGTCGGCCTCCGGCCCGCGATAGCCGTGACGGCGATCGTAGTCGATCAGCGAACGGCGCAGCGCCCTGTCAGCGGACCGCTGCGCCTCCGGGTCGATGGCCGTGTGGACAGACAGCCCCATGCTATAGGCCTCCGGCCCGTACTCCTCGACCAGATCCTGACGCGCCATTTCCGCGGCATAGGGGGCACGAGTCTCCACCCTGCCCGAGGTGTAGAGCCTGCCGGGAAGTTCCTCGGCCATCGCTCGATCGAACGTGTCACGATCGATCTTGCCGAGCTTGAGCATACGACCGAGGACGTAGGCGCGCCGCGCCAGCGCCCGCTCCGGATTGCTCACCGGGTTGGTGCTCGACGGCGCCTTGGGCAGGGCGGCCAGCATCGCCGCCTCGCCGACGGTGAGCTCGGGCAGGTCCTTGTCAAAGTAGACCTTCGCTGCCGCCTTGACCCCGTAAGCCCGGTTCCCCATGAAGATCTTGTTCAGGTAAAGGGCCAGGACCTCCTCCTTGCTGAAGGTGCGATCGATCCTGATCGCCAGCAGGATCTCGTAAAGCTTGCGGGTGTAGGTCTTTTCCCGCCCGAGATAGAAGTTCCGCGCCACCTGCATGGTGATCGTGGAGCCGCCCTGGCTCTTGTGGCCCGTGCGAATCAGCTCCACCGCCGCCCGTGCGAGCCCGAAGAAGTCGACGCCCACGTGCTCGAAGAACCGGTCATCCTCCGCGGAGACGAAGGCATCGACGACCACCTCGGGGAGTTCGTTGTAGTCGACGGGCAGCCGCCGCTGGTCGCCGAACTCCGCGATCAGGCCGCCCTCCCGGTCATGGATGCGCATGGGCATCTCGAAACTCACATCGCCCAGCTCGTCGATGCTGGGCAACTGCGTGTTGTAAATATGATACAGGACGCCTGCACCCGCCAGGCACAGAATCACCCCCAAACCAAGAAGATATGACAGTGTCTTGATAAGCTTCATTCGAAATCGTGAAAGCAGGTCAGCGACCATTAAGTTGGGTAAGCGCCTTGAGCATGGTTGTCGACAAGCGCGGCAGTTATGCCATAGGATGCGTAATCGGGAGCCAAGGTGCGTGTGTGCGAAACCTTAACGCACGCTCAAAAGGAAGGGAATGATCGTGCCACTATTTAGCGCAAAGCCAACACGAATCGGGGTCGATATCAGTTCGACCGCCGTGAAGATTATCCAACTGGAAAAACACCGCGGCGGCTACAGGACGGCCGCCTTTTCCACCGAACCACTTCCCCCGGGGGCCGTGCAGGGCAAGTCGATCACCGACACCGACGCCGTGGCCGCCGCCCTCACCCGCGCCACCCAGCGCGCGCGCCTCAAGGGAAAACGCCTCTGCATGGCGGTGCCAACGTCCTCGGCCGTCAGCCGTGTGTTGCATATCGACAACCCCGGCAATGAATTCGAACTCGAGGAACAGGTCCGGGCCGAGGCCGCCCAGTACATCCCGTTCCCGATCGACGAGGTGAACTTCGATTTCGAGAAACTCGAATCGGACATCCTCGGCAAGCAGAAGAAACGCCGTTCCGGCCAGGAGGTCGGGATCGACGTCCTGATGGCGGCAACGCGCACGGACAACGTCGACAGCCGTGTCGCTGTCGCCGAGGCGGCGGGAATGGCGGTGGACGTGATCGACATCGAATCGTTCGCTCTCCAGAACGCCTATACCGAGATACTTGCTCCGACACTCACGCCGGAAGAACGTTCCCAGCCGGTGGCGGTTTTCGATCTCGGCGACACCACCACGACACTGAACATCTTCGTGGACGACGACATCGTCTACACCCGGGAGCACGAAGGCGGTGGCCAGCAATTGACCGCCGACATCGCCGCCCAGTACGGCCTGAGCCTCGATGAAGCGGACCAGCGAAAGCGCGACGACAGCCTTCCCGAGGACTACGAACGGAAGGTGCTCCAGCCCTACCTGGACGCCCTGGCGATGAACGTCGAGCGCTTCATTCAGTACTACTATTCCGAATCGAGTGGCAACACCGTCAACCTGATCCTGCTGGGTGGCGGAGCGGCCAATACCCACGGCGCCACCGAGCGCATCAACAACGAGACCGGAGTCACGACCCGGCTGGCGAACCCGTTCGCCGCACTCGCCAAGGGACCTGGCGTGTCTACCGAGCAGGTCGCTCGGCATGGCACCGCAATGCTGATTGCCTGCGGGCTTGCGTTAAGGAGCTTCGACTGATGAGACGGATCAACCTTCTCCCCTGGCGCGAGGAGCGGCGCCAGAAGCGGCAACGCGACTTCGTCATCCACCTGTTGCTGGCGGCAGCCGTCGCGGTGGCCGTCTCGTTCGGCATCCACACGTACATGCAGGCGCAGATCGAGCACCAGAACGACCGCAATGCCTACCTCGAAGACGTCATCCAGGAACTGGATCGCAAGATCGAGTCGATCAACGAGCTCAAGGAGCGCAAGGCCGAGCTGACCGCCCGCATGGAAGTCATCGAGACACTCCAGTCGAACCGCCCCACCATCGTCCACCTGATGGAGAACCTGGTCACCACCCTGCCCGACGGCATTCAACTGTCCGACGTGAGCGTGAAGAACGACGAGGCGATCAGCATTCAGGGCATGGCCGACGCGCAGGCCCGGGTCGCGACCTACCTGCGTCGTCTGAATGACGCCGACTACCTCGACGAGGCCAGCCTGGTGGGTTCGGGGATCCTGGCTCAGTCATCCAAGGATGACGCCGGTTTCAAGGCCGGCAGGTATGTCTTCTCCATCGAGGGCAAGATCACGCCCCCCGGGGATGACGACGCGGACAAGGAGGACTAAGCCATGGATCTGAACGAACTGAGAAACCTCGATTTCCAGACCATCGGCCTGACCTCCCTCGGGACGCGGCTGGTGATCTTCACCTTCGTCTTCATCCTGATCGTCGGCGCGGTGATCTACTTCGACACCATGCCGCAGAAAGAGATGCTGGAGCGGTCCCAGAACGAGGAGCAGACCCTGTTGCAGACCGTGGATCGCAAGCAGCGTCTGGCGGCCAACCTCGAGGCCTACGAGGCGCAGATCGAGGAGATGGAAACCCGCTTTGGCGAGCTGCTGCGCCAGCTGCCGAACAAGCGCGAGGCGGAAAACCTGATCGACAACGTCGCCGAGACCTCGCTCTCGAACGGCCTGACGAACGAGCAGATTCGTCCCGGCGAAGAAACGCTGCACGATTTCTACGCCGAGATGACCTACTACCTCACGCTCCGAGGCACCTACGAGGAACTTACCGACTTCATCAGCGACGCCGCGAACCTGCCGCGGATCGTCACGCTGCACAACCCGGCAATCAAGCCGAACGAGGATGTCACGGACGACGGCCCGCGTAAGCTTTCAATGAAGATCGAGGCCAAAACCTATCGTTACCTCGAACGCGACGAGCAAGGAGGCGGCCAATGAGCTCACGAAAAACCAGGTTCCGGCCTCTCCGCCTGAGTCTGATCGGGACCGGCCTCCTGACGGCTGGCCTGATCGGCGGGTGCGCACAGGACATGAGCGATCTCAAGCAGGAGGTCGCCAAGCTCGAGGCACGCCCGGGCGGCGAGATCGAACCGATCCCCGAAATGAAGCCGACACCGAAGTACGCCTACAGCGTGCCGGAGGACGAGCGCACGCCGTTCATGCCCCCGGAGGCTGAATCGGATAAGAGGGATAACGGGCTCAAGCCCGACCTGGATCGTCCCAAAGAGCCCCTGGAGCAGTTCCCGCTGGATGCGCTGTCGATGCGAGGCATCATCAACCGGCAGGAGACCACCTTCGCCCTTGTTCGTGATGGCGAAGGCGTCATCCACGAGGTCGCGCTGGGTGACCACATGGGTCGCAACTACGGCGAAGTGATGGAAATCAGCGAGACCAGCATCACGCTTGAGGAAATCGTGCCCGACGGACAGGGTGGCTGGAAGAAACAGACAACGGTCGTCAAGTCGACGAACGACCGGAGCTAAATGATGGGAAGCAGCGATATGGACAACTTCAAGAAACCTTCACGCCTGAGCACAGGAATGCGTCGAGGGCTCGGCCTCCTTGCCATCGCCATGGCACCCAGTCTGGCCTTTGCCGGCGACCTGAGCGAGATCAGCTACGACCAGACCTCCGATGGCCAGGTCAAGGTGCACTTCACCCTCTCCGAGCCGCTGGCGACCGAACCGGACAGCTTCAAGATCGACAACCCGGCACGGGTTGCCGTCGACCTGCCCGGCGTCGACAACGAGACAGGTAGCCGCAGCACGAAAATCGGGCTGGGCGCGGTGAACTCGGTCATGCTGGCAGAGGCCGGCGGCAAGACCCGCGCCGTCTTCAATCTCGACGGCTCGGTTCCCTACTCGATCAGCCAGGATGGCTCCCGCGTCACGGTCACCTTCGACGAGCCTCGCGAGGCGACCAAGACCGATAGCGGCAAGGCCGTGACCAGCAAGGGCGACTCGGACGCGACCAGCATGGACGCCGGCACCGCCATCGACTTCCGTCGGGCGTCCAGCGGCGCCGGCCGCCTGCTTCTCGACGTGGGCGGCACCGACGCGGCCATGGACATTCGTCGCCAGGGCAGCGAAATCGTGCTCGACCTGCCCGACACGCGCCTCGAGAAGGGCCGCTACAACGTGAACGACTTCGCCACCCCGGTGGAAACCGTCGACGTACGGCCGGCAGGCAACGGCAGCCGCGTGACCATCAAGACCAACAACGCCGGCGAGCACCTGGCCTACCAGACCGGTGACCGCCTGGCCCTCGAGGTCCAGCCGATCCCCGAGTCGAAGGACGAACGTTCGCTGGGCAAGAAGGAATACAAGGGCGAACGCCTGTCGCTCAAGTTCCAGGACATCGAGGTCCGCCCGCTGCTGCAACTGATCGCCGACTTCACCGGCCACAACATCGTGGTGAGCGACTCGGTGGAAGGCTCGATCAGCCTGCGCCTGGAAAACGTGCCCTGGGACCAGGCCCTCGACCTGATCATGACCACCAAGGGACTGTCTTCGCGCCAGAACGGCAACGTCATCTACGTGGCGCCCACCGACGAGGTCGCCGCCCGCGACAAGGCCGAACTGGCCGCCCGCGAGCAGGCCCAGCAGGTTGCGCCGCTGATCACGGACATCGTCCAGGTGAACTATGCCAAGGCCGAGGACATCGCCGAACTGGTCCGTCAGAGCTCAGGTCTGGGCGAGGACGCGGAAGAGAAGAGCAGTGACGGCAATTTCCTCAGCCGTCGTGGCTCGATCACGGTCGATTCGCGCACCAACAACCTCATCGTCACCGACACCGCCGAGGCGCTGGACCGCGTACGGGGCCTGATCGACCAGATCGACAAGCCGGTCAAGCAGGTCCTGGTCGAGACCCGCATCGTCATCGCCACCGACAACTTCTCCAAGGAACTGGGCGTGCGCTGGGGGCTGCAAGGCGGCTTTGACCGTGGCGGACAACGTGTTGGCCTGGGCGGAGACTCCCCGAGCCCTGGGGAGCAAAATCTGCCCATCCAGACGCCGGGCGATCCCTCGCTCAACGACCAGACATACTCGACCTCCGATAATGACTGGATGGTCAACACTCCGATTGGCGGCGATCCGACCGGCTCCCTGGGCCTGGCCATCCTCGGTTCGAACGTGCTGCTGAACCTCGAACTGCAGGCCATGCAGAGTGAGGGCAACGGCAAGATCGTCTCCAACCCGAAGGTGATCACCACCAACGGGCACGAGGCGACCATCTCGCAGGGCATCGAGATTCCCTACCAGGAGCAGACCGGTCAGGGCAACACCTCGGTAGACTTCAAGGAAGCGGTACTCAAGACGGTCGTCACCCCGCAGATCACGCCCAACGACAACGTGATCATGGACATACACGTGCAGAAGGACGAGGCCGATTTCTCCCGCGAGGTACTCGGGGTGCCGCCGATCAATACCCGCGAGGTGGAGACCAAGGTGCAGGTCCAGAACGGCCAGACCGTGGTCCTCGGCGGCATCTACGAATTCGAGAACCTCGAGCAAATGGAGAAGGTGCCCTTCTTCGGCGACCTGCCGGGGGTCGGCGAACTGTTCAAAAACCGGTTGCGCGATAATTCGCGTTTCGAACTCCTGATTTTCGTCACGCCGAGGATCCTGGACGAAGAGGACCTGGCGTCCTACAACGAGGGCGAGTTGATCAACTGACCCCGGCATCCACAACCCCTAACCGACCCCGCCCAATCGGCGGGGTTTTTTCGTTGTCGGGGTCGGTATAATCCCTCGCCATGCGCAACATCATCCTCATCGGCC
>NZ_JBKGYT010000005.1:0-39324 GCF_046545975.1 Guyparkeria sp. | reverse complement strand
ACCACCTCGCTCATCCACGGGAACGGGTTGGTCGCGCCCGGGTAGAGGTCGGCCAGGCCGATCTGGTTGCAGCGGCGGTTGGTGATGAAGTGCATGTACTCCTCGCACATCTCGGCGTTCAGGCCGAGCAGGCCGTTGGGGATGGTGTCGCGGGCGTAGTCGATCTCGAGTTCGCAGGCCTCGCGCAGCATCTCGTGGACTTCGTGCTGGAAGGCCTCGCCCCACAGTTCCGGGTTCTCGATCTTGATCTGGTTGATCAGGTCGATGCCGAAGTTCAGGTGGATGGACTCGTCGCGCATGATGTACTGGTACTGCTCGGCGATGCCGGTCATCTTGTTGCGGCGGCCGAGGCTCAGGATCTGGGCGAACCCGGTGTAGAACCACATGCCCTCGAAGACCACGTAGAAGGCGACCAGGTCACGCAGGAAGTTTTGCGCGCCTTCCTGCGTGGAGGTGTTGAAGGTGCCTTCCGAGAGGTCCTGGGTGTACTTGAGTGCCCAGGAGTCCTTGGCGGTGATCGACGGCACTTCGCGGTACATGTTGAACAGCTCGCCCTCGGAGAGACCCAGGCTGTCGACGATGTACTGGAAGGTGTGGGTGTGGACGGCTTCCTCGAAGGCCTGGCGCAGCAGGTACTGGCGGCACTCGGGGTTGGTGACCTGCTCGTAGACGGCCAGCACGATGTTGTTGGCGACCAGGCTCTCCGCGGTGGCGAAGAAGCCGAGGTTGCGCATCACCATGTGGCGCTCGTCCTCGGTCAGGCCGTCCTTGGACTTCCACAGGGCCAGGTCGGCCTGCATGGAGACCTCGGTGGGCATCCAGTGGTTGTTGCAGCCGGCGAGGTACTTCTCCCAGGCCCAGTGGTACTTCAGCGGCAGGAGCTGGTTGACGTCGGCCTTGGCGTTGATGATGCGCTTTTCCGAGACGTCGACGCGGTCGGCGTTGGCGGCGATGCCGCCCAGTCCGGTCTGGTCGGCGCCTTCGGCGGCGGACGGGTCGAAGTGGTTCGCGTCGGCCGACTGGCTCTCGTCCCAGGATGCGGGCACGGCGTTGCCGTCGCGTGCCGGGTTGTCGGTGGTGGCGTTCTTCTTCAGCGGGTCGTTCCAATCGAGCATGGTCTTCCTCCGTTCGATTCCGGCGCTGTCGCCGGGCTGGGCCGGGCAGGGTGGCTGCCCGGCTGCTGTCAGATGGTATTCGGTCGTTCCGTCGTCACCCGGCGAGGCCTTACTGGCAGGCCTCGCACTCGGGGTCGTCGATCGAGCAGGCCTTGGGGCCGGCCGCGGCGGACGGGTCCGCCGAGACGCCGCGGAGCTTGCCGTCGAGCTTGTTCATGGTGGTCTTCTCCACCCGGGTCTTGGACGCGGCGCGCAGGTAGTAGGTGGTCTTCAGGCCACGCACCCAGGCGAGCTTGTACATGTTGTCGATCTTCGGGCCCGAGGGCTCGGCCATGTACAGGTTCAGGGACTGGGCCTGGTCGATCCACTTCTGGCGGCGCGAGCCGGCCTCGATCAGCCAGCGCGGGTCGATCTCGAAGGCGGTGGCGTACAACGTCTTGATCGAGTCGGGCACGCGGTCGATCTGCTGCACCGAGCCGTCGTAGTACTTGAGGTCGTTGACCATGACCTCGTCCCAAAGCCCTAAGTCCTTGAGGTCGCGCACCAGGTACGGGTTGACCACGGTGAACTCGCCGGAGAGGTTGGACTTGACGAACAGGTTCTCGAAGGTCGGCTCGATCGACTGCGAGACGCCGCAGATGTTCGAGATCGTGGCCGTCGGGGCGATGGCCATGGTGTTGGAGTTGCGCATGCCGTGCTTGTGCACCTTCTCGCGCAGGGCGTCCCAGTCCAGGGTCGTGTCCCTGTTCATGTCCAGGTAGTCGCCGCGCGACTCGGCCAGCAGCTCGATGGAGTCGATCGGCAGGATGCCGCGGCTCCACAGCGAGCCCTCGTAGCTCTCGTAGTGGCCCCGCTCGGCGGCCAGGTCGGCCGACGCCGAGATCGCGTGGTAGCTGACCGCCTCCATGGAGCGATCGGCGAAGTCGACCGCCTCCTCGGAGCTGTAGGGCAGCTTCTGCTTGTAGAGGGCATCCTGGAAGCCCATGATCCCGAGGCCCACCGGGCGGTGGCGCAGGTTGGAATTGCGCGCCTGCGGCACCGAGTAGTAGTTGTACTCGATGACGTTGTCGAGCATGCGCATCGCCGTCTGGATGGTGCGCTCGAGCTTTTCCTCGTCGAGACCGTTCTCGTCGACGTGCTGGGCGAGGTTGACCGAGCCGAGGTTGCACACGGCGATCTCGGAGTCGTTGGTGTGCAGCGTGATCTCGGTGCAGAGGTTCGAGCTGTGCACCACGCCGGCATGCTGGTTGGTGTAGCGCAGGTTGCAGGGATCCTTGAAGGTGATCCAGGGGTGGCCGGTCTCGAACAGCATCGAGAGCATCCGGCGCCACAGGTTCACCGCAGGAACCCGGCGGAAGTTCTTGATTTCACCGCGATCGGCCTTCTCCTCGTACTCGATGTAGGCCTTCTCGAAGGCCTGGCCGGACAGGTCGTGCAGGTCCGGCACGTCGGACGGGGAGAACAGCGTCCACTGGCCTTCCTCGGCCACCCGCTTCATGAACAGGTCCGGTACCCAGTTGGCGGTGTTCATGTCGTGGGTGCGGCGACGGTCGTCGCCGGTGTTCTTGCGGAGATCCAGGAATTCCTCGATGTCCAGGTGCCAGGTCTCCAGGTACGCGCAGACCGCGCCCTTGCGCTTGCCGCCCTGGTTGACCGCCACGGCGGTGTCGTTGGCCACCTTGAGGAACGGCACGACGCCCTGGCTCTTGCCGTTGGTGCCCTTGATGTGGCTGCCCAGCGCGCGCACGCGGGTCCAGTCGTTGCCCAGCCCGCCGGCGAACTTGGAGAGCAGGGCGTTGTCGCGGATCGAGCCGTAGATGCCGTCGAGGTGGTCCGGCACGGTGGTGAGATAACAGCTCGACAGCTGCGGGCGCAGGGTGCCGGAGTTGAACAGCGTCGGGGTGCTGCTCATGAAGTCGAAGGACGACAGCAGGCGGTAGAACTCGATCGCGCGCGCCTCGCGCTCGACCTCGTTGATCGCCAGGCCCATGGCCACGCGCATGAAGAATGCCTGTGGCAGCTCGATGCGGGTGTCGTCATGGTGCAGGAAGTAGCGGTCGTAGAGCGTCTGCAGGCCGAGGTAGGTGAACTGCAGGTCGCGCTCGTGGTCCAGCGCCCGGCCGAGGGTGTCCAGGTCGTACTGCTGCAGGGTGGGATCGAGCAGTTCGTGCTCGATGCCGACCTTGATGTATTCCTTGAAGTAGTCCGGGTAGATGTTGGCCATCTCGGCCTGCGTGCAGGCGGTGACCGGGTTGTGCACGAAGCGCAGCGCCTCGGTGCGCATGGAGTCGAGCAGCAGGCGGGCGGCGACCTGCGAGTACGCCGGGTCGACCTCGATCAGGGTGCGTGCGCTCATCACCAGCGCGGTGCTCACCTCGTGCTCGGCCACGCCGTCGTAGAGGTTGCGGATGGTCTCGTCGACGATGCGCTGGTTGTCCACGCCGGTCAGGCCCGCGCAGGCCTCGTCGACCAGGCGGGTCAGCCGGACGGTGTCCAGCGGTTCCCGGGTGCCGTCGAAGCGGGTGACGCGCAGCTCGCTGCGCGGGGTTTCCACCTGGGCGGCCGGCTGCTCGGCGGCGCGCTTCTGCGCCTGCTGCTCGCGGTAGAGGACGTAGGCGCGGGCGACCTTGTGGTGGCCTTCGCGCATCAGGGCCAGCTCCACCTGGTCCTGGATGTCCTCGATGTGGACGGTGCCGCCGCCGGGCAGGCGGCGATTGAGGATGCGGTCGATGGTGTCGACCAGCGCCTCGACGGTCTCGTGAACGCGCGAGGAGGCCGCCGCGCCGCCGCCCTCGACGGCCAGGAAGGCCTTGGTCATGGCCACCTTGATCTTGGACGGATCGTAGGCGGTCAGCTTGCCGTTGCGCCGGATGACGCGTATCTGGCCCGGGGTGGCCGCGGCCGTCTCGATGCTGTCGGCGGGCCGGCCGGGCCGGGTGTCGTGGTAGGGGGTGGAGGCTGTCGTCTGTTCGGTACTCATGCCGCAATCCGTCCTCTGTGGCAGTGGAAACGGTGGCGGCCGCCGCGGTGCATCTCCGGCGGCCGCTTCCTTGTGTCTGATCGTTCGTGTTCGCGGCACCGAGGTCTCGTCGGCCCTTTCGGTCCGCCCCGTCGCTGCACGGGTGCCCGGCACGCCGGCGTCGGTCTCGGAACGGGGCGGGGCCGGTCGTGGGATCGGGCCGCGAATCGATGGATAGATTGTGGTTCGTGGCGGGGGAAAGTCAACCGTGAAAATGGCGAAATATCACAATCCCATGTACGGTTCGTTCAATAACGACACAACATGTTGTGGATAGCTGTGTGGACGCCCGGAGGGCAACACGTGGATGCCGGGTTGAAATCCTGTGGATAAGAATGGGGGCAATCGCCCCCCGCTCCGGACTGGTGCGATTCCGGGGCAGGCAGGCTGCCGGTCATGAGGAAAACCGGCGGCTCCCGTAAAAATTTTTCTGTTCCCAGCGCTGGTGGTCGCGGCCGTCACCGGCCCGGCCGGCGGGGCGGCGGCCGGTTGGTTGCCGCGGCCGGCGCAGGCATAATCGTCCGGGACCGGCGGTCGGGCAGCTCACGAGAACGCGGACCACGGTTTCGACCGCCGACCGTCCCCTCATCACTGTCATGGAGTACACATGCGGATCCTGGTTACCGGTGCAGCCGGCTTCATCGGCTCGGCTCTCGCCGCGCGCCTGCTGGCCCGCGGCGACACCGTCGTCGGGCTCGACAACCTGAACGACTACTACGACGTCAACCTGAAGAAGGCGCGTCTCGCCCGCCTGACCGGGGAGGCCGGCTTTTCGTTCGAGCGCATGGACGTGGCCGACCGGGCCGGCATGGCGGAGCTGTTCGAGCGCGTTCGCGCGGACAAGGTGGTGCACCTGGCCGCCCAGGCCGGCGTCCGGTACTCGCTCGAGAACCCGCATGCCTACGTCGACAGCAACCTCGTGGGATTCACCAACATCCTCGAGGGTTGCCGCCACAACGGGGTCGAGCACCTGGTCTACGCCTCGTCGAGCTCCGTGTACGGGGCGAACAGCGAGATGCCGTTCTCGGTGCACCACAACGTCGATCACCCGCTGTCGCTCTACGCGGCGACCAAGAAGGCCAACGAGCTGATGGCGCACACCTACGCCTCGCTCTACGACCTGCCGACCACCGGCCTGCGCTTCTTCACCGTCTACGGCCCCTGGGGGCGCCCGGACATGGCCCTGTTCAAGTTCACCAGGAACATCCTCGAGGGCCGGCCGATCGACGTGTACAACTACGGCCATCACCGGCGGGACTTCACCTACATCGACGACATCGTCGAGGGCGTGATCCGCACGCTCGACCACACCGCGACCGTCAACCCGGACTGGGATTCGGCCTCGCCGGACCCCGGCACCTCGCGCGCGCCCTGGCGTGTCTACAATATCGGCAGCCACCGGCCGATCGAGCTCCTGCGCTACATCGAGCTGATCGAGGAGGCCGCCGGCCGCAAGGCCGAACTCAACCTCCTGCCGATGCAGCCGGGCGACGTGCCCGATACCTATGCCGATGTCGAGGACCTCAGGAACGACGTGGGCTACGCGCCGGAAACCCCGGTCGAGGAAGGGGTGGCACGCTTCGTCGAGTGGTATCGCGAGTACTACGACCTCTGACCGGCCGACCTGGCCGAACGGCAAGGAGCCCACATGGCCGCGGAACTCTGGGAAATACGCGATTTCATCGCCGGGGTGCCGGCGTTCGAGGAGCTCCCGGCCGAGGCGCTCGACGGCCTGCCGCGCCGGCTGACCGTCCGCTACCTGCGCCGCGGCCGGCCGTTTCCCCCCGGGGAGGCCGGCCCCGGGCTATGGGTGGTGCGCAGCGGTGCCATCCGTGTCCACGATGCCGAGGGGGAACTGCTCGACAAGCTCGGGGAGGGTGACCTGTTCCTCGACGAGGGCGACGCGGAGACGACCCGCCGCACCGAGCTGATCGAGGACTGCCTGTTCTATTTCCTGCCGCAGGCGGCCTTCGAGCGGCTGCTGGCCGACCACCCGCCGTTCGCCTGGCGATTCGAGCGATCGCGGCGCGAACGCCTCCAGCGCGCGATCGAGCGGCTGGCCGAGCAGCGGGGCCACGCCGACGTGCTGATGGCGACCACCGTCGAGGCGCTGCTGCGCCGCGCCCCGGTTACCGCCGCGGCGGACTGCTCCATCCGCCGGGCCGCCGAGCGCATGACCGACGAGCAGGTCTCGTCCCTCCTGATCGTCGAGGACGGCCGGCTGACCGGGCTGGTGACCGACCGGGACCTGCGCCGGCGCTGCATCGCCGGGGGCCGGTCCACCACCGAACCGGTCGGTTCGATCATGACCGAGGAACTCGTCACGGTCGAACCGGGGGCACTGGCCTTCGAGGCCTCCCTGCTGTTTTCACGGCACAACATCCATCACCTACCGGTGGTCGGCGCCGACGGGGCCCTCGTCGGCATCCTGTCCACCTCGGATCTGCTGCGCCACCAGGGAACGCATGCGGTGCACCTCGTCCGCGACGCGCTGGCCGCGCCCGACGTGGAGGCCATCGCCCGGGTAGGGGCCCGCCTGCCGGACCTGCAGAACCAGCTGGTGATCATGGGGGCGGACGCCGAGCCCCTGGGCGAGGCGATGGTCACCGTCACCGACGCGCTCACCCGCCGCCTGATCGAGCTGGCCGAGGGCCAGCTCGGGCCCGCGCCCGTGCCCTGGGCCTGGGCGGCGCTCGGCAGTCAGGGTCGGCGCGAGCAGACCGCCCACGCCGACCAGGACAATGCGCTGATCATCGACGATCGCTTCGACCCGGCGCGTCACGGCGAATGGTTCCGGGAACTGGCCCGCTTCGTCACCGACGGCCTGGCCGCGGCGGGGCTGGAATACTGCCCCGGGGACACCATGGCGGTGACCGATGCCTGGCGTCAGCCGCTGTCGGCCTGGAAGCGCACCTTCCGCGACTGGATCGAGCAGCCGGAACCGCACTCGCTGATGCTGGCGACGAACTTCTTCGACATGCGGACGGTCGCCGGCGACCCGGGCCTGCTCGAGCAGCTGTGGGATGCGGTGCGTCCGCTGGCCGTCGAGAACACCATCTTCCAGCGCCTGCTGGTCGGCAACGCCCTGGCGATCCGCATGCCGCTGGGGTTTTTCCGCCGGCTGGTGGTGGTCGACGACGAGCGGCACGACGAGCGGCTGGACATCAAGCGCTACGGTCTGCTGCCGATCGCCGACATCGCCCGCCTGCACGCCGTGCGGCTGGGCCTGGGCGAGCTGCACACGGTGCGGCGCCTGCGGGCGGCCGCCGCGGCCGGCGGGCTATCGGCCGAGGCCGCGGCGGAGCTGGAGGATGCCTGGCGCTTCGTCTACGTGCTGCGCGCCCGCCACCAGGCGGCCCAGGTCCGGCGGGGGGAGGCGATGGACAACCTGCTCGATCCCCGGGGCATCTCGGGGCTGGAGCGCGACCACCTGCGCGATGCCTTCCGCGTGGTGGATGACCACCAGCGCTGGATGCGTCGGCATTTCGACATCAGTGGCTCGCGCTGACGATGTTCGGCTCCTGGTTCCCCCATCGCACACTGCTTCGCTGGCGCCGCCATCGTCTGCGCGGACGTGCCGAAAGCCCCTCGCCGCTGGCGCAGCTGCTCGAGGCACCGCTGCCGGAGCTGGGGCGTTCCTGGGAGGCGGTGGAGTACGTGGTGCTCGACTTCGAGACCACGGGCCTCGACAGCCGTCGCGACCGGCTGCTGAGCGCCGGCTGGGTGGTGATGAAGGGGGACGAGATCCGTCTGGCCACGGCGCGCCACCGGCTGATCCGCCCGGAGGGCGAGATTCCCGAGTCCAGCGCGGTGATCCATTGCATCACCGACGACCGCGCCGCCGAGGGGCTGGCCGAGATCGACGTGCTCGACGAGCTCCTGGCGGTGCTCGCCGGGCGGGTGCTGGTGGCGCACAACGCCCGCTTCGAGCTGGCCTTCCTGAACGCCGCCTGCCGGCGGCATTTCGCCGCCGGGCTGGCCATGCCGGTGATCGATACCCTGCACCTGGCCCGGCGCGGCTTCGAGCGCCGCCACCTGCCGCACGGCAAGGGCGAACTGCGCCTCGACAGCCTGCGCGGGCGTTACCACTTGCCGCGCTATCACGCCCACCATGCCCTGGTCGACGCCCTGGCCACCGCCGAGCTCTTCTCCGCCCTCTGCCAGGACCGGGTCGGCCCCGAAGGACGGCTGCCGGTCAGGGAACTGCTCTCGGTACTGTAACGGCCCGCGCGGCCTGACCCGGGCGCCGACCGCGGTGGCGAGCCCGGCGGCCGGGTCAGGCAGTCGCCGATCCCGGGTTGAAGCGCCGTTGGAGGCCCTCGCGCAGAGAGAGCAGGGCGGGGATCACCAGCAGCACCAGCAGGGTCGAGTAACCCAGCCCGAAGGCGATCGAGGTCGCCATCGGGATCAGGAACTGGGCCTGCAGCGAGGTCTCGAACAGTAGCGGCGTGAGCCCGCCGATGGTGGTCAGCGAGGTGAGCAGCACAGCGCGCAGACGCCGGGTGGATGCTTCCTCGAGCGCGTCGGTCACCGACAGGCCGGCTCGCCGCTGCTCGTTGTAGAAGGCGACCAGGATGATGGCGTTGTTGACCACGATCCCCGCCAGGCCGAACAGGCCGAACATCGACAGGATGGTCAGGTCGAGGTCCATCACCCAGTGCCCGAAGATCGCGCCGACCAGGCCGAACGGGATGATCATCATCACGATGAACGGCGTGGTCCAGGCGGCGAACACCCACACCAGCACGATGTACATCAGCACCAGGCCGAGGTAGAGACCGAACTTCATGTCGGCCATGGTCTCGCGCTGGTCGGCCTGCTTGCCCTCGAAGGTATAGCTGACCTGGTAGTCGGCCATGAGATCGGGGAGGGCGTCTCGCTCGAGCGACTCGACCAGGTTGTCGGCGGAGGTCAGGCGGTTGTCGATGTCCACCATGACCTCGACGGCTCGCTCGGCCTCGGCGTGGCGGATGGCCTCGAAGCCTCGCTGCGCGTCGAAGTCGACCACCTGGTCGAGGGGAACGAAGGCGCCGTCGGGCGTGCGCACCTGGATCTCGCCGAGCACCGAGAGGCGATCGCGCTCGGCCTCCGGCAGCAGCACCCGCACCTCGACCTCGTCGCGACCCGACTGGAAGATCTGGGCGAGTTCGCCGTCGAAGGCCGCGCGCAACTGGCGGCCGATATCGGCGATGTTCAGGCCGAGGGACTCGCCGCGGCTGTTGAGCGAGTAGGTGATCTGCTCTCGTCCGTAGGGCAGGTCGTCATTGACGTCGACCACGCCGGTCACGCCTTCGAGCGTGTTGCTCAAGTCCATCGCCGCCCGCTTGAGGTTCTCGGTCGACCCGCCGGTGAGCCGGATGGTGAGGTCGGAGCCCGGCGGTCCCCCCTCGCGCGCGGTGACCGAGAAGCTCTCGAGCCCGGTGGGACGGGGCGTGCTCTCCTTCCAGCGGGCGATGAAGTCCTCGTTGCGCACGTCACGGTCGTCCGGTGCGACCAGTTCGATCAGTATCGAGCCGAGCTGGTCGCCCGTCGTGCCCGACTCTGCCCCCGTGGTTGAGCCGGAGCGGCGCACGGCATGGGCGATCAGGTCGCCGCCCAGCTCGCTTTCGGTGCGCTCGAGGCTCTCGGTCATCTCGTCGAGAAACGCGTCCACCCGGCTGCGGTCGGTACCGGCGACGAAGGTGGCGTTCGCGTATAGGATGGTCGGCTCGGGCGTCGGGAAGAACGTGAAGCCGATCCGTCCGCCGGCGATCAGCCCCACGGCGATCAGGACCGTGGCCACCGCCGAGCCCAGGGTCACCCCGCGGTAGGTGATCGCGAAGCGGACGATGCGCCGGAACGGCCCCTGGCGGAAGCCCTCGAAGCCGCGATCGAAGCCGCGCTTGACCGCGCCGATGCGCCAGGCGAACGCCTGCCAGCGCGACTGGCCGCCCTGGACGAAGGCCCGCCTCAGGTGCCCCGGCAGCACGAGGAAGCTCTCGATCAGCGAGGCGATGATCACGCAGATCATCACCACCGGGATGTCGTAGAGGATCTTGCCGATCGTCCCGCCCACGGCCAGCAGCGGCATGAACGCGGCGACCGTGGTGGCCGAGGAGGCGACCACCGGCCAGAACATGCGGTGGGCGGCCCCTTCCGAGGCCAGCAACGGCTGTTCGCCCTGGCGGAAGTGGGCATCGGCGTCCTCGCCGACCACGATGGCGTCGTCGACGATCACCCCCAGCGCCATGATCAGCGCGAACAGCGAGATCATGTTGATGCTCCCGCCGATCAGCCAGAGCACCGCCAGGGCGGCGAGGAAGGCCGAGGGGATGCCCACGGCCACCCAGAAGGCGACCCGGGCGGGCAGGAACAGGTAGAGCAGCACCAGCACCAGCAGCAGGCCGCCGGCACCGTTGTAGACCAGCAGGTTGATGCGGTCACGGATGAGCTGCCAGGACTGGTCGTAGACGGCAATCGACAGCGAGTCGGGCAGGGACGGGCGCACGTCCTCCAGCCACTGCTCGAGGGCATGCGCCGACTCCAGCGAATCGCCCTGTTCGGAGCGTTGCAGTTCCAGCTCGACCGCGGGCAGCCCCTCGTAGGTGAGTGTCGTCTGGTGGCGACGGTCCTCGCGCCGGATGTCGGCGACCTCCCCGAGGGTCACCCGGGTCTGCGCATCCTGTATCAGAGGCAGATCGGCGAAGGCCTGCGGGTCTCGGGCCTGCTCGACGGCACGCAGTTCCCGCCCGCCGTCCAGTTCGCCGAACTGGCCGGCCGGCAGATCGCGGGACTGGGTGTTGACGACGTCGCCGATCTGGTCGAGCGAGAGCCGGTTCCCGTACAGGGCGTCGGTCGGCACGTGGATGCCGATCTGCTGCTCGGGCAGGCCGTTGACGTTGACGCGGTCCACGCCGTAGCCCAGCAGGTCGCGTTCGAACCGGTCCACCCATTCGCGCAGGTCGTCCCGGTGGACGTCGCCGTAGAGGACCACCCGGGCGACCGGGTCGAATCGGGGGACGCGGTTGACCTGGGGCTTCTCCGCATCCGCCGGGAAGTTGCGGAAGGTGTCGACCTCGTTGCGCACGTCGTCGAGTGCCAGCACGGGATCGGTGCCTTCGCGAAACTCGATATTGATGGTGGAGGCGCCCTGGGACGAGGTCGAGGTGATTTCCTTGATGTTCTCGATCGAGCGCAGGCGCTGCTCGAGCGGGTCGGTGATGCCGCGCTCGACGTCCTCGGCCGAGGCCCCCGACCACACCACGGAGACGTTGACCACGTCGAGGGCGAAGTTCGGGAAGAACTGGACGTTCATCCGGGAAATGGCGAACAGGCCGCTGACGATCATCAGCAGCATGATCAGGTGCGCGGCCACCCGGTGGCGCGCGAAGCGCCCGAGAATGCTGACGGTGCCGTCGGTCATGAAGCGTCCCGATCCGCCGCCTCGCCCCTGGGCTCGACCTTCAGCCCGTCGATGGCATTGGGCAGGTGAGTGGTCGCGATCCGGTCACCGGGCCGCAGCGCCGGGGACTCGACCAGCACCCATCGGCCTTCGCCGGAACCGCGATGGTCGCCCAGCACCGTCACCTCGACCCGTTCGAGACGGCCGTCGACGACGCGGTAGACGCGGTTGTTGCCGTAGAGCGCGCTGTAGGGTACCGGCACGCTGCCGTCCCTGGCCGGGCGGGCGACGTCCAGGCGCAGCACGTCGCCGAGGCGCAGGGAGGCGGGAGGTTCGTCGAAGGTGAAGATGGCGGTGAGCCCTTCGCCGCTGGCCTCGCCGGCGAAGCGCGCAAGCGTCAGGTCGAGCATCTTTCCACCGTGCCGGGCACTGGCGGTGGTGGCCTGGTCGCTGTCGCGCCCGAGCAGTTCGTTGGCGTGACGGGCCGGGATGGTCGCCCGCAGTTCCAGCGACTCGAGCGAGTAGATCTCGAGCACGTCGGTGTTGGCGGCCACCTGGTCGCCGGCGGTCGCGGTCACGCTGCCGATGATGCCGTCGAAAGGCGCCCGCGCGGTGGCGCGCGCCAGGTCGCGCTCGGCACGGGCCAGTTCCGCGGCCGCGCTCTCGCGGCTGGCCTCGAGCGAGGCCAGCCGGGCGGGGAAGGTCTCGATCGCCTGTTCGCGGCTGTTGCGCGCCAGCTGGGCCTGGTTGAGGGCGTCGCGGGCGTTGTCGACATCGCTGCTCGAGGCCAGGTCCCGCTCGGAGAGGCTGCGGCTGCGCTCGAGCGTGCGCCGGGCGTTCTCGACGATGGCCTTTTCCATCTCCAGGGCGGAGCGGTCGAACTCGTGCCCCTGCCGTTCGCGCTCGATTTGCGCCTCGACGTCGGCGAGAGTCGCCCGCGCGGCCCGGACGGCCGGCTCGAAGTCCGCCGGGTCGAACGCCACCAGCAGCTCGCCCTCGCTGACCGCCTGGCCGTCGCGCACGGGGAGGCGGTCGATGCGGGCGGTGGCGGGGGCACTGACCTGCAGTCGGTCCGGCGAGGTGATCTGCCCGTGCAGCGGCAGGCGAGGGTGGTGCCGGCCGGGGGCCACGTCGACGACATCGACCTGCCACACGCGTTCCTCCGGCGTGGCCGGGGGCGATGACGGCCGACTGGACTTGAGATACTGGAACGCGGCCACGCCGGCCGCCACGACCAGTACCGGGACCACCCATCCGGCCGTCCGTCGCGCCCATCCCCGGGGCCGTGAAGCTTGATCGTTTTCCTCGGTCATCGCTGCCATGCCATCCCGTTGTTGCACCCCGGGCAAGGGGGTGTGCACCTGAGGTTATGCCGCATCAGCACAATTTGTGACGACCGCCGAGCATAGCAGATCAAGGGACCGTGGTTCGAATCCGGTGCCACCCCGGGCCACGCTGGCGCGTCCCCGTCTTTCCGCTCTAGCGTGAGCCGAGCATGGCACGGATCGTCGCCATGGCCTCCTCGGCGGTCGCGCGCGTTTCCTCCTCGCTCTTTTTCACCCCGATGCCCTCCCAGCGCAGCAGCTGCGGTTCGATTTCCTCGAGGAAGCGGCTGGGCGTGATGTCACGCCATTGCCCGTAGCGACGCCGCCGGCGGGTGAGGGTGAAGGTGAGGCTGCGCTGGGCCCGGGTGATGCCCACGAAGCACAGGCGGCGCTCCTCGGCCAGCCGGTCGTCTTCCTGGCAGTCCTGGTGCGGCAGCAGGTCCTCCTCCATGCCCGAGAGGTAGACATGGGGGAACTCCAGCCCCTTGGCGGCGTGCAGCGTGAGCAGGCGGACCGCATCGTCGTTCTGGTCGCGGGTCTTCTGCTCGAGGATGCCCAGCAGGCTCATCTTCTGTACCAGCTCGGCCAGCGAGAGCGACTCGCCGGTCTCGGCATCCTCGGCGATGCGTTCGGTCCATTCGAGCCAGTCCTGCAGGTTCTCCCAGCGGCGCTCGGCGGCACGGGCGGTGTTTTCCTGCTCGCGCAGGAAGCCGGCGTAGTCGATCTCCTCGAGCAGTCGCCGCATCGCCTCGACCGCCGGTTCGGAGGCCATGCGCTCCCGGGTGGCCTCCAGCCAGTCGAGGAACTGCTCGAGCTGGTGGCGCACACGGGGGTCGATCCGCTGCTCGGCGGCAACCGAACGGGCCGCCGCGGCCAGGTGCAAATCCCGCTCGCGGGCGATCTGGCCCAGCCGTTCGAGGGTGGTCGGCCCGATCCCGCGCCTGGGCGTGTTGATGATGCGCAGCAGGGCGGCGTCGTCGGAGGGGTTGGCCAGCAGGCGCAGGTAGGCCATGGCGTCCTTGACCTCGGCGCGCTCGAAGAACGACTGGCCGCCAGTGAGCACGTAGGGGATCGAGAGCTTGCGCAGCTGCTGCTCGATCAGCCGGGCCTGGTGGTTGCCGCGGAACAGGATGGCGAAGTAGCGGTAGGCCGAGCCGTCCTTGAAGTGGCGGTGCAGGATGTCGGTGGCGATGCGCTCGGCCTCGTCCTCGGCCGTGTCGCATACCAGCACGCGATGGGATTCGCCGGCTCCCACCGCGCTCCACAGGTTCTTCGGCTGGGTGGTCGGGTCGTGCGCGATCAGCTGGTTGGCCGCATCGAGCACGGTGGCGACCGAGCGGTAGTTCTGCTCGAGCTTGATGGTCGTCAGCCGCGGGAAGTCGCGCTTGAGGTGCTGCAGGTTCTCGGGGCGGGCCCCGCGCCAGGCGTAGATCGACTGGTGGTCGTCGCCCACGGCGGTCAGGCGGCCGACCGGCCCGACCAGCAGGCGGACGAGCTCGTACTGGCTGGCGTTGGTGTCCTGGTACTCGTCGACCAGCAGGTAGCGCACCCGTCGCTGCCAGCGCTCGCGGGCCTCGGGGTCGTCCCTGAGCAGTTCGACGGGGCGGCGGATCAGGTCGTCGAAGTCCAGCGCGTTGCAGGCGGCCAGCTGCCGGGCGTAGTCGGCGTACAGGCTGGCGCAGGCGGCATCGACCGGATCCTCGGCGGTCCCGGCCGCCGCGTCGGGGGCGACCAGGTCGTTCTTCCACTGCGATATCCGCCCCTGCGCCTCCTTGGGTTCGATCAGCCCGGCGGCCTGTTCGTTCAGCTGCAGGAGCGACTTGATCAGGTTGAGACTGTCCTCGGCGTCGAGGACCGTGAACCCGGGCCGCAGGCCGAGGGTGCGCGTCTCGCGGCGGATCAGGTTCAGGCCCAGCGTGTGAAAGGTGGAGATGTTGAGACCGCGGCGAGACTCGGCGGGCAGGCGCTGGCCGATCCGCTCGCCCATCTCGCGGGCCGCCTTGTTGGTGAAGGTCACCGCCCAGATGCCGCGTGGGGGAAGATCCCGGTCCTCGATCAGGTGCACGATCTTCTCCACGATCACGCGCGTCTTGCCGGAGCCGGCGCCCGCCAGCACCAGCAGCGGCGTGTCGTAGTGGCGCACCGCGGCCTGTTGTTCGGTGTTCAGCCCTTGCATGGCGCGGCGAGCTCCGGTTGACGGCGGTGGGCGCTGGCCGCCTCGATGAGCGCGGCGGCGAGGATCATTGCCCCGCCCATCCAGATGTTCAACCCGTGGACGCGATCGCCCAGCCAGGCGGCCGAGGCCACGGCGACCAGCAGTTCCAGCGTCATGAGGATGGCGGTGCGTCCGGCGGGCAGGCGCTCGACCGCGTACTGGGTGGCCAGCACGGCGGCGAGCAGCATGGTCATGCCGTAGAGTGCGCTGCTGGCGAGGGCCTCGGGAGTCGGCACGATGCCGTATTCGCTGGAGAAGACCCAGGCGATCAGGCCGAGCACCACGGTCGATCCCTGCATCAGCGTCAGCTTGATCGGGATGGGCTGCTCGGCGAGTAAGCGGAACAGGGTATTGGCGCCGGCCAGCGAGAACCCGGCGATCAGCGCGAACCAGTCGGCCGGGTAGAGCCCGTCGCCGAAGTCCGGCCCGAGGATGAGAAAGGCCCCGCCGATGGCGCAGACCACCGCGATGATCCGCCCGGGCGTGAGCGGCTCCTTGAGGAGCAGCCTGCCGAAGATCACGCCCCAGGCGGGGATCAGGAAGAAGAGCATCATCGCCCGGACGACGTCGCCGTAGACCATGGCCATGGTGAAACCCACACCCGAAACCCCGGCGAGTAAGGCCAGCAGGCCCAGCCACTCCCAGTTGAGCCGCGAGATGGGAGGCCGGGACGGGTCGGTCCAGGCCCGCCAGGCGAACGGGGCGATCACCAGCCACTGCGCGGCGTAGGCGACCACCGACAGCAGGATCGGTCCGATGCCGAGTTCGGCGGCGTGCTTGAGCCAGATCCAGGTCAGGCCCCACAGCGTGGAGCCCGACATCAGGATCAGGCTGGGCGGGATGCGCTCGCCAAAGGCCATCCCCGGAGGCACCTCAGCCTTCGACCCAGACCCGCGCGTTCTCGAACAGGCGCAGCCACGGCCCGCGGTCGGTGGCCGGGTCCTGCATGGTCTCGGACCAGCGCTCCGGCTTCCAGGAGAACTGGCTGGCCCGCCAGACCCGCTCCGGGTGCGGCATCATGATGGTGAAGCGACCGTCCTCGGTGGTGAAGCCGGTCTCGCCGGCGGCCGAGCCGTTGGGGTTGGCCGGGTAGGCTTCCGTGGCGATGCCGTGGCCGTCGACGTAGCGCAGGGCGGTGAACGCCTGCTCGGCATCCTCGGGCCGGCGGTAGGCCACGCGGCCCTCGCCGTGCGCCACGGTGATCGGCAGGCGGCTGCCGGCCATGCCCTTGAGCAGGATCGAGGGCGACTGCGGGATCTCGACCAGTGACAGGCGGGCCTCGAACTGCTCGGAGCGGTTGCGCAAAAAGCGCGGCCAGTGCTCGGCGCCCGGGATCATGTCGGCAAGTTGCGAGAACATCTGGCAGCCGTTGCACACGCCCAGGCCGAAGGTGTCGTCGCGCTCGAAGAAGGCGTTGACCGCGTCGCTGGCCCGGGCGTTGTAGCGGATCGCGTGCGCCCAGCCGGAACCCGCACCGAGGACGTCGCCGAAGGAGAAGCCGCCGCAGGCGACCAGGCCCTTCATGTCGGCAAGGTCGTGGCGCCCGTCGATCAGGTCGGCCATGTGCACGTCCACGGCGTCGAAGCCGGCGGCGGTGAAGGCCGCGGCCATCTCGACCTCGCCGTTGACCCCCTGTTCGCGCAGGATCGCGATCCGCGGGCGTTCACCGCGGTTGATCATGGGGGCCGCGACGGATTCGCTGACGTCGAAGGTCGCCTGTGCACCGGCCAGCTGCGGGTCCGTGAGGTCGGTGGCCGCCCGGTAGGCCTGCTCGGCGGTCTCGGGGTTGTCGCGCAGGGCGCTCATGTGGAAGCTCGTCGACGACCAGATGCCGCGGAGTTCGGCCAGGTCGCGGTCGATCACCGTCTTGCCGCGCCACTGGACATGCACCCGCGGCGACTCCACCGCCTCGCCGAGGTCGACCAGCGCCTCGCCGAGGCCGGCGTGCTCGAACTGCTCGCGCACGAAGTCGGCATCCTCGGCCTCGACCTGGATCACCGCGCCGGCTTCCTCGGCGAACAGCCCGGCAAGCGGGTCGCCGCCGAGGTCGTCGATGGCGAGCTCCAGCCCGCAGCGCCCGGCGAAGGCCATCTCCAGCAGCGTGACGATGGCGCCGCCGTCGCTGCGATCGTGGTAGGCGAGCAGGTGGCCCAGGCGGTTGAGCTCCTGGACGGTGTCGAAGAAGGCCTTCAGCGGTCCCGGCGCGATGTCCGGCACCTGGGTCCCCGTGGCGCTGAAGACCTGGGCCAGCGCCGAGCCGCCGAGCCGGTTGCGGCCCTCGCCCAGGTCGACCAGGAACAGCCGGTTGGGCCGGTCGGCGAGGATCTCCGGCGTGAGCGTGCGACGCACGTCGCTGACCGGGGCAAACCCGGTGACCACCAGCGAGACGGGCGAGACGACCGCCTTCTCGGTGCCGTCGTCGTTCCAGCGTGTCTTCATGGAGAGCGAATCCTTGCCGACCGGGATGCTGATGCCCAGCTCCGGGCAGAAATCCATGCCGACGGTGCGCACCGTGTCGTAGAGGCGGGCGTCCTCGCCGTCGTGGCCGCAGGCGGCCATCCAGTTGGCCGACAGCTTGATGCGGTGGGTGGACTCGATCGGGGTGCCGGCGAGGTTGGTCACCACCTCGGCCACCGCCAGCCGGGCGGAGGCCGGTGCGTCGAGCAGGGCCACGGGGGCGCGCTCGCCCATGGCCATGGCCTCGCCGTGGTGGTGGTGGAAGTCGGTGGAGGTGACCGCGCTGTCGGCCACGGGCACCTGGGCCGGTCCGACCATCTGGTCGCGCGCCACCAGCCCGCCCACGGAGCGGTCGCCGATGGTGATCAGGAAGCTCTTGTCGCCGACGCCCGGCAGGGCCAGTACCCGCTCGACGGCCGTCTCGACCTGGATGCCGTCGGTCTCCAGCGCCACCGAACTGCCCGGCGTGCGGGTCACGTCACGGTGCATCTTGGGCGGGTGGCCGAACAGGGTCTGCATGGGCAGGTCCACGGGCGCGTTGCCGAAGTGCGGATCCTCGACGCGCAGGTGCTGCTCGGCCGTGGCGGTGCCCACCACGGCGAACGGGGCCCGCTCGCGGTCGCAGATCGCCTGGAAACGGGTCAGGTCGCCCGGCCGGATCGCCAGCACATAGCGCTCCTGGGATTCGTTGCACCAGATCGCCAGCGGGGACATGCCCGGCTCGTCGTTGGGGATCTTGCGCAGGTCGAAGTGGCCGCCCATGCCGGCGTCGTTGATCAGCTCGGGCAGGGCGTTCGACAGCCCGCCGGCGCCGACGTCGTGGGCGGAGACGATCGGGTTGCTGTCGCCCAGCGCGATGCAGCGGTCGATGACTTCCTGGACGCGGCGTTCCATTTCCGGGTTGGCCCGCTGCACGGAGGCGAAGTCCAGCTCGGCACTGCCCGTGCCCGAGGCCTGCGAGGAGGCCGCGCCGCCCCCGAGGCCGATCTGCATGGCCGGCCCGCCCAGCACGATCAGCAGATGCCCCGGCGCGATGGGTTCCTTCTCGATCAGGCCGGGGCGGATCACGCCGACGCCGCCGGCGATCATGATCGGCTTGTGGTAGCCCCAGACCGTGCGATTGCCGTCCTCGTCGCTGCCGGTCTCGATCTCGAGTGTCCGGAAATAGCCGCCGAGGGCCGGCCGGCCGAACTCGTTGTTGAACGCCGCGGCACCGATAGGGCCCTCGAGCATGATCTCCAGCGGGCTGACGATGCGGTCGGGGCGGCCGAGTTCCGCGGTGGGCGCTTCCCAGGGCTGGGGCGCGCCCGGGATGCGCAGGTTGGACACCGAGAAGCCGGTCAGCCCGGCCTTGGGCTTGCCGCCCCGGCCGGTCGCGCCTTCGTCGCGGATCTCGCCGCCGGCACCGGTGGCCGCGCCCGGGTCCGGGGAGATGGCGGTGGGATGGTTGTGGGTCTCGACCTTGGCCAGGAAGTCGATCCGCTCGTCGACGGCGACATAGTGGCCGGTCTCCGGGTTGACCGAGAAGCGCGTGCCCTCGGCACCCTGGATGACAGCGGCGTTGTCCTTGTAGGCACTCAGCGTGCCCTCGGGATTGCGCTTGTGGGTGTTGCGGATCATGGCGAACAGCGAGAGGTCACGGTCCTCGCCGTCGATGGTCCAGTCGGCGTTGAAGATCTTGTGTCGGCAGTGCTCGGAGTTCGCCTGGGCGAACATCATCAGCTCGACGTCGGTCGGGTCGCGACCCAGCTCGGCGTAGGCATCGGCCAGGTAGGCGATCTCGTCCTCGCTCAGGGCAAGGCCCATGCTCGAGTTGGCCTCGGCCAGGGCCCGGCGCCCGTCCGCGCCGAGCTCGACGCGGGCCAGCGGGGCGGGGGAGGCGTGCTGGAAGAGGGTTTCCAGCTGGCCCGGCTCCCGGTAGACGCTCTCGGTCATCCGGTCGTGGAGCACCTCGAGCATGGCGGGGGTCCAGTCGAAGGAGTCGGCGTCCAGGTCCTTGCCGGCCACGGCGAATTCGATGCCGCGCTCGATTCGGGCCACGCCGTCGAGACCGCAGATATGCGCGATGTCGGTGGCCTTGCTCGACCAGGGCGAGATGGTGCCGGCCCGCGGCGCGACGATGATCGCGGGCGCCGTGTCCGGCCACTTCTCGGCCTTTTCGCCGTAGTCGAGCAGTTCCCTGAGCCGTTCCTCGTCCACCTCGGCGGCCGGGGCCTCGTCGACCAGGTGCACGAACCGGGCGTGGACCGCCTCTATCCCGGGCTGGTGCTCGCGCAGCAGTTCGATGAGTTTGGCGAGACGGAACGGGGAGCGGGCGGCGTTGCCGGTAATGATTCGCATAGGTCGGTCGGGCGCTTTGCTGTGATGACAGGTAGGGAGGGCCCACCCCGGACAGTGCCTCAGGCAGCGCCCGGGTGGCCGAAACGGCAGCCGGGATTGTACAACAGCCGACCGGCAATTCCGCACCGGGACAGGGGGCGGTCACCGGGTCGCGAAAGGGGGATCAGGCGAGGAACAGTGCCCGCCAGTCGCGGTTGTCGTTGGGCGGGTCGTCGTCCGCCGAGCGACCGGGCGGGAGCAGCTCGATGCCCAGCTGTGACTCGTTCTCGTCGACCGGGCGCTGCCAGGCCACCTCGCCGACGAGGTAGAACGGTTCGGTCATTTCGTCGAGCCGTGCGACCACGTCGACGTGAACGCCGGTCTCGATCCGGCCGGCCCAGTCGGCGTCGCAATACAGGTTCAGGCCATTGGCGCTGATGTCCTCGATGCGACCGCTGCCGACGGGCAGGTCCTCTCCCTGGATGCGCAGCAGGCCCATGCCGCTACTCGTAAGCCGGGCGAAATCCCGTCGGTCCCGCGGGTCGGCATCGTCAACGCGATGAGGCGTCCTAGTCGTCGTCATTGCCTGGTTCCTCCAGCTGTTCGCGCAGCCGTTCCAGTGCCTGGGAGTAACGCGGGTTTTCGAAGACGGGACGGGTCCGGTCGTCAAGCAGGTCCTCGATCACCTGGGCGACGGGCAGTGTCAGCTTGATCTGTCCCGTGCGGTTGGCGAAGTTGAGAACCCCGTTCACCGTGTCGATGTTCAGCATCTTCAGACGCCGTAACGCCCGACCGGGACCGGTATGGACCTCGAACCATTCCTCGCTGCGGATCTGCTGGCGGAAGAACGCCTGGACCTCGTCCATCGAGACGAGTACCAGTCCGTCCAGCGCCTTGCGGGGCGCTTCGGCGGATTCCCCTTCTGCCGCTTCCTCCGGCTCCGGTTCGCGCGCTTCGTCCGATCCGTCGTTCGAGGGGATGGCCGGTTCCCGCTCGGGGGTCTCCCCCGTTTCCTCTCCCTCTGCACTGGTAGCTGTCTTGTCTTCGGATTCCGGTTCGTCGGCGACCTCTGTCTCCGGCGATTCCGTAGTCGAAACCGAAGCATGATCCGTGCCGACCGGCTCGGTGGCGGGATCGGTCCGGTCATCCGTGGTGTCATCCACCGGCGGGACGTCGACCGAGGGGAGGCGTGGCGCGGGCAGGGGGGTGGCCTTGTCGGCCTGGTGGCGGAGATAGGCGACGAAGGTGTCGAGCACCTTGCGTTCCCTTTCCTGCAGCCCCTCGCTCAGGGGGTCCTGGACCAGGGCGGTGATCCGCTCCTCCAGTCCGGCGACATCCTGGGGCTCGATGGCGGGGTCCATCTGCAGGGTGAGCGCTTCCTCGAGCAGTTCCACGATGCCGCTCCAGGCGGCGCTCTGCCGCCCCTGGTTGATCATCGTCCGCACCATGAAGGGCGTGAAGAACTTCTCGAGCAGCGTGTGGGTCGGCTTGCGCAGGGGCAGGTCCTTCGTCTGGGCGGCCAGCATCTTCTCCACCCGACGACGGCAACGCTGCTTGACCTGTGCCAGGCGATGACGCGCGGGGACGACCTCGGCCTCGATGACCTGGTCGGTCTTGCCGTGAGAGAAGTCGTGCAGCTGACGGGCGATGTGCTCCAGCTGGTCGGGGTTCTCCAGGATGGCTTCCTGGGTGGGCCGGACGACCGCCTCGACGGGTTCGATGTGACGGTTGAGTTCCGGGTCCGAGCCGGCCAGCGCGATCAGGTTGAGGATTCGCCGCAGGGGGTGGTCGGCATCGGAGAAGAAATGGCGGTCGCCCGCGGCGAAATACAGCACGGCAAGCTGCAGTTCGGCCACCAGCCGCCGGTGGCGGGCACTGATGACCGGGTCGTTGAGCACGTCGCTGAGCGTCACCCCGACGAGGCGGATCAGCTCACGGGTCTTCGGCAGCCAGCTCGAGCGCGGACGAGACGGCTCGACCTGGTCCATGACGAACAGCGTGAAATCCTCGGCACGCCAGTCCTCGTCCCGTTCGAAGCGATACACGTGCCGGTCGTCCCCGTTCATGGTGGTGCGGACCATGGGGGCCAGACGGTCGACCAGTTCCTCGATGGACGGCCCGGGCCTGACGGTCGGCGGCTCGGTCGGCGCTGCCTGGACGGGGTCGGCCACCGGCCGGGCACGGTGCCTCGGCTCGTCGGTCGATTCCTCGCGCAAGCGCTTGATCCCCGGGAGGACGCCGGTATGGATCAGGTAGTCGTTCAGCGCCGCGTAGACCGGGACCATGGGGTAGAGCACCTGCTCGGGCCAGTTCTCGATCAGCTGGGTCTTCAGCGGCGCGGGAAAGTCGCGAATGCTGCCGAGGAACACCCGGGTGATCGCCTCGAGGGTGTAGAGGTCCGCCGCGATGGTGTCGGGGTCCTCGGAGTGCAACTGGCGGATGCGTGCCTCGAACTGGGTGTGCTCGGTGTCGCACAACTCGCGGGCCCGGGCCAGGGCGTCCTCGACGCGAATCCCGGAGGCGCGGTCCCCGGTGAGGGCGTGCCACTGGCCGTCGAAGTCGCCGACGGGATGAAGCAGGCGGGCCTTGAAATCGCGGAGGAAGGCCTCCTTGCGCGAGCGGTTGAAGGCGACGGCCTGGAAGAGCTCGGCACGCGTCTCGCCGTCCTGCTCTGCCGCCAGGTCGAAGAGCTCACGCTCGACCCGGGCGAAAAGCCGTTTGATTCCCTCGTCGAGGGGCGATTCCATCAGGCGTGCGAGTTCCTTGCAGGCCTGGACGGGGCGGGTCCGGTTTCTGTTCATCATTACGAGTCAACGTGTCCTTGTCAGCGCGTCGTGATCTGTTGGTAGAGAGACAGATAGGAGCGAGCGCTGGCGTCCCAGTCGTAGCGCTGTCCCATCGCCTGCCGGCGCACGGCGTCGAGTTCGTCGGTCCGTTCGAACAGGTGGATGAAGGCGTCGAATGCCCACAGGATGGCATTGACGTCCAGGTGATCCATGACGATCCCGGTGGCGGTCCCGTCGCGCAGGGTTTCCTGGGTGACCGGGGTGACGGTGTCGGCCAGTCCGCCGACACTGTGCACGATTGGCACCGTGCCGTATTTCAGGCTGTAGAGCTGGTTCAGCCCGCAGGGCTCGAAGCGGCTCGGCATGACGAAGGCATCCCCGCCGCCCTCCAGCCGGTGCGCCAGGCCCTCGTCGTAACCGATACGCACGGCGATCCGTTCCGGGTCCGCCTCCGCGCGCGCCCGCAGGGCCTGTTCGAAACGGGCCTCCCCGCTGCCCAGGCAGGCGAATTGCAGGTCGCGCTGGTCGAGCATGCTTAGCGCCTGGGTCAGCAGGTCGGTTCCCTTCTGTTCCACCAGGCGGCCGACATGCACGATCAGCGGGACATCGTCGCGTACCGGCAGCCCCAGTTCCTTCTGCAGGGCCGCCTTGTTGGTGGCCTTGCCGCCAAGGTCGTCGCGGGAATAGGGCGCGATCAGGGCAGGATCGTGTGTCGGATCCCAGTCCGACCCGATGCCGTTGAGGATGCCTACGAGCGAATCGCGGCGATGGCGCAGCAGGCCGTCGAGCCCGTAACCGAATTCCGGGGTCTGGATCTCGCGGGCGTAGTTCGGGCTGACGGTCGTGATCCGGTCGGCGAAGACGATCCCGCCCTTGATGAACGACAGGTTGCCCCAGAACTCCAGCCCGTCCGGACGCCACAGGCTCCACGGCAGGCCGAGTCGCTCGAACGTCGAACGGTCGAACACGCCCTGGTAGGCCAGGTTGTGCAGCGTGAAGACCGTCTTGAGGCTGTCGGCCTCGTGCAGGAGCGCCGGGATCAGGCCGGTCTGCCAGTCGTTGGCGTGCACGACGTCCGGCTGCCAGTCCGGGTCGACCTCGGCCGTGGCGAGGGCGACGGCGGCACGGGCGAACAGGGCGAACCGGTCCGGATTGTCGTGCCAGGAATTGCCGTCGGGGCCCATGTAGGGGTTGCCCTGACGGGCGGAAAAGGTCGGGTGGTCAACGAGATAGACCATCACCCCGCTGTCGGGCATGACGGTCTGTAGGATGTCGACCGGCTGGCCGAGGACATCGATCCGGGTGACGTGCTCGGTCGTCTGGTCCTCGCGCAGGGCGAGATCACCGTACCGGGGCAGCACGATGCGGACGTCCACACCGAGTTCGATCAGGGCCGCGGGAAGCGCGCCGGAGACGTCCGCCAGGCCCCCGGTCTTGATCAGGGGGTAGGCTTCACTGGTCGCGAACAGAACTGACAGCGACACGTCGGTATCTCCTCGTTGAGCTGGATGGGACCACGGCCACGCAGTATCTCACGTTAGGCAAATTTGTGCCGACGGTGCGCCCGGATTTGACACATTTTGACAAAGCCGTCGTGCGGATCGGCCAACCGGTGGTCAGTCTTCCGCAGGCTTGAGGACCACGGCGGACAGTCCCGGCAGGTCGATCGTTAGGCTGCAAGGCTGACCGTGGAAGGGCTCTTCCACCGCCGTGGTCGGGGCCGGGTTCCGCCCGGAGCCGCCGAATCCCTCGCTGTCGGTGCACAGCGTCACCTGGTAGCGACCCGGCCGGGGCGCGCCGACGCGGTATCCGGGCCGATCGACCGGGGTGAAGTTGAACACGACCAGCAGGGTCTGGAAATGGCCGTGACGCAGAAAGCTGATCACGGACTGATTCCGGTCGTTGCAGTCGACCCACTGGAAGCCGTCCGGCTCGAAGTCGCGCTCGTGCAGGGCCGCCTCGTGGCGATAGGTGAAGTTCAACTGGTCGACCAGCGCCTGGATGCCCTGGTGGACGGGGTAGTCCAGCATCCACCAGTCCAGCTCGCGGGCGTGGGACCACTCGTTTCCCTGGCCGAACTCGCTGCCCATGAACAGCAGCTTCTTGCCCGGGAAGGTGTACTGCCAGGCGAGCAGCAGGCGCAGGTTGGCGAACCGCTGGCGCTCGTCGCCGGGCATCTTGGCCGGCAGGGACCGCTTGCCGTGGACCACCTCGTCGTGGGAAAGGGGCAGGATGAAATTCTCCGAGAAGGCGTAGAGCAGGCTGAAGGTCAGCAGGTTGTGATGGTAGGGACGATTGACGGGATCCTCGCTGAAGTAGCTCAGCGAATCGTTCATCCAGCCCATGTTCCATTTCATGGAGAACCCGAGACCGCCGGTTTCGGGCGGTTTCGACACCATCGGCCAGGCGGTGGATTCCTCGGCCATGACCAGCGTGCCCGGGTTGCGCGAGAGGATGGTGTGGTTCAGCGACTGCAGGAACTCGATCGCCTCGAGGTTCTCCCGTCCGCCGTGACGGTTCGGCAGCCAGTCCCCCGCATTGCGGGAATAGTCCAGGTAGAGCATGGAGGCCACGGCGTCGACGCGCAGCCCGTCGAGGTGCAAGTGCTCGATCCAGTACTGGGCCGAGGCGATCAGGAAGTTCTGCACCTCGCGCCGGCCGTAGTTGAAGATGAGCGTGCCCCAGTCGCGGTGCTCGCCACGCCTCGGATCCTCGTGCTCGTAGAGCGCGCTGCCGTCGAAACGTGCCAGGGCGAACTCGTCGCGCGGGAAGTGGGCCGGTACCCAGTCGAGGATCACTCCGATGCCGGCGGCATGGGCGCGATCGACGAACCGGCAGAACGCCTGCGGGCTGCCAAAGCGGCTGGTGGGCGCGAAGTAGCCGGTGGTCTGGTAGCCCCAGGAACCGTCGAAGGGGTGCTCGGTAATCGGCAGCAGCTCGATGTGGGTGAAGCCGCGTTCCTGCACGTACGGGATGAGCTGGTCGGCCAGCTCGTCGTAGCTGAGAAACTCGCCGTCGCGCCGTCGCCAGGAGCCCAGGTGCACCTCGTAGATCGAGAGGGGCTGCCGGTCCCACTGCCAGTGCTCGCGGCGGTTGAGCCAGTCCTCGTCGCTCCACTCGAAGGGGTGGAAGTCGGGCACGACCGCGGCGGTGTCGGGGCGCATCTCGAACGCGCGGCCCACCGGGTCGGTCCGCAGTCGGGTCTCGCCGGTGAGCCGGCTGTGGATCTCGTACTTGTAGAGGTCGCCCACCGCCAGGCCGGGGATGAAGAGCTCCCACACGCCGCTGCCACCCAGCACGCGCATCGGATGGCGCCGGCCGTCCCAGTCGTTGAAGGTGCCGACCACGCTCACCCGTTCGGCGTTCGGCGCCCAGACCGAGAAGCGCACGCCGACCACCTCGTCGACCGACAGTACCTGGGCGCCCAGCATCTGCCAGAGCTGCAGGTGCTTGCCCTCGGCGAACAGGTGCAGGTCGAGCTCGCCCACCGTCGGCATGAAGCTGTACGGATCGACGATTTCGTAGCGGTGCCCGTCGGGTAGCGAGATCTCGAAACGCGGATGGTCCGGCACCCAGTCGCGAGGCAGCGTGGCCTGGAAGATGCCGGGAAACTCGGCCAGAGCGCTCAGGGAAATGCGCTCGCCGTCGCGGTCGAAGGTCTCCACGCCCGCGGCGTGCGGCTGGTAGGTCGTCAGGCGCAGGTTGTCGTCATCGACGGCATGCACCCCAAGGACTCGATGGGGGTCGTGGTGGCGCGATTCGATGACGGTTCGCAGGTCGTTGTCCATGCTGTTCTGATCCATGCAGTCCGATGATACCCAATAGGTTCCGGTCCCGAGCGCCGTTTTTCTGCCCCCGGGGCGTTGAGACAGCCCGACTATGGCACAGGCACCGACCGCTCGCGAGCACACCGGGTGCCGGGGGCACCTCACGACAATGGCAGGGAAAATTGTTACGTGACTGTAAGACGTTTGAGCTACGCTCTGTAGCGGTAAAACACCCGCTCCGGAACTAGGCCGGGCGGCGGGCGAACGTGCGAGCCAAAGGTTGAGGAATTACGGATGATCGTCGACAGCCCCAAGCGTCTGGTAAGCCGCATCACGCGTGACACGCTGGCCCTCGTGCTGGCCGGAGGCAGGGGGTCGCGGCTCAAGCAGCTGACCGACTGGCGGGCCAAGCCGGCGGTGCCCTTCGGCGGCAAGTTCCGCATCATCGACTTTCCCCTGTCGAACTGCGTCAATTCCGGAATTCGCCGGATGGGCGTGCTCACCCAGTACAAGGCCCACTCGCTGATCAAGCACGTGCAGCTCGGCTGGGGCGGCAACCATGTCGCTCGTGGCGAGTTCGTGGAACTGCTGCCGGCCCAGCAGCGGATGAACGACCAGTCCTGGTACAGCGGCACGGCCGACGCGGTGTACCAGAACATCGACATCCTCCGGGCCCACGAGGCGGAGTACACGCTGATCCTGGCCGGGGACCACGTCTACAAGATGGACTACGGCCCGATGATCGCCTACCACGTCGAGAAGGGAGCCGACCTGACGATCGGCTGCATCCAGGTGCCGGTCGACGAGGCGAAGGCCTTCGGCGTCATGGGCATAAAGGAAGGCGGGCGCATCGAGTCGTTCGTGGAGAAACCCGAGCACCCGCCGACGATACCCAACTCGCCGGACCAGTCGCTCGCATCGATGGGCATCTACGTGTTCCGGACGGCATTCCTGTTCGAGCAGCTCATCCAGGACGCCGACGACCCGGATTCCGAGCACGATTTCGGCAAGAACGTCATCCCGCGGCTGATCGAGGAGCACCACGTCTACGCCTATCCCTTCCGGGAGCCCGGCTCGGATGCGCAGTCCTACTGGCGTGACGTGGGGACCATCGACGCCTACTGGTCGGCCAACCTCGAGCTGATCGGCGTGCAGCCGGACCTGAATCTCTACGACACGGAATGGCCGATCTGGACCTACCAGGAACAGCTGCCGCCGGCGAAGTTCGTCTTCGACGAGGATGGCCGGCGCGGCATGGCGATCGACTCGATGGTCAGCGGCGGCTGCATCATCTCCGGCGCCATCGTCCGGCATTCCCTGCTGTTCTCCAACGTCATGATCCGTGAACAGGCCTACGTGGAGGACTCGGTCATCCTGCCGAACGTGCAGGTGGGCGAGGGCGCGGAGATCCGCCGGGCGGTGATCGACAAGGGCTGCATCATCCCGCCGGGTATGACAGTCGGCGTCGACGAGGCGGCCGACCGGGAACGTTTCGAGGTCAGCCCCGGTGGCGTGGTGCTCGTCACTCCGCAGATGCTCGGCCAGCAGATTCACATGGTTCGATAACCCAGGCCCCGGCGGCCCATGACCACCGGCGTGCCCGGAGGCGGATTCGATGGCAGGAAAACTTCCCGTAGTGTTGTGCTGGCACATGCACCAGCCCGAGTACCGCGATCCCCGCGACGGGGTGTTCCAGCAGCCGTGGACATACCTGCATGCCATCAAGGACTACGTGGACATGGCGGCCCACCTCGAGCGCTGGCCCGGGGCCAGAGTGGTGGTCAACTTCGTGCCCATCCTGCTCGAGCAGCTCGAGGACTACGTCACGCAGATCGAGGCCTACCGGCGCGACGGGAGCGTTAGCGAGCTGCGCGATCCGCTGCTCATCGGCCTGATTCGACCGGGAGATCTGCAGGGCGAGGCGCGTGTCGAACTGGCACGGGCGCTGATGCGTGCCCAGCGTGAACGGCTTGTCGAGCGTTTCGCGCCCTTCGCCCGCCTGGTGCAAGCCACCGAGGCGCTGCTGGAACACGAACATGCGGCGGATTACCTCAGCGACCGGCTGCTCTCGGACCTGGCTGTCTGGTACCACCTCGCCTGGTCGGGCGAGACCCTGCGCCAGAACGACCCGTTCATCCGCGACATGCTTGAACGGGAAGGGCGCTTCGAAGCGCACGAGCGCGAGGCGCTGCTGGCCCGTATCGGCGATCTGATCGCCGGGCTGTTCGGCCGCTACCGTCGGCTCGCGGATGCCGGCCAGGTCGAGCTTTCCATGACGCCCTACGCGCATCCGATCATGCCCTTGCTGCTCGACCTTTCTGCCGGAACCGAAAGCGAGCCGGCCGCCCCCCAGCCCGACCGGGAAGAGTACCCCGGCGGCGAGGAACGGGTCCGCTATCACATCGAGCATGGCCTCGCGGTCTTCGACCGGTTCTTCGGCCGACGTCCGGCCGGCTGCTGGCCCTCCGAGGGGGCTATATCCGACCGGACGCTGTCGCTGCTGGAGGAGTACGGCTTCGAATGGACCGCCAGCGGGCAGCAGGTGCTGAACAACAGCCTCAACCGCGCTCACCAGACCGTGCATTGCCCGCACCGTGTGTACCGTCGGGACGACCGTGCGCTGAGGCTGTTCTTCCGGGATGACGGCCTCTCGGACCGAATCGGCTTCGACTACCAGAACTGGCATGCCGACTACGCGGTGCTGGATTTCTGCAATCATCTGGTCTCGATCGCCGATACCTGCGAGCACCTCGGGGTCAAGACGCCCGTCGTTCCGATCATCCTGGACGGCGAGAACGCCTGGGAACACTACCCGGACAACGGCTTCTGGCTGCTCGACGGGCTCTACAAGCGCCTGAGCGAACACCCGTCACTGGAACTGGTCACGTTCGGCGACTACCTGAAGCGCGAGCCGGAACCGGTCGACCTGAGATCACTGGTGGCCGGAAGCTGGGTGTACGGGAACCTCGCCACCTGGGTCGGGGAACCGGCGAAGAATCGCGCCTGGGAATGGCTGGTCGACGCCCGCCTGGCCTATCTCGAGGCCGAGGCGGGCGGGCAGTGGAGCCCGGAAGTGGCCGGTCGCAACGCCCAGCAGCTGGCGGTGTGCGAGGGATCGGACTGGTTCTGGTGGTTCGGCGACGGGAACCCCGCCGAAGCCGTGCGCGACTTCGATCGCCTGTTCCGGCTGCAGCTCCGGCGCCTGTACGAGCTGATCGAGCGACCGGTGCCGGCGGAACTCGACACGCCGGTCTGCGTACCTGCGGCCGCGGATGTCGAGGTCGAGGCCGGGGGTGTCATGCGGCGTGGCCGGGCATGACCGGGGCGGACCCGGCCGACCGGACCCTGCCTTTCGAGGCCCCGGCGAGCGTTCGGCGTGCCGGGCTGTTGCTGCCGGTCTTCAGTCTTCCGCGGCCCGGCTTCGGTGCCGATGCCCGTTCGCTGCTCCGGTTTCTGGACCGGGCCGGGTTGACGGTGTGGCAGATGCTGCCGCTCGGGCCCACGCATGCCGACGGTTCGCCCTATCAGTGCCTGTCATCGTTCGCCTTGAACCCGGCCTTTCTCGATCTGGCGGATCTCGAGGACGACCCGGCATTCGCCGGTGGCGTGCCCGTCGAGGATCGGCGTCGGGGAATCGGGGCCGGCGATCGGCTGGTGGGCGAGTTCGAGGCCTTCGCCCGGGGCGAATCCGACTGGCTGGACGACTACGCCCTGTTCATGGGCATCAAGGCCGAGCAGGACGGTACCGACTGGGCCGACTGGCCGGCGGGCCTGCGTGACCGGGATCCGGAGGCCCTGCGACGTTTTCGCGAGAGTCACGGCGAGTCGCTGCGGGGTATCGCCTTCGAGCAGTTCCTGCTCGACCGCCAGTGGCAGGCCCTGCGTGGCGATGCGGCCGAGCGGGGCATTCGCCTGTTCGGCGACCTGCCGATCTTCGTCGCCGGCGACTCGGCGGATGTCTGGGCCAACCGCGACCAGTTCCGGCTCGATGCCGATGGGCGTCCGGAGGTCGTCGCCGGCGTGCCGCCCGACTACTTCTCCGAGACCGGTCAGCGCTGGGGCAATCCCCTGTTCGACTACGAGCGGATGGAGAGCGACGGCTTTTCCTGGTGGAAGGCACGCTTCGCCCGTCATCTCGAGATCTACGACTGGGTGCGCATCGATCACTTCCGCGGCCTGGAGGCCTACTGGGAAATCGACGCGGCGGCACAGACCGCCACCCACGGGCGCTGGGTCCCGGCCCCGGGCGAGGCGATCCTGGAATCACTGGAGTCGACGGCAGACGGGCACCTGCCGCTGGTCGCGGAGGATCTCGGCGTGATCACGCCCGAGGTGACGGCGCTGCGCGAGCGCTTCGGCCTGCCGGGCATGAAGATCCTGCAGTTCGCCTTCGACGGCGAGGACAATCCCTATCGGCCCTCGCGCCACGTGCGCCGCGCGGTGGTCTACACGGGCACCCACGACAACGACACCACCCTCGGCTGGTGGCAAGGGCTCGACCCGCAGCGGCAGGACAGGGTGCGACGGATACTGGCGGAGGAGCAGGACATCGGCCCCGACGTGCCGATGCCCCGGGCGCTGGTTCGGTCGGCGCTCGCGTCGGTCGCCAACCTGGCGATCGTGCCGCTGGCGGACTTCCTCGGGCTGGGTAGCGAGGCGCGCATCAACGTTCCCGGCACCACCGAGGGCAACTGGCGATGGCGCCATGATCCCGGGGCGCTGGACGAGGCGCTTGCCGAGGACATCCGCGGGCAGCTGCTGGCCCACGATCGTCTGCCGGGTTGACACGAGAAGGCCGCGACACCCGGGGGTGTCGCGGCCTTCTGACAAGCCTGCGCGGTACCGACTGTCAGCCGGTGTTGCGCATGCCCGCGGCGATGGCGTTGATGCTGCGCAGCAGGGGCGGCAGCCATTTCTCGCGCTCGGCCTCCGGGGTGGACTCGTCGCGGTGGCGGCCCAGCAGGGTGATCTGGATGTGGTTGAGCACGTCCAGGTAGGGGTTGCGCCGCTTCATCGAGGTGCCGATGTACTCGTCGATGTCGACCAGCGAGTCCACGCGGGCGACGTGCAGGACTTCCTCCACCGTGCGCTCGTACTCCTCCCGGATCATCGAGTAGACCTCCTGGGCCTTCTCCTGGTCGGAAACCAGTCCGGCGTACTCGCGGGCGATGTTCATCTCGCCCTTGGTCAGGGAGAGCTGGGTGTTGCGCAGCATGCTGTGGAAGAACGGCCACTTCTCGAACAGTTCGTGGAGCGTGTCCTCGCGCTCCGGGTTCTCCTCGCGCCAGCGACGCAGGGCGGAACCGATACCGAACCATGCCGGCAGGGTGTGGCGCGACTGCGACCAGCCGAACACCCAGGGAATGGCTCGCACGGAGGCCTTGGACAGGTCGCCCTTCTTCCGCGACGCCGGCCGCGAGCCGATGTTGAGCAGGCCGAGTTCCCGCACCGGGGTCGCCTCGTGGAAGTAGTTGAAGAAGAACGGCGTCTCGTCGGTCAGCTTGCGGTAGGCCTCCTCGCCGAAGCGCGCCAGGTCGGAGACGACCTGCTCGTGATCCTCGGATACCTTCTCCTCCGGGGCGACCTGGTGGCGGGTTGCCTTCATCAGGCCGGTCGCGCCCATCGTCAGTTCGTAGATGGCCGTCTCGTTGTTGCTGTACTTCGATGACAGCACTTCACCCTGCTCGGTGAACTTGATCTGGCCTTCCACGGTTCCCTGCGGCAGGGAAAGGATCGACTCGTGGGTCGGGCCGCCGCCGCGGGCCACGGTGCCGCCGCGGCCGTGGAACAGCCGGCACTCGATGCCGTGGCTGCGGGTCAGGCGGATCACGCGCTTCTGCGCGTTGTAGAGGTTCCAGACCGAGGCGAGCGAGCCGCCGTCCTTGCAGGAATCGGAATAGCCCAGCATGGCCTCCTGCAGGTCACCCGAGGCGCGCAGCAGCTCGCGGTAGGTCGGGTTGTCGAACAGCGTGCCCAGCACGTGCTCGATGTGCTTGAGGTCCTCGATGGTCTCGAACAGCGGCGAGACCTGGATGTCCGAGAACCAGCTGCCGTCCGCCTTCTTCCCGGCCAGTCCGGTGAGCGAGGCCAGATACATGACCTCCATCACGTGGCTGGCCGAATGCGTCATCGAGATGACGTAGGTGCCGAAGCACTCGCGGCTGATGAGATCGATCAGCTGGCGCTTGACCTCGAGAACCTTGATCACCTCGCGGGTCTTGTCCGACAGCCCCTCGCCCAGGGCATCGGCGCGGTGGGTCCCGGCCTCGATCAGCTCACCCAGCACGCGGGTGCGATCGTCTTCCTCGAGACCGGCGTAGTCGATTTCCGGCGCGAGCTGTTTGAGGACCTCGGTGACCGCGGTGGTGTGCTCGGTGGATTCCTGGCGAATGTCGAGGCGCACCAGGTGCCAGCCGAAGGTCTCGGCCAGGCGGATGAGGTCCTTGAGCTCGCCCTCGGCCAGCAGGCGGTCACCGATGCCCACCAGCGAATCACGCAGCCGGTACAGGTCGTCGAGGAAGGCTTCCTTGCTCTGGTAGGCGCGCGGGTCCAGCGGCCGGGGCGTCCCCTCGAGCTCGCTCTCCACGTAGGCGAGGTTGTACCCGAGCCGCTTGCGGATCGCCTTGAGCTTGAGCCGGTAGGGCTCTTCCGGGTAGAACTCGCCGTCGCGGCTGTTCGCCTCGACCAGGCCCAGCGCCTCGGCGTCGTCCCGCAGGCCCAGGGTACGGCAGTCGATTTCCGGCACCAGTGCCAGCGAGTGGGTCAGGATGCCCTTGAGTGACTGCAGGCGCGCGAGGTATTCCTTGAGGATGGTCTGCGAGGCGGTACAGACCGCGTAGATGGTGACGTCGTGGGTGACGAAGGGGTTGCCGTCCCGGTCGCCGCCGATCCAGGAGCCGAACTTGAACAGGCTCGGCACCCGCACCGGCCTGTCCGGGTGGTTGTCGTTGTAGTTCAGGCGCACGGCACGCTCGAGATACCGGTAGGCCTTGGGCACCGCCGCGAAGATCGAGGTGCGGAAGTAGTACATGCCCAGGCGGATCTCGTCGTGGACCTCGGGGCGGGTGGTCCGGACCTCGTTGGTGCGCAGCAGGGCGAGGATGATGGCCTTCACCTCGTCGAGCAGCCGCTCGCGCTCGACACCGGTGGACTCCGGCCGGTCGAGCTCGCCGCAGAGCAGGAAGATCCGGCGCTGCAGGTCCATGACGGTGCGTCGCTTCGCCTCGGTGGGATGGGCGGTGAACACCGGCATGTAGACCAGGCGGTCGAGCAGATCCTGGAGCTGTTCAGGAGTCACGCCGTCGCGGTGGAACTCGCGGATGGTGTCGTAGAACGAACCGCGCCACAGGCGCAGACCGCGACGGATCTGCCGTCGACGGTGCTGGTGCGAGTAGTCCTCCTCGGCGATATTGACGAGGTTGAAGTACAGGCCGTAGGCGCGAACGACCAGGTTGAGGCTCTCGGCATCGAGGCTTTCGATCTCGTCCATCAGTTCGCGGTACAGCTCGGGGTCGTAGCTCTTCCGCAGGCGGATAAAGCCGCGTCGCAGGCTTTCCACGGTATCGAAGACCGATTTGCCTGCCTGTTCACGGAGCACTTCGCCGAGCAGGTTGCCGAACAGGCGCACCCGGGCGCGCAGTGCCTTGTCTTTATCGTTGCTTGTCGTCATCGCGTCAGGAATCTCGCGGATTGTTGTATTGCGGCTCGGGCCGGCCCGTGGGCCGGTCGGAAGATCCCGGTCCGACTGCTGGACAGGCCGGAGACGCCGGGCAAAAACGCGGCCATTATATCGTTTTCTGTCGTTTCTTGCCGTCGACGGGCGGGGAAGCGGTGGTGACGCGTCTCCCGGCCCCCGGCGCCGACATAAAATCCTCATGTCGATGAGCTACTCTCGCGTATAAAGGATTCGTGGCGCCCGGGATGCGATCGCACGCCATGTGTCGGGCGGGCTCGCCCGGGGCCTGAGGTTTCACGTCATCAGCAAATCATTCGGGGACATCGAACATGAGACTGGCTATCTTCGGACTGGGACGGATGGGCGCGAACATGGCGCGCCGGCTTTCCCGTGGCGGAATCGAGGTCGTGGCTCACAACCGCAGTCCCGAGCCGATCGACGCGCTTGTCGCGGAAGAGGACAACGTCATCGCCGCCTATGACGAGGACCAGATGTTCCGCCAGTTGGAAGAGCCTCGTATCATCTGGCTCATGCTGCCCGCCGGACCGATCACCGGGCAGACCATCGACCGACTTCTCCCCCGGCTCAGGCCGGGCGATGTGCTGGTCGACGGCGGCAACTCCCGTTACACCGAGACCATTCGGCATGCCGCGCGGGTCGAGGAAGCCGGGGTGCATTTCCTCGATTGCGGCACCTCCGGCGGTGTCTGGGGGCTGAAGAACGGCTACAGCCTGATGGTGGGCGGCTCGCGCGAGGCGTTCGCGGTGATCGAGCCGGCCATCCGGGTGCTCGCACCGTCGCCCGACAGCGGCTGGGGACACGTCGGTCCCGTGGGCTCGGGACACTTCACCAAGATGATTCACAACGGGATCGAGTACGGGATGATGCAGGCCATGGCCGAGGGACTCGCCGTGCTGCGCCGCAAGAAGGAGTTCGATCTCGACCTGGCCCAGATCACCGAGCTCTGGCGCGAGGGGTCCGTGGTGCAGAGCTGGCTGCTGGATCTCACTGCCGAGGCGCTGCGTTCCGAGGGCCAGTCGCTCGACGAGATCCGCCCCGTCGTGGCCGATTCGGGCGAGGGCCGGTGGACGGCCATCGAGGCCATCGACCTGGGTGTCGCCGCGCCCGTCATGACCCTCGCGCTGCAGATGCGCTTTGCCAGCCAGGACGACGAGGGCTACGGCAACCGCGTGCTGGCGATGATGCGCAATGCCTTCGGTGGCCATGCCGTCGAACGCGGCCGCCAGGAGGGGGATTCGTGATCGCCTCGCCCCGCCCAGGACGGGGCTCGTCGAGGGAGGATGCCGATGCGGAAGCGTAAAAGCATGGATACGCCCCACTCGGTGACGATCGTGATCTTCGGCGCCACGGGCAACCTCGCCCGGGCGAAGCTGTTGCCGGCACTCTATCAGCTCGAACAGGCCGGCCAGCTGGCCGACGGAACCCGCATCATCGGTTTCGGGCGCCGCGAATGGAACGACGAGGAATGGCGGGAGGACGTCCGCCGCATGTGCCTGGCGGGCAGCGAGGATGACAGCCCGGGGAACGAGGCCATCGACCGGCTGCTGCCCCGGCTGCATTTCCACGGCGGAGACCACAACGACCCGAACTGCTTCTCGCGGCTGGCCGAGCGGCTCGAGCGTCCGGAGTACCCGGACTGCGTGATGTTCTACTTCGCGGTCTCCCCCCAGGCCTTCGGCGCCATCTGTCACAACCTCGCCGGCGCCGGTCTGACCGACGAGGCGACCGGTTGTCGCCGGGTGGTGATCGAGAAGCCCTTCGGCCACGACATCGACAGCGCGCATGCCCTCGACAGCCTGCTGCACCAGCACTTCGAGGAACGGCAGATCTTCCGCATCGACCACTACCTCGGCAAGGGCACCGTGCAGAACATCATGGTGATGCGATTCGCCAACCTGCTGCTTGAACCGCTGTGGAACCGGAACTACATCGACCACGTGCAGATCTCGCATGCCGAGGAGCATGGCATCGAGGGCCGCGGGGAATACTACGACTCCGCGGGTGCCCTGCGCGACATGGTGCAGAGCCACCTGATGCAGATGCTGACGCTGGTCACCATGGAGCCGCCCGCGTCGATGGATGCCGAGGCGGTGCGCGACGAGAAGGTGAAGGTCCTGCGCTGCATCCGGCCGATCGCGCATCGGGGCGTTCATGCCCAGGCATTCCGGGCCCAGTACGCCCGCGGCGTGGTCAACGGCGAGAACGAGCGCGGCTACCTGGACGAACCGGGCGTCCCGGGGGACTCGGTCACGGAAACCTATGCCGCGCTGAAGCTCTACATCGACAACTGGCGCTGGCGTGGCGTGCCGTTCTACCTGCGCACCGGCAAGCGGATGGCGAAGACCCACTCGCAGATCTCGATCCGCTTTCGGGAACCGCCGCAGCAACTGTTCCGCGAAACCCAGATCGCCCACACGGTGCCCAACTGGCTGCTGATCGGGATCCAGCCGGAGGAGAACTTCCGTTTCGAGATCCAGATCAAGACCGAGGGGCTGGAGATGCGCACGCGCACCGTGCAGATGGATGCCAGCTACACGGGGCCGCAGCCGCAGAAGCTCGATGCCTACGCCGCGCTGATCCTGGACGTGATCAACGGCGACCAGACCTTGTTCCTTCGATATGATGAGGTGTCCTGGGCCTGGCGGGTGGTCGACCCCATCCTGCGCAACTGGGCGGTCGAGCGTGACTACATACCCACGTATCCCGCCGGGTCCTGGGGCCCGCCGGAGGCGGATCGACTGTTCGACGACGACTCGCATCGCTGGCGAAACAATCTGAAGATTCCAGGGGAGGACTGATGCAGCACGAAAGGTATGTCGGCCGGATGAGCCCGGTGTGGCAGATTCTCGAGGTCAAGGCCACCGAACACATGCGCCGGCATCCCAGCAAATGGTTCGAGGCCGACCCCGATCGTGCCGAGCGTCTCAGCGGATACGCCGCGGGGCTGGCGATCGACTACTCGAAGCAGCGCCTGACCGATGACGTGATCGATGCCCTGCTGGCGCTGGCCGAGGAACGCGGTGTCCTGAAGACGCGGGATGCCATGTTCGCCGGCGAGCACATCAACGGCAGCGAAGACCGGGCCGTGCTGCACGTGGCGTTGCGCAATCGCGCCAACCGTCCCATCGTCACCGACGGCAAGGACGTCATGCCGGAGGTCAATGCCGTCCTCGACCACATGGAACGGTTCGTCAACGCCGTGCATTCCGGCGAATGGCGCGGGTACGCCGGCGACCGGATCACCGACGTGGTCAACATCGGGGTGGGCGGTTCGGACCTCGGCACCCGCATGGTCTGCCGCGCACTGGGCTCCTATGCCGACCAAAACATCCGCGCGCATTTCGTTTCCAACATCGCGCCGAGCGATCTCGCCTCCAAGCTCGCGGTGCTCGACCCGAAGACCACGCTGTTCGTGGTGTCATCCAAGAGCTTCGGGACGCAGGAAACCCTCGCCAACGCCCGCTCGGCGCGCCGGTGGTTCCTCCAGAGCGCTCCGGACGAGGAGGCGATCAAGAAGCACTTCGTCGCGGTCTCCACGCACACCGAGCGGGTGCGCGACTTCGGCATCGACCCGGCGAACATGTTTCCCATCTGGGACTGGGTCGGCGGGCGGTATTCGCTCTGGTCGGCCATCGGGCTGCCGATCGCGCTCTACCTGGGGATGGACCGATTCATGCGCCTGCTCGACGGGGCGCATGCCATGGACGAGGAATTCCGTACGCGGGAAGGGCGGGATAACCTGCCGCTGATCCTCGGCCTGATCGACGTCTGGAACGCCGATTTCCTCGGCTCGGATTCGCTGGCCGTCTTCCCCTACGGGACGCGTCTGGGCTTCCTGCCGGCCCACCTGCAGCAGCTGATGATGGAGTCGAACGGCAAAAGGGTGCGGATCGACGGCCAGCCGGTCGACTCGCACACCAGCGCCGTGCTCTGGGGCGGGCTGGGCACCAACGGGCAGCACGCCTTCTACCAGCTGCTGCACCAGGGCACTCGCCTGATCCCGTCGGATTTCATCTGCTCGGTTCGCACGCACTCGCCCATCGACCGGCAGCAGCGCCAGTTGCTGGCCAACTTCGTTGCGCAGAGCCGGGCACTGATGCTCGGCCGCAGCCAGGAGGAGGTCGAGGCGCAGATGCGCGAGGAGGGTGCCGACGAGGAGACCATCCGCCGGATCGCGCCGCACCGCGTCTGCCCGGGCGGGCAGCCCTCGAACACCATCCTGTTCCCGGAGATGACGCCCGAGGCCGTCGGTGCGCTGCTGGCGCTGTACGAGCACCGGGTCTTCGTTGCCGGCGCGGTCTGGCAGATCGATTCCTTCGACCAGTGGGGCGTCGAACTCGGCAAGCAGATGGCGAACGAGGTCGAGCCCTACATCGGCGAGGGTCCGGATCATCGACCGTTCGACGGCTCGACACGCTGGCTGCTCGACGAGATCGCCCGTCACTGGACCCCCGACCAGGACGGCGGGCCATTGCGGTAGAATCCGCGCACCGTTGATCTCGTGCCTGGTCCCGGCACGGATGTCCCAGAGGTGCCTGCTTGAACATCCTTTATCTCGACTCCTCGACCGAGGCCTGCACCGCCGGCGTGGCGGTGAACGGGGAGACCGTCACGGCATTCGAAGTGGCCCCCCGTGGTCACGCCCGGCTCCTGCTGCCCATGGCCGAAGGCCTGCTTTCCGAGGCGGGGATCGGATTCGCCGATCTCGATCTTGTCGGGTTCGGCCGGGGACCCGGCTCGTTCACCGGGGTGCGCATCGCCACGGCCATGGCCCAGGGCATCGCCATCGCCCGTGGCCTGCCGCTGGTGCCGGTTTCCTCGCTCGAATGCCTTGCCATGGGTGCCCTGGAACGTTTCCGGACCGGGTCGGCAGGCGGTGGTGGGACGGAATCGATGGAGATCCGGGTGGCGATCGATGCCCGGATGGGAGAAATCTACCGGGCCGCCTACCTCGTGGAGGGCGACCGTGGCATGCGGCCGATCCTCGCCGAGTCCGTGATCGAGCCGGTCTTCCCGTCCCCCGTGTCGGACCGGTTGATTGCCGCGGGCAGCGGTTTCGGCCGCTACCCGGAACTGCTGGACGTTCCCGGCCTTCTCGCCGGTTACGACGATGCCCTGCCGCACGCGCAAGATGCGCTGCGAATCATCGCGTCGACCGGTCGCGAGGCATGGATTGCGCCAGACGAAGCCGTGCCGCACTACCTGCGCGACAACGTGACCGGCCCCTGACGAGTCGTCGCCTGC
>NZ_JBKGYT010000004.1:0-47165 GCF_046545975.1 Guyparkeria sp. | reverse complement strand
ACAGCTTCAGTCCGGCGACGGGCCAGTGGGCGTCCGACCACGCCCCGGCGGCCGACTCGTCCCAGTCGTGGCCGCCGAGGTGCGCGCACAGGCCGCGCAGGGCCACGTCCACGGCCGCCTCGCGCACCGCCTGGCGGTCGCCCTCGAACCGGTAGCGGGCGGTGAAGGTCTGCGCGCCGGGCGGGCGGCTGCCGTCCGCGGCGACCGGCGGGCACCAGGCCCAGCCGAGCCAGACGGTGCCGACCGGCTTGGCCTCGCTGCCGCCGCCCGGACCGGCCACCCCGCTGATCGCCACGGCGTACTCGACGCCCGCCCGGCGAATCACGCCCTCGGCCATCGCCGCGACCGCCTCGGCACTCACCGCCCCGGCCTCGGCCAGGACGTGCGCCGGCACGCCCAGGTCCCGCTGTTTGGCCTGGTTGCTGTAGGTGACGAACCCGCAGTCGAACCACTGCGAGCTGCCCGGCCGGTCGGTGAGGTTGGCCGCCATCAGTCCGCCGGTGCAGGACTCGGCCGTGGCAACGCGCATCCCGCGGGCCTCCAGCGCCTCGGCCAGGCAGGCGATGCGCTGCTCGCGCCGCGTGATATCGGCAGTCAACTCCCCCGGCGGGGTCCAGCCGGGCGGATTGCCGGGTTGTCCGTTCTGCTCGCTCATCCTGCGAAATCCAGCCGCGTCGCGACCCCGTGCACGGGGACCGAATTGTTTACAATGGCGCGCATGAGCACAAACCCCGCATCCATCGACGTATCCGGCGAGACGCCGGGTGCCGCGCCGGCCGACGAGAGCCCCGACCTCAGCGCCCACACGCCCATGATGCAGCAGTTTCTGCGCATCAAACAAGCGTACCCCGACGTGCTGCTGTTCTACCGCATGGGCGACTTCTACGAGCTGTTCTTCGAGGACGCGCGTCACGCCGCCCGCCTGCTCGACCTGACGCTCACCCAGCGCGGCACCTCCGCCGGGGAGCCGATTCCCATGGCCGGGGTGCCGGTCCACGCCTACGAGTCCTACCTCGCCCGCCTGCTCAAGGCCGGGGAGTCGGTCGCCATCTGCGAGCAGGTCGGCGACGTGCAGGCCAAGGGGCCGATGCAGCGCGAGGTGGTCAAGGTGGTCACCCCGGGCACGGTCACCGACGAGGCCCTGCTCGAACAGCGCCGGGCCGCGCGCCTGGCCGCCGTGGCCGTGGCTCGAAGGCGCGGGCGGGTCCGGCTGGGACTGGCGCACCTGGACCTGTCCAGCGGGCGCTTCGCGGTCATGGCCCCCGAGGGGCCCGACGAGCTGGCCACCGAGCTGGCGCGCATCGACCCCCGGGAGCTGCTGCTTCCCGAGGGGGTGACCCTCGACGAGCTGACCGCCGGCCTGTGGCGGGACGGCGCGCCTGCCCGCGAGCGCCCGGACTGGCACTTCGCCGCCGACACGGCCGTCGAGCGGCTGTGCCGCCAGTTCGGCACCCGCGATCTCTCCGGCTTCGGCATCCACGCCGACAACCGCGAACCGCTGGAGGCGGCGCTGGGGGCGGCCGGGGCACTCTGGCAGTACGTCACCGACACGCAGAAGACCCACATCGGGCACATCGACTCGCTGGCCGTCGAGCAGACCGGGGATGCCCTGCTGCTGGACGTGCACACCCGTCGCCACCTGGAGCTCTTCGAGGACAGCCAGGGCAACCGCGGCGGCTCGCTGATCGGGCTGCTCGACCGCACGGCCACCGGCATGGGCGCCCGGCGCCTGCGCGAGTGGCTGGCCCGGCCGCTGCGCGACCACGGGCAGCTTGCCGCCCGCCACCAGGCGATCGCCGAGCTGCGCGAACGCGAACTGCCCGCCGGGCTGTTCGCCTGCCTGCGCCAGGTCAACGACATCGAGCGCATCACCACGCGCATCGTGCTGGGCACCGCCCGACCGCGAGATCTCGCCGCCCTGCGCGACTCGCTGCACCAGTTGCCGGAACTCACCGCCCTGCTCGCCGACTGCCAGCAGCCGCTGATCCGGTCGCTGGCCGAGGCACTGGCCGACCTGCCGGCCGCGCGCGAGCTGCTGGACGCGGCCGTCGCCGAGAAGCCCTCGGTCTGGCTGCGCGACGGCGGGGTGATCGCGGCCGGGTTCGACGCGGAGCTCGACCGCCTGCGCGGGCTCTCCGAGCGGGCCGACGTGACGCTCACCGCCATGGAGCAGGACGCGCGCATGCAGTCGGGGGTGGAAAACCTGAAGCTCGCCTACAACCGGGTGCACGGCTACTACTTCGAGGTGCCGCGCAGCCAGTCGGCGCGCATGCCGGAGAGCTTCACCCGCCGCCAGACGCTCAAGTCCGTCGAGCGCTACACCAACCCCGCCCTCAAGACCTTCGAGCAGGAGGTGCTCACCGCTAGGGAGAAGGCGCTGGCCCGGGAGAAGGAATGCTTCGAGTCGCTCCTGGGCACGCTGGCCGAACAGCAGGCCGAGCTCCGCCGCCGGGCCGACGCGCTGGCCGACCTCGACACGCTGGCCGCCCTGGCCGACGTCGCCGAGCGTCAGCACTGGGTGGCGCCGTCGTTCCGCCGGATCGCCGGCATCGACATCCGCCAGGGACGCCACCCGGTGGTCGAGGCCAACAGCGACGAGGTGTTCGTGCCCAACGACGCCGAGCTGGCACCCGACCGGCGCATGCTCCTGATCACCGGGCCGAACATGGGCGGCAAGTCCACCTACATGCGCCAGACCGCCCTGATCGTGCTGCTGGCCCACGCCGGGGCGCACGTACCGGCCGAGAGCGCCGAGATCGGCCCGATCGACCGGATCTTCACCCGGATCGGCGCCTCGGACGACCTGTCCTCGGGGCGCTCGACCTTCATGGTGGAGATGACCGAGACCGCCGAGATCCTCCACCACGCCACCGAGCGCTCGCTGGTGCTGATCGACGAGATCGGCCGGGGCACCTCGACCTTCGACGGGCTGGCGCTCGCCTGGGCGGTCGCCGAGCACCTGCTGCAGAAGAACCGGGCGATGACGCTGTTCGCCACCCACTACTTCGAGCTGACCACGCTGGCCGAGCAGTTCGAGACGCTGGTGAACGTGCACCTCGAGGCGATCACGCACAACGGCGAGCTGGTCTTCCTGCACGGGGTCAAGGAGGGCCCGGCCAACCAGAGCTACGGCATCGACGTCGCCCGGCTGGCCGGCCTGCCCCGCCCCGCCATCCGTCGCGCGCGGGGGCTGCTGGAAAAGCTGGAGTGGCAGGGCAGCCACGGCGCGCAGGCCCCACAGCTCGACCTGTTCGCCGCCGAGCCTTCCGCGCCCCCGGTGGAGGCCGAGCCCGACCCGCTGCTCGAGGCGATCGACGCGCTCGACCCGGACGAGATCACCCCCCGCGAGGCGCTGGACCTGCTCTACGAGTGGAAGGCAAAGCGGGAGGAGGAGTGAGCAGCGGGGGTCCTTGCACACACCGGTATAATGCCGCCATGTCGATCAACACCACCGAACGCCCCCTGGTGGGTCTCACCGTCGCCGGCATCGCCTGCCGCGAGGACCACTACCTCGTGGTCGAGGAGTCGGTTCGCGGCGAGCGGCGCCTCAACCAGCCGGCCGGCCACGTCGAGCCCGGCGAAAGCCTGCTCGAGGCGGTGGTCCGCGAGGTGCGCGAGGAAACCCGCTTCGCCTTCGAACCGCAGCATTTGCTGGGCCTGTACCACGACAACCCGCCGGCCGGGCGGCGCATCCTGCGGGTGGCGATCATCGGCGAGATCGATGGCGAGCCCGACGAGGAGCCGCTCGACGACGGCATCATCGAGGCGCGCTTCATGACGCGCCGGGCCATCGAGGCCTCGGCCGTCCCGCACCGCTCGCCGTTCGTCGTCGCCGCGATCCGCGACTTCGAGCGCGGGCGGCGTTTCCCCCTCGACCTGATCCATTCGATCCGATGACCGACACCAGCAAGCAACCGATCATCCCCCCGGCCCCGGCCGACGCCCCGCGCATCGTCGTGGGGCTTTCCGGCGGCGTGGACTCCTCGGTGGCCGCCCTGCTCCTCAAGGACGCCGGCTACCGGGTCGAGGGCCTGTTCATGAAGAACTGGGAGGGCGATGACGACGACGAGTACTGCGCGGCCAAGGACGACATGCTCGATGCCATGGCGGTGGCCGATCGCCTCGGCATCGAGTTCCACTACGTCAACTTCTCGTCGGAGTACTGGGACCGCGTCTTCGAGCACTTCCTGCACGAATACCGCGCCGGGCGCACGCCCAACCCGGACATCCTCTGCAACCGCGAGATCAAGTTCCGCGCCTTCCTCGACCACGCCCGCGAGCTGGGCGCCGATGCCATCGCCACCGGCCACTACGCCCGTCGAATCGACGACGCGCGGGGCGTGCACCTGGCCCGCGGGGTCGACGAGAACAAGGACCAGAGCTACTTCCTTCACGCCCTGTCCCGCGAGCAGATCGGCGCGGCGTACTTCCCGCTGGGCGAGCTGGAAAAGCCGCGCGTGCGCGAGATCGCGGCCGAGCACGGCCTGGTCACCGCGCAGAAGAAGGATTCGACCGGGATCTGCTTCATCGGCGAGCGGCGCTTCGCCGACTTCCTGCAGACCTACCTGCCCGCGCAGCCGGGGCCGATCGAGACGCTCGAGGGCGAGCGCCTGGGCACCCACCAGGGGCTGATGTACCACACCATCGGCCAGCGCCAGGGGCTCGGCATCGGCGGGCTCAAGACGCACGGCGACGAGCCCTGGTACGTGGTGGGCAAGGATCTCGAACGCAACGTCCTGCTGGTCGCCCAGGGCAAGAACCACCCCGCCCTGTTCGCCCCGGCACTGGAAGCCGAGCAGGTCCACTGGATCGAGCCGCCGCCGGCCGACCGGCCCGTCACCGCCAAGATCCGCTACCGGCAACCCGACCAGGCCGTCGAGATCGAGCAGGACGGCGACCGGCTGATCGCCCGGTTCGAGAACCCGCAGCGGGCGATCACGCCGGGTCAGTCGATCGTGTTCTATGATGGCCCCCTGTGCCTGGGCGGCGCGGTGATCACCCGCGCCCTGCCCGGGGGCTGATTCGAACCCAACGCCGAGATATCCGAGACAATGGCCTCAAGCATCGACGACCAGCTCATCGCCATGGCCGGCATGACCCAGGCCGTGCAACTGATCCAGACGCTCGCCTGGGAGGGCCGCGTCGCCGACCAGCAGGCGCTCGAGGCGAGCATCGGGTCGCTGTTCGCCTTCGACGCGCCGGACACGGCCAGCATCTACGGCGGCCTGCCCGGGGTGCGCTTCGGCATGAAACGCCTGACCGAGCTGCTGGCCGGCAAGTCCCGCGAACCGAGGGATCTGGAACTGACCCGCTACGTGGTCACCCTGTTCGCGGTCACCAAGGCCTTCCGTCGCGATGACGAGATGGCGGCAAAGCTGTTCTCCCGCCTCGAGGAGCTCAAGCCCGCCTTCGACCAGCACGGTGCCGACAGCGGCCTGATGGCCGACCTGAACAACCTCTATCGCTCGACCCTGAGCAACCTGCCGCAGAAGTTCGTCATCAACGGCGAGAAGCACCACCTCGAGGACCTGCAGATCTCCTCGACGGTGCGCGCCCTGCTGCTCGCCGGCGTGCGCGCCACGATTCTCTTCGACCAGGTGGGCGGTCGCCGCTGGCGTCTGCTGTTCCAGCGCGGCAAGTACCTGGCCCGCGCCGAGGAGATGGCCCGACGCCTCTGAACCGACCGCCCTCTTCCGACAGGATCGCCCCATGCCCCAGCAGTTGCTCCGGACACTTGCCGAACGCCACGCGGACGATCCCGTCGGCACGCTGGTCGCCATCATCGACTGGCTGCGTCCCGGCCCGGCCGAGGATGCCGCGTCGGCCATCGACCGCATCGAGGGACTGCAGGCCGCTCTCGAAGCCGACCCCGACGCGCAGCAGGCCCTTCACGAGCGCCTAGGGGAGTGGCTCGACCAGGCACGCTTCTTCCAGATCCTGGCGGGACTGGGCCTGTTCTCCCGGCGCGGCTTTCTGCGCGAGCTGGGCCAACGCGTCTACGAACGCCTGAACCCGGCGCCTGCCGACCCGATGAATGCGCGAGACGTGTTCTACCTCGCCTTCCACGAGACCGACGATCCCGACTGGGTGGCGCAGGTGCCGCCGGCCTGCTGGGAACGGCTGATGCGCACGCTCTGGCCGTGGGAGCCTGACGAGACCGGGCAGAGAGGCAGGGACCGGCTGACCCGCGAGGCGCTCTACGCCGTGGAGATGCTGGCCATCTGGATCGCCGCCGAGGAATTCGAGCCCGACATCCTGCGCCTCGACCCGAGCATGGCCACCCGCGATTCCAGCTTCATCGCCCTGCAGCGAGAGGTCGGCGCCTACGTGCGCGACTACGTCGGCTGGCTGGAAGGCAAGCTCAAGGACTTCCACGACGACGCCCACATCCGCGTGCTGCTCGAGCAGTGCCGTGAGGAGGTCGAGCGCCTGCGCCGGCGCGCGGTCAGCGGAGGGACCAGCATCGCGCTGACGCATTTGCTCGAACGGCTCGGCCAGACCATCGCCCGGATCGAGCGCCTGCTCGACATCCTCGATCCCAAGGCCTGCGAGCAGTGCAGCGAACGGGCCACCACCCTGTTCACCGAGCTGGTCGAGGCCAGCGCCGAACGCCACGGCATCCGCCCGCTGATCCGCCGCAGCGTGCGTCAACTGGCGCGCAGCGTCACCGAGAACGCCAGCGACAAGGGCGAGCACTACATCGCCGGCGACCGCCCCGCCTATTTCCGAATGCTGGCCTCCGGGCTGGCCGGCGGGCTGGTCATCGCGGTGATGGCCCTGATCAAGATCCACATCCTGGAAAGCGGCTTCGCGCGCCTGCCCGAAACCGTCCTGGTCAGTCTCAATTACGGGCTGGGTTTCGTCCTGATCCACATCCTGCACGGCACGGTGGCCACCAAGCAGCCGGCCATGACGGCGGCGAGCATCGCCGAACAGGTCGAGCTGGGCGAGCGCGGCCGGGCGAATCCCCGCAAGCTCGCCGACCTGCTGCTGCGCGTCGGACGCACCCAGTTCGTCGCCATCGCCGGCAACGTGATCGCCGCCCTTTCGCTTGCCTTCCTGATCGCCTGGTGGTGGCAGCAACAGGCCGGCACGGCGCTGATCAGCCCCGAGCGGGCGGACTACATCCTCGAGGGCATCAACCCCGTGACCGGGTTGGCGCTGCTCTACGCCGCCATTGCCGGCGTCTGGCTGTTCCTCTCGGGCCTGATCGCGGGCTTCTTCGACAATCGCGCCGCCTATCTGGGCCTCGAGGCGCGACTGCGCGAACACCCGCTGCTGCGACGGTTGCTGCCGCAAGGCACACGCCATCGTCTGGCGGCCTACATCGATGGCCATTACGGCGCCCTGATCAGCAACTTCGCCTTCGGCATCATGCTCGGCTCGACCGGCTACGTGGGCTACCTGCTCGGTCTGCCGCTCGACATCCGCCACGTGGCGTTCTCCTCGGCGGACCTAGGCTACGCCATGTCGCAGGAATTCGCCGGGCCGCTGATGTTCGCCCTGTTGCTGGGCTTCGTGCTGCTGATCGGCGCGGTCAACCTGACGGTGAGCTTCGCCCTCGCCCTCAACGTCGCCCTGCGGGCGCGCGGAACGCGTATCTCGCGTCCGCTCAACCTGTTGCGGGCCTACTGGCACCTCGTCCGTCAGCGCCCGGCCAGCCTGGTCTATCCACCGGCCGCTGATGTTGACACGTCGACCGAGGCCGCGCACGACGGCAACGCAGCCACGACGACATCCCGCGACGAGCCCGGCAACCACGGCGATCGATGACAGAGCATCGCGGAACGGGCCGGCGGGGATAGTCACCGCTCTCCGTGCCACGATGGACGGCGACCCCGCGCTCGGCAGAGCGACCACGCCACGCCCACATCCAATACGAAAAAACCGCCAGCGAGCCATGCTCGACTGGCGGTCTTTCCCGACGGGGCCCGGCGAGGCCCCCGACCGCGATCAGGCCTGCAGGTACTTGCGCAACTGGTACTGCCAGATGAAACCGGGCGCCGAGAACACGGCGAAGATGCTCGCCGCCACCGCCCAGAAGATCCAGTCCTTCGCCTCGATGCCCGTGAGCGCGTACTCGAGGTACAGGCCCAGCCCCATGGCGATCACGAAGTAGACCACCCACTCGACCAGCCGCCACCAGAACGACTTGAGCTTGCCGGGCGCCGCCACCGGGACGACCAGGAACAGCCGCTGGTTGACGAACGGCAGGTTGGCCAGGACGAGCAGTGCCAGCAGGTAGACGATGACGATCCAGTCGGGGACCATGGAGACCTCGTTGTGTTTGCCCGGGCCACGGGGCCCGGCAGGTTCAGAGTCCGAACGCGCCGGCGGTCAGTGCCGTCAGCCCGGTCGGGTACAGGCCGAACACCAGCATGGCGATGCCGCTCAGGGCGAGCACGCCGCGCACGTTGACGTCCGCCTCGATGGGACTGCGGTCGACCGGCTCGTCGAAGTAGACCATCTTCACCGCCCGCAGGTAGTAGAAGGCGCCGATGACGGCCGTGACCACGGCGAAGGTCGCCAGCCACCACAGCCCGACCCCTACGACAGCCTGCAGCACGGCAAGTTTCGCCCAGAAGCCGAAGGTGAACGGGATGCCGGCCATGGAGAACATCAGCAGCAGGAAGACGAAGGCCATCACCGGGCTGCGGTCGTTGAGCCCCTTGAGGTCGTCGAGCTCCTCGGCCTCGAAGCCCTGGCGGGCCAGCAGCAGGATGATGCCGAAGCCGCCGATGGTCATCACCGCGTAGGCGATGGTGTAGAACAGTGCCGCGGAGTAGCCGGCGGCCGTGCCGGCCAGCACGCCGAGCAGGATGAAGCCGACGTGACCGATGGTCGAGTAGGTCAGCATGCGCTTGAAGCTCGACTGCGCGATGGCCACCACGTTGCCGATGGCCATGGAGAGCATCGCGACGACGATCAGCATCGGCTGCCAGTCGGCGAACAGCGGACCCATCCCGTCGACCAGCAGGCGCAGGATCAGCGCCAGCGCGGCGATCTTGGGGGCGGCGGCCAGGTAGATGGTCACCGCGGTCGGGGCGCCCTCGTAGACGTCCGGCAGCCACATGTGGAACGGCGCCACGCCCATCTTGAAGATCGCGCCGACCACGATCAGCACCACGGCGGCCTTGAGCACGATCGAGTCCTCGCCGCCGGCGACGGAATCGGCGATGGCGGTCAGCGTGAGGTCACCGGTCACGCCGTAGAGCAGCGACATGCCGTAGAGCAGGATGCCCGAGGCGAGCGCGCCGAGGACGAAGTACTTCATCGCCGCCTCGGAGGCCCGGCCGTCGTCGCGCTTGAACGCGGTCATGGCGTACATCGACAGCGACAGCAGTTCCAGGCCCAGGTAGAGCAGCAGCAGGTGGTTGGCCGAGATGGTGATCATCATGCCGAGCACGCCGAACAGGCCCAGCATGTAGTACTCGCCCTTGTCGATGCCGCGCTGGCGCAGGTAGGCCCGCGAGATGACGAACACCGCCGCGACCAGCACGTAGACCGACAGCTTCATCACGTCGGCCATGGGATCGTTGACCACCATGTCGCCGAAGCTCATGCGCACGCCCTCGTCCATCTGGACCAGGGTGATCACGAACAGGGCGATCAGCGTCAGGATCGAGAGGCCGAAGCTCACCGACGGTCCCCGCTTGGGCAGGAACGGGTCGACGAGCAGGATCAGGCACGCCATCGCCGCGAGGACGATTTCGGGAAGGACCGGTTGCAGGTTCAGTGAGGCGAGTGTCATAGGGAACGTCTTACAACTTGGTGGTCAGCGCCTGTTGCGCCAGGTTCTCGATCGAAGCGTGCATCACCTCGACCAGCGGGTTCGGCCAGACACCGATGAGGATGATCAGGAAGGCGAGCACGCCCAGGATCCATGCCTCGCGGAAGTTCAGGTCCTCGAGCGTCTTGACGCCCTCGTTCTTCACCTCGCCGAAGATCACGCGCTTGACCATCCACAGGGTGTAGGCCGCGCCGATGATCAGCGTCAGGGCCGCGGCCAGGGCGATCCAGAAGTTGGCCTTGAACGAGGCGAGGATGACCATGAACTCGCCGACGAAGCCCGAGGTGCCCGGCAGGCCGACGTTGGCCATGGCGAACAGCACCACCAGCGCGGCGAACCAGGGCATGGTGTTGACCACCCCGCCGTAGGCCGAGATGTCCCGGGTGTGCAGCCGGTCGTAGAGCACGCCGATCGAGAGGAACATCGCCGCGGAGATCAGGCCGTGGGAGACCATCTGGACCATCGCGCCCTCGAGCGCCAGGGTCACGCCGCTGGCCGAGGGGTTGTCCGGGTTGGCCACGATCATGAAGATCACGAACATGCCCAGCGTGACGAAGCCCATGTGCGAGATCGACGAATAGGCCACCAGCTTCTTCATGTCCGACTGGACCATGGCCACCAGGCCGATGTAGACGATGGCGATCAGCGACAGCGCGATCATCAGCCAGTCCAGCGTCGCCGCGGCGTCGGGGGTCATCGGCAACGAGAAGCGCAAGAAGCCGTAGCCGCCGATCTTGAGCATGATCGCCGCCAGGATCACCGAGCCGCCGGTGGGCGCCTCGACGTGGGCATCCGGCAGCCAGGTGTGCACCGGCCACATGGGGATCTTCACCGCGAAGGCGATCAGGAACGCCAGGAAGATCAGGATCTGCTCGGTCAGTCCCAGCTTCAGGTCATGGAACACCGGAATGGCGAAACTGCCGGCCTGGAAGTACATGTAGATCAGCGCGACCAGCATGAACACCGAACCGAGGAAGGTGTACAGGAAGAACTTGATCGTCGCGTACACGCGCTGCGGACCACCCCAGATCCCGATGATGATGAACATCGGGATCAGCATGCCCTCGAAGAAGAAGTAGAAGACGATGGCATCCATGGCGGCGAAGGTGCCGTTCATCATGCCTTCCATGATCAGGAAGGCGGCCAGGTACTGGTGCGCCTTGTCCTTGATCACTTCCCAGGCCGCGATCACCACCAGCACCGTGGTGAAGGTGGTCAGCACGATCAGCGGCATGGAGATGCCGTCCACGCCCAGCGCGTAGTTGATGCCGAAGGCCGGGATCCAGGGCACGTGCTCGACGAACTGCATCGCCGCGGTGGACGTGTTGAACCCCACGATCAGCAGCAGGCTGACCAGGAAGACCACCACGGACACCGTGAGGGAGAACCACCGCGCGCCGTCGGCACGGCGTTCACCGAACAGCATGACGGCAAGACCGGCGGCAATCGGCAGCCAGACGAGCAGGCTCAGTATCGGCCAGGAAGTGAGCATCGAACCGTTATCCTTCTAAGTGTTCTGTCGTTACGGGTTCAGGAACACGATCCAGGTCATCAGGCCGATCAGGCCGAGGATCATGACGAACGCGTAGTGGTAGAGGTAGCCGGTCTGGGCACGGCGCCAGAGCTGGGCCATGCGACCGATGAGGTCCGCAGAGCCGTTGACCAGCCAGCCGTCGATCGCGCGCAGGTCGGCGCCGCGCCACAGCCCGCGGCCGAGCAGGCGCGAGCCGCCGGCGATCACGGTGTTGTTGAACGAGTCGAAGCCGTAGCCCTCCTCGAGCACCCGGCGCGGCCAGGCCAGTGCCTTGGCGGCCGCCGCCGGGGCGGTCTTCGGCACGCCGAGGTACATCACGGCGGCCAGTGCGACGCCGCCCAGCGCCATCCAGACCACGGAGGTCGCCCAGCCGTGCAGGAACATGTCCCACGCGCCGTGGAACTTCGACTCGATCGCCGCCATCGCGCCGTGGGTGGCCAGCACGCGGATCGAGTCGTCGAAGTAGCCGCCGAAGAGCATCGGCTCGATCACGAGGAAACCGATCACCAGCGACGGTACCGCCAGGAGGATCAGCGGCACGGTGACCACCTTGGGCGTTTCCTTGACGTGGGAGTACTCCTCGTCGCTCATGCGCGGCTGGCCGAAGAACACCAGGAACATCATGCGGAAGGTGTAGAAGGCGGTGACGAACACGCCGGCGAACACGGCCCAGTAGGCGAACGTCGCGCCCGGCAGGGTCGAGGCCTCGACCGCGTAGATGATCGACTCCTTGGAGTAGAAGCCCGACGTGCCGGGGAAGCCGATCAGCGCCAGCGCACCGATCAGGAAGGTGACGAAGGTGATCGGCAGCTTCTTCGCCAGCCCGCCCATCTTGCGCATGTCCTGCTCGTGGTGAAGCGCGATGATCACGGAACCGGCGGCAAGGAACAGCAGCGCCTTGAAGAAGGCGTGGGTCATCAGGTGGAACAGTGCCGGGCTGTAGGCCGACACGCCCAGCGCGACGGTCATGTAGCCGAGCTGCGAGAGCGTCGAGTAGGCGACCACGCGCTTGATGTCGTTCTGCACGATGCCGAGCAGGCCCATGAACAGCGCGGTGATCGCCCCGATGACCAGGATGAACGACAGCGCGGCATCGGAGAGCTCGAACAGCGGCGAGAAGCGCGCCACCATGAAGATGCCGGCGGTGACCATGGTCGCCGCGTGGATCAGCGCGGAGATCGGGGTCGGGCCTTCCATGGAGTCCGGCAGCCACACGTGCAGCGGCACCTGGGCCGACTTGCCCATCGCGCCGATGAACAGCAGGATCGCGATGACCGTCACGACGGACCACTCCACGCCCGGCAGGTACTCGACCTTCATGTCGACCAGTTCGGGCAGCCGCTCGAACAGCGTGGCGTAGTGCAGCGTGTCGGCGTACATCAGGATCGCGGCGATCCCGAGCAGGAAGCCGAAGTCGCCCACCCGGTTGACGAGGAAGGCCTTGAGGTTGGCGAAGATGGCCGACTCGCGCTTGTACCAGAAGCCGATCAGCAGGTAGGAGACCAGCCCGACGGCCTCCCAGCCGAAGAACAGTTGCAGCAGGTTGTTCGCCATCACCAGCATCAGCATGGAGAAGGTGAACAGCGAGATGTAGCTGAAGAAGCGCTGGTAGCCCGGGTCGTCGTGCATGTAGCCGATGGTGTAGATGTGCACCATCAGCGAGACCCCGGTGACCACGACCATCATCATCGCGGTCATGTTGTCGACCAGGAACCCGATGTTGAACTCGAACAGGTCCGAGGCCATCCAGGTGTAGACGGTGCCGTCGAACGTCGGCAGCCCGCCGAAGACGTGCATGTAGAAGACGTACAGCGAGGCGGCGAACGAGATGGCGACGCCGATGATGGTCACCCAGTGCGCGCCGGCCCGACCGATCTGGCGCCCGAACAGGCCCGCGATGATCGAGGCGATCAGCGGGGCGAGCACGACGGCAAGATACATCATTTCCATGGGATCAGCCCTTCATCTCGGTCAGGTCTTCGACGTTGATCGTGCGCCGGTTGCGGAACAGGGTGACGAGGATTGCCAGCCCGACCGCCGCCTCGGCCGCGGCCACCGTCAGCACGAAGAAGACGAACGCCTGGCCGTCGATGTCGCCGGAGAAGTGCGAGAACGCCACGAAGTTGACGTTGACCGCGAGCAGCATCAGCTCGATGGCCATCAGCAGCACGAGCACGTTCTTTCGGTTGAGGAAAATCCCGGCGACGCTGATCGAGAACAGCAGGCCGCCGAAGATCAGGAATTCGGACAGGCTGATCATGACTCTTCCTTTTCCTTGTTGGCCCCGTCCCCGGCGATGTCGCCGCGGCGCGTCTTCTCCGCATCGAGTTCGGCGATGCGCACCCGGTCGGCGGCACGGACCCGCACCTGGGCGTCGATGTCCTGGTAGTGCACGCCCGGCCGGCGACGTTGTGCCAGGGCGATCGCCGCGACGATGGCCACCAGCAGGATGAACGCCGCGATCTCGAACGGGTAGACGAACTCGGTGTAGAGCACCTGGCCGATCGCCAGCGTGTTGCCGGCGTCCGCCGGGGCCGGCTCGGGCGAGGGGTACAGCTCCAGGCCGAAGCTCGCCGGGCCCAGGATCAGGCCCAGCTCGATGATCATCACCAAGGCGACGAACACGCCGATGGGCAGGTTGCGGACGAAGCCCTCGCGCAGCGGGGTGAGGTTGACGTCCAGCATCATCACCACGAACAGGAACAGCACCATGACCGCGCCGACGTAGACCAGCAGCAGCACGATGCCGAGGAACTCGGCTTCCATCAGCACCCAGATCAGCGCGGTGGAGAAGAACGTCAGCACCAGGTAGAGCGCCGCGTGCACCGGGTTTTTCACCGTCACGACCCGGGCGGCGGCGATCACCGCCACCGAGGCGAACACGTAGAAGAGGATCTGATAGAGCGACATGACTATCCTTCTGCTGGAGGCGGATCACCGCCCCGTAGCCGGTTGACCTTTGTATCTGTTGTTTTTCCCTTCACCCGCGCCTGGCGCCGGCGGACGTTACCACGTCCCGGCGCCCGCGGGTATCCCGAAACCGCCTAGCGGTACGCGGCGTCCGCGAGACGGTCGGCCGCGATCTGCGGCTCGAGGCGGTCACCAATCTCGAGGAGCTTGTCCTTGGTCATGATGTTCTCGCCACGGTTCTCGAAGTGGTACTCGTAAACCCTTGTTTCCACGATGGAGTCCACCGGGCAGGCCTCCTCGCAGAAGCCGCAGTAGATGCACTTGAACAGGTCGATGTCGTAGCGAGTGGTACGGCGGGTGCCGTCCTCGCGCTGCTCCGACTCGATCGTGATCGCCAGTGCCGGGCAGACCGCCTCGCAGAGCTTGCAGGCGATGCAGCGCTCCTCGCCGTTCGCGTAGCGACGCAGCGCATGCAGGCCGCGGAAGCGCGGCGACTGCGGGGTCTTCTCCTCCGGGTACTGCACGGTGTACTTGTGACCGAAGAAGTACTTGCCGGTCACGGACATGCCGAGGAACAGCTCCCACAGGAACCAGGTCTTGAAGAAATGCTTGATCGCGTTCATAGCAAGCTACCCCTTAGCCGAACCACGGGCCGAGTTCGAAATAGAAGAACACGCCCTCGACCACGATCCACAGGATGGTCAGCGGGATGAATACCTTCCAGCCCAGGCGCATGATCTGGTCGTACCGGAACCGCGGGAACGTCGCCCGCAGCCAGATGAACACGAACAGCAGGAACGAGATCTTGAGCAGGAACCAGACGATGCCCGGCACGAAGGCGAACACCGGCTCGAGGAAGGTCCCCTGGAACGGGGACAGCCAGCCGCCGAGGAACAGGACCGCGGCCAGCGCCGAGATCAGGATCATGCTGGCGTACTCGGCCAGCATGAACAGCGCGAAGGCGATCCCGGAGTACTCCACGTGGAAGCCGGCGACGATCTCGGACTCGCCCTCGGAGATGTCGAAGGGCGCGCGGTTGGTCTCGGCCACGCCGGAGACGAAGTAGACGACGAACATCGGCAGCAGCGGCAGCCAGTACCAGTGCAGGAGGCTGCCGTCCTGGCCGCGGACGATCTCGGAGAGATTCAGGCTGCCCGAGACCATCAGCACGCCGACCAGCGCAAAGCCCATGGCCAACTCGTAGGCCACCTTGTGGGCCGCCGAGCGCATCCCGCCGAGCAGCGCGTACTTGGAGTTCGAGGCCCAGCCGGCGAGGATCACGCCGTAGACCCCTGCCGCGCCGATGGCGAGCACGTACAGCAGGCCGGCGTTGATGTCGGCCAGCACCCAGCCGTCGTCGAACGGGATGACCGCCCAGGCCACCAGCGCGGCGACCAGGATCAGGACCGGCGCGAGGTAGAAGATGAACTTGTTGGCGACCGTCGGGGTGATCACCTCCTTGAACATCAGCTTGAACACGTCGGCGAACGGCTGGAACAGCCCGCGCGGACCGACGCGGTTGGGGCCGATGCGCACGTGCATGTAGCCGATCACCTTGCGCTCGGCCAGCGTCAGGTAGGCGACGGCGAGCACGATCGGCATGACGATGACCAGCGTCAGCAGGACGTGGACGACGAAGTACTGCCAGCCGGGCGACATCCAGCCGATGACCGGCGAAAGCCATTCGGTGATCATGCGGCCACCTCCATGTGAATCTCGACCCGGCCGCTGCGCGGTGCCAGCGCATCGCTGTGCGTGCCGCTGAACACCACCACGGTGCCCGGGGTGACGTTGTCATCGATGCGCAGCGGCAGTTCCACCTTCGCCCCGTCCTGCTCGACGGACACCGTGGCGCCGTCTTCCCAGCCCTCGCGCTCGGCGTCGGACGGGTTGACCAGCACGTGGCGTTGCGTCTCGGCCTTCTCGGTGGCCTGCAGTGCCGGCGAACGGCGTACGACCGGGTCACCGGCGTACATGCCGACGGCGGCCACGCGGCGATAACCGCCCTGCCCGGCTGCACGGTCCGGCAGCTCGAAACGCGCCTGGTCGAGGTCCACGGGACGGTTGTTCAGCGCCACGTTCTGGCAATGGGACTGCAGCTCGCGACGGATCTCGGTGACCGCCATGTAGTCGAAGCCGTTGAGGTCCAGCAGGTTGCCCATCACGCGCAACACCTTCCAGGCCGGGCGCGACTCGCCCAGCGGCCGGACGGCGCCGTTGACCGACTGCCAGCGTCCCTCGCCGTTGACCCAGGTCCCGGCCGTCTCGACCGCGGTGCCCATCGGCAGGAGCACGTCGGCGTAGCGCTTCATGGCCGGCGTGACGTAGCTGGAGATCGCCACCACGCAGGCGGCCTTCTCCAGGGCGGCCAGCGCCGCCTGCCCGGCCGCGCTGTCGTGCTCGGGCTCGACGCCGAGCAGCATCATCGCGTCGCTGGGCTCGGCGAGCAGCTCGGCGGCGGTACGGCCATGGCCGACGGCCTCGGCACCGCCGGCACTGCGGTGCGGCACCGCGCCGGCGAGCCAGGCACCGGCGGCGTTGCCGCCCTGCGCCAGCAGACCGAGCTGTGCGCCGGTCAGGCGGGCCAGCTCGCCGGCCAGCGCGCGGATGGCGGCGAATTCCTGGGCGTTCTGCGCGACCGCGCCGAGGAAGATGGCGCTCTGACCACCCTCCCTGAGTTCCTCGACGATGGCCGAGGCCTCGTCGACCGGGGTCTCCGGCCAGTCGGCCAGCGAGGCGGGGATCTCGCCCCCGGCGGCGCGGACCAGCGCGACGAGCGTGCCGAGCTGGCCGCCGCCGGCCTCGTCCGAGGCCACCTGGCGGGCCGGGAAGGTAAGCGCCTGGCGGTACGGGTGCACCAGGGTCAGGCGGGCGCCGTTGTCCAGCGCGGCCTGACGCAGGCGGTGACCGAACAGCGGCACCTCCTCGCGGACCGCCAGGCCGACGGTCAGTGCCGCGTCGAGGCCGGCGATCGCGGGGATGTCCATCCCGAGCCACGGCATGACCGGGTCGTTGGCATCGCCGGAGAAGTCGGTCTGCCGCAGGCGATGGTCGATGTTGTTCGAGCCCATGCCGCGGACGATGCGCGCGGCGAGGTACTGCTCCTCGATGCTCGCGTTGGGCGAGACCAGCGCAGCCAGCGCGGTCGGGCCCTGCTGGTTGACGATCTCCTGGATGCCCTTGGCGGCCGCCTCCAGGGCCTCTTCCCAGCTGGCGACCTGCCATTCCCCGTCGCGCTTGACCATCGGGCGGGTCAGGCGATCCTCGGTGACCAGGCCGGTGTAGGCGAACCGGTCGCGATCGGCGATCCAGGTCTCGTTGACCGCCTCGTTGTCACGCGGAACCACGCGCATCACCTGCGCCTCCCGGGTATGCAGGTAGAGATTCGAGCCGAAGGCGTCGTGCGTGGAGACGTGCTTGTGCTGCACCAGTTCCCAGGGACGGTGCGTGTAGCGCGACGGCTTGGCGGTCAGCGCGCCGACCGGGCAGAGGTCGATGACGTTGCCCGAGAGCTCGGAGGTCACGCTCTTGGAAATGTAGGTGCCGATCTCCATCTGGTCGGAACGACCGGTCGCGCCCAGCTCCTTCAGGCCCGCGATCTCCTCGCCGAAGCGCACGCAGCGGGTGCAGTGGATGCAGCGGGTCATGTCGGTGGCGATCAGCGGGCCGATGTCCTTGTCCTTGACCACGCGCTTGGCCTCGGAGTACTGGCCGACGCCCTCGCCGTAGCCCATGGCCACGTCCTGCAGCTCGCACTCGCCGCCCTGGTCGCAGATGGGGCAGTCGAGCGGGTGGTTGATCAGCAGGAATTCCATGGTCGAGCGCTGGGCGCTGATCGCCTTGGGGCTGCGGGTCGAGACCTTCATGCCCTCGGAGATCGGGGTCGAGCAGGCCGGCAACGGCTTGGGCGCGCGCTCGACCTCGACCAGGCACATGCGGCAGTTCGCCGCGATCGACAGCTTGCGGTGATAACAGAAGCGCGGGATGTTGATCCCGGCCTTGTCCGTCACCTCGATCAGCATGTCCCCGGGATTGCCCTGGAGGGTCATGCCATCGACTTCGAAGGTAATCTGCTCGTCACTCATACCTGGGAACCTGGTTGCAGGCCGCGGCTCACGCCGCGTCGGCCTTGCCATCGACCATGCTGTGGCCGTGCTTGATGTAGTACTCGAACTCCGGGCGGAAGTGCTTGATGAAGCTCCTTACCGGCGTGGCGGCCGCATCGCCGAAGGCGCAGATCGTGCGCCCCTCGATCTTGCTGGCCACGTCGTCGAGGCGGTCGAGATCCTCCAGCTTGCCCTTGCCGTCGATGATGCGGTTGAGCATGCGGAACAGCCAGCCGGTCCCCTCGCGACAGGGGGTGCACTGGCCGCAGGACTCGCGGTAGTAGAACTGCGCGATCCGGCGCAACGCCTTGACCATGCAGGTGTCCTCGTCCATGACGATCAGCCCGCCGGAGCCCAGGAAGGTGCCGGACTTGGCGATCGAGTCGTAGTCCATGTTGGTCTCGAGCATGATCTCGCCCGGGATGACCGGCGAGGAGGTTCCGCCCGGGATCACGGCCTTGCAGCGCTTGCCGTCGCGCATGCCGCCGGCCATTTCCAGCAGCTCGGCGAACGGTGTGCCCATCGGGATCTCGAACACGCCCGGCTTGTTGACGTGGCCGGAGACCGACCAGATCTTCACGCCGCCGCTGTTCGGCACGCCCAGGTCGGCGAACCACTGTCCGCCGTTGCGCATGATCGCCGGGATGGACGACAGCGTCTCGGTGTTGTTGACCGTGGTCGGTCGGCCGTAGAGGCCGAAGTTCGCCGGAAACGGCGGCTTGAAGCGCGGCTGGCCCTTCTTGCCCTCGAGCGACTCGAGCAGCGCGGTCTCCTCGCCGCAGATGTAGGCGCCGGCGCCCAGCGAGCCGGCCAGGTCGAAGTCGATGCCCGACCCCTGGATGTTCTTGCCGAGCATCCCGTACTCGTAGGCTTCCTTGACGGCCTGCTCGAAGCGCTGGAAGACCAGGTCCGAGAACTCGCCGCGCATGTAGTTGTAGCCCATGGTCGCGCCGATGGAGTAGCCGGCGATCGCCATGCCCTCGACCAGCGCGTGCGGGTTGTTCATCAGGATCTGGCGGTCCTTGAAGGTGCCGGGCTCGGATTCGTCCGAGTTGCAGACGATGTACTTCTGTCCCGGCGCGTTGCGCGGCATGAACGACCACTTGAGCCCCGTCGGGAAGCCGGCGCCGCCCCGGCCACGCAGGTTCGAGGTCTTGACCTCCTCGATGATCAGCGCCGGGTCGGTCTTTTCCTCGAGGATCTTCTTCCAGGCCTGGTAGCCGCCGGACTCGAGATAGGCCTCGAGCGACCACGGCTTCTCGTGATCGAGCGTGGCGAAGCAGACGGCTGTCGAACTGGCTTTGTTGAAACTCATGGCGTCAATCCAGCTTGTCGAGAATCTCGTCGACCTTTTCCGGCGTCAGGTTCTCGTAGTAGACATGGTCGACCTGCATCATCGGCCCGCCACCGCAGGCCGCAAGACACTCCTCCTCCTTCTTCAGGAGGATCCGTCCGTCCGGCGTGGACTCGCCGGTCTTGATCCCGAGCTTCCGCTCGCAGTGCTCGACGATCTCGTCGGACCCCATCAGCGAACAGGCGATGTTTGTGCATACCGACACGTGGTGGCGGCCACAGGGCTTGGTCTCGATCATCGAGTAGAACGAGGCCACCTCGTAGACGGAGATCGGCTCCATCTCGAGGTACTCGGCGATCGCGTCCATCAGGTCGACGGTGACGTGACCCTCGTTCTGGTGCTGCACGATGCGCAGCGCCGCCAGGACCGCGGACTGCTTGCGGTCCTCGGGGTAGCGCGACAGCCACTGATCGATCTCCTCGCGGGAGTGTTCGGTCAGCAGATCCAGCTTGCTTTCGCTCATCAGCGGTCGACCTCTCCGAATACGATGTCCTGGGTGCCGATGATCGCCACGACGTCGGCCAGCATGTGGCCGCGCGACATCTCATCCAGCCCCGACAGGTGCGCGAAGCCCGGCGCGCGGATCTTCAGGCGGTAGGGCTTGTTGGCCCCGTCGGAGACCAGGTAGATCCCGAACTCGCCCTTGGGGTGCTCCACCGCCGCGTATGCCTCGCCCTCGGGCAGGGTATACCCCTCGGTGAAGAGCTTGAAGTGATGGATCAGGGACTCCATGTCCGCCTTGAGCTCCTCGCGGCGCGGCGGGACCACCTTGTGGTCTTCCACCATCACGGGCCCCGGATTCTTGCGCAGCCAGTCGATGCACTGGCGGATGATGCGGTTGGACTGGCGCATCTCCTCGACGCGCACCAGGTAGCGGTCGTAGCAGTCGCCGTTCACCCCCACCGGGATGTCGAAGTCGAGCTGATCGTAGACCGCGTACGGCTGGTGCTTGCGCAGGTCCCACTCCACGCCGGAGCCGCGCAGCATCGGGCCGGTGAAGCCCATCTGCAGCGCGCGTTCCTTGCTGACGATGCCGATGTCGACCGTGCGCTGCTTCCAGATGCGGTTGTCGGTCAGCAGCGTCTCGTACTCGTCGACGTACTTGGGGAAACGGTTGGTGAAGTCCTCGAGGAAGTCGAGCAGCGAGCCCTGGCGGGCCTCGTTCATGCGCTTAACCTCGCGCTCGCTGTGCCACTTGGAGGGCTCGTACTGCGGCATGGTGTCCGGAAGGTCCCGCGCAACGCCACCGGGGCGGTAGTAGGTCGCGTGCAGGCGCGCCCCGGAGACCGCCTCGTAGCAGTCCATCAGGTCCTCGCGCTCGCGGAAGGCGTACAGGAACACCGCCATCGCGCCGATGTCCAACGCGTGGGCACCCAGCCACAGCAGGTGGTTCAGGATGCGGGTGATCTCGTCGAACATCACGCGGATGTACTGGGCCCGCTCCGGGATCTCGAGATCCAGCAGCTGCTCGATGGCGCGCACGTAGGCATGCTCGTTGCACATCATCGAGATGTAGTCGAGCCGGTCCATGTAACCGATCGACTGGTTGTAGGGCTTGCTCTCGGCCAGCTTCTCGGTGGCACGGTGCAGCAGGCCGATGTGCGGGTCGGCCCGCACGACGGTCTCGCCGTCCATCTCGAGGACCAGGCGCAGCACGCCGTGGGCAGACGGGTGCTGGGGACCGAAATTCAGGGTGTAGTTGGCGATTTCCGGCATCTATCAGCCCTCGTCGAGGTCAATGTAGCGGCTGTCCTTGCGGTGCACCTTCGGCACCAGCACGCGCGGCTCGATCGACACCGGTTCGTAGACGACCCGCTGCTTCTCGTCGTCGTAACGCACCTCGACGTTGCCGATCAGCGGGAAGTCCTTGCGGAAGGGGTGGCCGACGAAACCGTAGTCGGTCAGGATCCGGCGCAGGTCCGGGTGCTCCTCGAACAGGATGCCGAACAGGTCGAAGGCCTCGCGCTCGAACCAGTTCACGCCCGCCCAGACCGAGACGACCGACGGCACGGACGGCGCCTGGTCGTCCGGGCAGTAGACGCGCACGCGCAGCCGCCAGTTGTGCGTGTAGGACAGCAGGTGCGCGACCACGGCGAAGCGCGGGCGGCCGAGATCACCGGCATCCGGCTCCTCGCCGAACTTGAGCCAGCCGCTGGTGTTGGGCTCGACCCCGCGGCTGTAGCCCGTGTAGGAGACCGTCTCCTCGCCGGCCCACTCGCCGCGGCCGTACTCGAGGTAGTCGACGCCGCAGATATCCACGCACTGCTCGAAACGGGTCGCCTCGCTCTGCTCCAGCCGCCTGGCGACCTCGCGCCAGTTCTCGGCGGCCACCTCGATGGTGACCTCGCCACGATCGATGGTCTGATCGACGATGAACTCGCCGATGGTCTCTTTCAGGGCCGTTTGCAAATTCATAGGTCGGGCTGCCCCCAAAATGCTTGCCACAGGCCGTCAGGCACGCGCGATGGTGTTGGTGCGGCGGATCTTGTTCTGCAACTGGATGATGCCGTAGAGCAGCGCTTCGGCCGTCGGCGGACAGCCCGGCACGTAGATGTCCACGGGCACGATCCGGTCACAGCCTCGCACCACCGAGTAGGAATAGTGGTAGTAGCCGCCGCCGTTGGCGCAGGAGCCCATCGAGATGACCCAGCGCGGCTCGGCCATCTGGTCGTAGACCTTGCGCAGGGCCGGCGCCATCTTGTTGACCAGCGTGCCGGCGACGATCATCACGTCCGACTGGCGCGGACTGGGGCGGAACACCACGCCGAAGCGGTCCAGGTCGTAACGCGCCGCACCGGCATGCATCATCTCGACGGCGCAGCAGGCCAGGCCGAAGGTCATCGGCCAGAGCGAGCCGGTGCGTGCCCAGTTGATCAGCTTGTCGGCCGAGGTGGTGACAAAGCCCTTCTCGAGAACGCCTTCTACTCCCATTCCAGCGCCCCCTTCTTCCACTCGTAGATGAAGCCGATCACCAGCACGCCGAGGAAGATCGCCATCGCGCCCAGGCCGAAGCCGCCGATGTCCTCGAGGGCAACGGCCCAGGGGAACAGGAAGGCGATCTCGAGGTCGAAGATGATGAACAGGATGGCTACCAGGTAGTAGCGGATGTCGAACTTCATGCGCGCGTCCTCGAAGGGCGCGAAACCGCACTCGTACGCATCGTTCTTGGCCGGATCGGGCCGCTTGGGTGCCAGAATCTGGCCGATGACCAGAAGACCCAGGGAAAACAGGGTGGCCACACCGAAGAAGATCAGGATGGGAATGTAGCCTTCAAGCATCTGACACCCTCTTGCTCGAAATCCGCTGGGCAGGGACCGGCGGAATTTTTTCTGCGCGTTCGACTCCCCTGCACGCTCATTGCTGTAGCGTAGCAAGGATAACGAATCGAACCGGAAAAGTACGTTTGGTGCGGACGGTGGGACTCGAACCCACACGGCTTTCGCCACTACCCCCTCAAGATAGCGTGTCTACCAGTTCCACCACGTCCGCTTTGATTGTCAACCGGATCATCGCTTGATCCGGCCGTAACGGCGAATGTTCGCCGTTACTGTCCGGGCACATCCGACGGCGATTGGGTGTTGCCGTCTTCCTGCCCAGAGGGTGCCGCCGAGTTCGGGGATGGGACGTCGGTCGGCTTTTCTGCCGGCTCGTCGGACGGGGTGCGTTCGACTTCGCCGGACTCGCTTCCGCTCTCGGAAACGGGTGCAGAATCTACCACGCTCGAGGGCTCCTGGGAAGTGTTGATTACGTAGGCGAGCAACAGACTGGTGCCGAAGAAGGCCACGACCATCCAGCCGGTCACTTTCTGCAGCGTGTTGGCCGGCCCGCGGGCGCCGTGAACGGTGCCGGAAGCACCCGAACCGAAGGCCGCACCGGCATCGGCGCCCTTGCCATGCTGAATCAGCACCATGCCGATCAGGGCGAGGCCCAGCAGCACGTGAACGATGAGTACGAGAGTCGTCATTACTTAACCTACCGTGTCGGCCGCGGCGCGACAGATGCCAAGGAAATCCTCGGCCTTGAGAGAGGCACCACCGATCAGCCCGCCGTCGATGTCCGGCTGGCCGAAGAGCTCGGCGGCGTTGCCCGGCTTGACCGAGCCGCCGTACTGGATACGCACCGACTGGGCCACCCGGGCGTCGTGCGAGTCGAGTTGCCCGCGGATGAAGGCATGGACCTGCTGGGCCTGCTCCGGGCTGGCCGTCCGACCCGTGCCGATCGCCCAGACGGGCTCGTAGGCGATCACCATACGCTCGAAGGCCTTGATGCCGTTGCCGGCGATCACGGCGGCGAGCTGCTGGCGAACCACCGCCTCGGTCTCGTCGGCCTCGCGTTCCTCCAGCGTCTCGCCCACGCAGAGGATAGGCGTCAGCCCGGCATGCAGTGCCGCCTTGACCTTCTCGCTGACGATCTCGTCGGTCTCGCCGTACAGGGCGCGGCGCTCGGAGTGCCCCAGGATCACGTAACGGGCACCGACGTCGGACAACATCTCGGGGGCGACCTCGCCGGTGAAGGCACCCGAGGACTGTTCCGAGCAGTTCTGGCCGCCGACGCCGAGGGCCGTGCCCTTCGCCAGTCCCACGACCTGCGGGACGTAGACGAACGGCGGGCAGACGGCCACGTCGATATCGGCCAGATTGCTCATCTCGGAGAGTACCCCGGCGACCAGCGCTTCGTTGCCGGCCTCGGTCCCGTTGAGCTTCCAGTTTCCTACGACAATCGGTTTACGCATCCGATGGTTCCACTTTGCTTTTCCAAGAGTCTCGATCCCGCGGGACGGAGTCCGCAACGGACCCGGACCCCACGAAACGGGCGACAAGCCTACTTGCCTGCCCCCCCAAAATCAATCCGCCGATCGATCCGGGCATCGCCGGATCAGGGCGACGGCCTCGGCCGCGATGCCCTCCCCCCGGCCGGTGAACCCGAGCCGTTCGGAGGTGGTGGCCTTGACGTTCACCGCGGCGGGCTCCGTGCCCAGGGCCGCGGCGATCGCCGCGCGCATGGGCTCGATCCACGGCGCGAGCTTCGGTGCCTGGGCGATGACCGTCCCGTCGACGTTCACCACGCACCACCCGGCCTCGGCGAGCATCGCCACCACCCGCCCGAGCAGCTTGCGGCTGTCGGCGCCCTCCCAGGTCGGATCGGTGTCCGGGAAGTGCCGCCCGATATCCCCGAGGCCTGCCGCGCCGAGCAGCGCGTCGCAGATGGCGTGCAGCAGCACGTCACCGTCGGAGTGCGCGCGAAAGCCGCGGTCGAAGGGGATCCGGCAACCGCCGATCCACAGGTGGTCACCGGCCTCGAACGCATGCACGTCGAAGCCATGGCCGGCGCGAATGGCGGCGGGATCGGTCATTGCAGCACCCCCTGCTGCCGGAGGATGGCCCGGGCGATGGCGATGTCCTCCGGGTGGGTGATCTTCAGGTTGTCCGCCGCCGCTTCGACCAGCCGCGGAAAGAGCCCCGCCTGCTCGAGCGCGGAGGACTCGTCGGTGACCTCGCGGCCGGCCTCGATCGCCGAGTCCAGCGCCCCGAGCACCACGCCGACCGGGAACAACTGCGGCGTCAGTGCATGCATGAGGGAACCCCGGTCCACCGTCTCGGCCACGTGCCCCCGCGCATCCACGCGCTTGATGGTGTCGCGCACCGGCGCGGCGAGCAGCGCCCCCTCCGGTGCCGTCGCGGTCTCGAGCAGCCGGGTGACATCCTCCGGACGCACGCAGGGACGGGCGGCGTCGTGGACCATCACCCACTCGCCGAGCCCGTCGGGACCCTCGTCCCCGGGAACCATATCCGCCCAGCGATCTCGAAACACCGCCAGGCCGTTCCGCACGCTCTCGGCTCGCGTCGCGCCCCCGGGCACCTGCCAGACGGGCACCCCGCCCGCCTCCACCGCCGTCGCGGCCTCCGCCGGCGCGTCGGGCGCCGTCACGAGGACGATACCTGCCAGCCCCGGCAGCGCGGCAAAGCGGGAGATGGTGAGATCCAGCACCGATCGCCCGCCGAGTGCCATGTACTGCTTGGGCGTGTCGCTACGCATGCGGCGACCGAAACCGGCCGCCGGGAGCAACAACCACCAGCGACCGGCCTCGAGCGGGGTGCGCCCGCCCCGATCTCCCTGTGGGCGGGCGGCTGTCACGGCCGGCCGGGAGGATCCGGAACGGTCACTCATCGGGGACGAATCGCGGCACACGGGTGCCATCGAGCTGGGCCGGGGTGATGGTGTCGGGACGCACGGCCTCGATCACCTGGAAGAAGTGCTCGTCGGGGTAGACGAAGCCCAGGTTCAGGCGCGCCTGGCCTTCCACGGCTGCCACGCCCTCGCGCAGGCTCTCGACCTCCGCGGCAAGCGTCTCGTTGCGCATCTCCAGGCGCCGCAGGTCGGCCTCCAGGGCCTCGAGCCGCTTCTCCTTGGCCTGCACGTTGCCCACGGAGGCGTCGCCGAACCACACCCGCCATTGCAGGCCGGCCAGCGTCAGGACCAGGACCAGGGTCAGCCAGCGCATCCCAGCGGCCGAGGGACCGGCTTACTGGCCGAACGCCGACCGGCCCGGGAAACGGGCCCGGTCGCCGAGTTGCTCCTCGATGCGCAGCAACTGGTTGTACTTGGCGATCCGGTCGGAGCGCGACAGCGAACCGGTCTTGATCTGCCCGGCGTTGGTGGCCACGGCCAGGTCCGCGATCGTGGTGTCCTCGGTCTCGCCGGAGCGGTGGGAGACGACGTTGGAGTAGCCGTTCTCCTGCGCCAGCCGCATGGCCGCCAGCGTCTCGGTCAGGGTGCCGATCTGGTTGACCTTGACCAGCATGGAGTTGGCGATCTTGCGCTCGATGCCCTCGCGCAGGATCTTCTCGTTGGTGACGAACAGATCGTCGCCCACGAGCTGGCACTTGCCACCCAGCCGCTCGGTCAGCAGCGCCCAGCCATCCCAGTCGTCCTCGGCCATGCCGTCCTCGATCGAGAGGATCGGGTACTTCTCGACCCACTCGGCCAGCAGGTCGACCATGCCGGCGGCGTCCAGGCTGCGGTTCTCGCCGGCCAGCACGTACTTGCCGTCCTTGATGTACTCGGAGCTCGCCGCGTCCAGGCCGAGGAACACGTCCTTGCCCGGGGTGTAGCCGGCCTTCTCGATCGCCTCCATGATGGCCTCGATCGCGGCCTCGTTGGAGGGCAGGTCGGGGGCGAAGCCACCCTCGTCGCCGACCGCCGTGGACAGGCCGCGCGCGGCCAGCACCTGCTTGAGCGCATGGAACACCTCGACGCCGTAGCGCAGGGCCTCGGAGAAGCTCGGCGCGCCGGCCGGGATGATCATGAACTCCTGCATGTCGATGGAGTTGTCGGCATGCTCGCCGCCGTTGATGATGTTCATCATCGGCACCGGCAGGGTGACGGCAGCATCACCGCCCAGGTAGGCGTACAGCGGCTCGTTGCGCACCAGCGCGCCGGCCTGGGCCGCGGCCAGGGAGACGGCGAGGATCGCGTTCGCGCCCAGGCGGGACTTGTTCTCGGTGCCGTCGAGCTCGATCATCCGGTTGTCGATGTCCGACAGCGAGTGGACGTTCATGCCGGCGATGGCGTCATTGATCTCGCCGTTGACGTTGGCCACCGCCCGGGTCACGCCCTTGCCGAGGAAGCGGGAGGCATCGCCGTCACGCAGTTCGATGGCCTCGCGCGCGCCGGTCGAAGCACCGGACGGGACGATGGCACGCCCCATGACACCGCCGGCAACGTGGACCTCGGCCTCGACCGTCGGGTTGCCGCGTGAATCGATTACTTCTCGTGCGTGCACTCGCTCGATGGCTGCCATGCAAGTTCTCTCCTGTCTGTGAAATTCGGTTGCGTTCGTTGCCGCCCCGTGGCCCTGCGGGCGGCCGGCGATCATTGGTCCGTGCGCCCCGCGGCGTCAGTCGCCTATGCCGAGATAGCGGTTTTCCGGAAAACCCGACGCCTTGACCGTGCGGTCGAGCGTGGTCAGCGTGAGCAGCAGCTCGGCCATCTCGTCCATGGGCCAGGCGTTGGGCCCGTCGGACAGTGCCCGCTCCGGGTTCGGATGCGTTTCCATGAACAGGCCGGAGACCCCGGCGGCCACCGCGGCACGCGCCAGCACCGGCACGAACTCGCGCTGGCCGCCCGAGGCCTTGCCCTGTCCGCCCGGCTGCTGGACCGAGTGGGTGGCGTCGAAGACCACCGGCGCACCGGTCTGGCGCATGATCGCCAGCCCCCGCATGTCGGAGACCAGCGTGTTGTAGCCGAAGGACACGCCCCGCTCGCAGACCATCACCTGGTCGTTGCCGACCGCGCGGGCCTTCTCGACCACGTTGGCCATGTCCCAGGGCGCGAGGAACTGCCCCTTCTTGATGTTCACGGGCAGGCCCTGGCGCGCCACGTTCTGGATGAAGTTGGTCTGCCGGCAGAGGAAGGCCGGGGTCTGCAGGACGTCGACCACGGAGGCGACCTCCTCGAGCGGCGTGTCCTCGTGGACGTCGGTGATGACCGGCAGGCCGAACTCGCGCTTGACGTCCTCGAGGATCGCCAGCCCGCGTTCCAGGCCCGGCCCCCGGTAGCTGTCCGTCGACGAGCGGTTGGCCTTGTCGAAGGAACTCTTGTAGATCAGCCGGATACCGGCGGTTTCTGCCATCTCCTTGAGCTGCCCGGCCGTCTCGCGGGCGAGTTCCGCCGACTCGATCACGCAGGGACCGGCGATCAGGAACAGCGGCTGGTCGAGTCCGACCTCGAAGTCGAGCAGTTTCATGGTCATTCGTCTTCCTGGACCTCGGATTGCCCCACCCTCTGGGTATGGGCCGCGTTCACGAACGCGATGAACAGCGGGTGGCCGTCGCGCGGCGTGGAGCGGAATTCCGGGTGGAACTGGCAGGCGAAGAAGAACGGGTGATCCGGCAGCTCGACCGTCTCGACCAATTCGTTCTCCGCCGACCAGCCGGCGAACACCATCCCCGCCGACTCCAGCGCCTTGCGGTAGCCGTTGTTGAACTCGTAGCGGTGGCGGTGGCGCTCGGTGATCTCGTCACTGCCGTATATCTGGTGCGCCAGGGTCTTGGGCGCGATCCGGCAACGCTGGGCACCCAAGCGCATGGTCCCGCCAAGATCGGCGTCCGCGCTGCGCTCGATCCGGTTGCCCTGCTCGTCACGCCACTCGGTGATCAGCGCGATGACCGGGTTCTCCGTCTCGGGGGCGAACTCGGTCGAGCAGGCGCCGGCAAGCCCGGCGACGTTGCGCGCGTACTCGATCACCGCCACCTGCATGCCGAGGCAGATGCCGAGGTACGGCTTGCCGGCCTCGCGGGCGTAGCGTACCGCGGCGATCTTGCCCTCGACCCCGCGCGAGCCGAAGCCGCCCGGGACGAGGATCGCGTCCATTCCCTCCAGGCGCCCCACCCCCTCGCGCTCGAAGGACTCGGAGTCGAAGTAGTGGATGTTCACCCGGGTGCGGGTCTGGATACCGGCGTGCAGCAGCGCCTCGTTGACGCTCTTGTAGGCATCGACCAGGTCGACGTACTTGCCCACCATCGCGATGTCGACGATGCGGTCGGGCTTGGTCTGGGCCTCGACCACGCGATCCCACTCGGACAGGTCCGCGGGACCGGCATTGATGTGGAGCTTCCTGATCACCGTCTCGTCGAGCTTCTGCGCGTGCAGCAGCCGCGGGATGCGGTAGATGGTGTCCGCGTCGATCGCCGAGATCACCGCGTCGTGCTCGACGTTGGTGAACAGGGCGATCTTGCGACGCTCGTCTTCCGGCAGCGCTACCTCGGCCCGGCAGACCAGCACGTCCGGCTGGATGCCGATGGAGCGCAGCTCCTTGACCGAGTGCTGGGTGGGCTTGGTCTTGACCTCGCCGGCGGCCTTGATGAACGGCACCAGCGTCAGGTGCATGAAGATGGCGCGATCGCGCCCCATCTCCACGCCCAGCTGACGGATCGCCTCGAGGAACGGCAGGGACTCGATGTCGCCCACCGTGCCGCCGATCTCGATCAGGGCGACGTCGTAGCCCTTGCTGCCCTCGACGACGCGGCGCTTGATCTCGTCGGTGATGTGGGGAATCACCTGCACGGTGCCGCCGAGGTAGTCGCCGCGGCGCTCACGCCGGATGACCGACTCGTAGACGCGGCCGGTGGTGAAGTTGTTGCGGCGCCCGACCGGGGAACGCACGAAGCGCTCGTAGTGACCCAGGTCGAGATCCGTCTCCGCCCCGTCATCGGTGACGAACACCTCGCCGTGCTGGAACGGGCTCATGGTGCCCGGATCGACGTTGATGTACGGGTCGAGCTTCATGAGGGTCACGCGCAGGCCGCGCGACTCCAGCAGGGCACCCAGCGAGGCGGCGGTGATACCCTTGCCCAGGGACGAGACGACCCCACCGGTGACGAAGACGAATTTGGTCATTCACTAACCATTTCGAGAGGAATGTTGGCGGTGGACCCAGAGGCCCGATTCAAGCGCGAAATGTTACCGCAAACCCCCTGTCCCGGCAATCTGGCTCGCCCGTCCAGCACGCCGGTCATCCGCATGGCGAGCCGGCCGTCCCGCCGCGATCGACCGGACCGACGGGCGAGTCGACGTGGCGCGGCGGGCGGCATGATGAGATCATGACCGGATTTCCACCTCATGACAGGGATCGAACCCCGAGATGACGAACCCGATCCAACAGCAGGAAGACGAGATCACCCGGCTGGTATTCGACGTCTCGCGCCTGTGGCGCGTCCAGGTCAACGACACCCTGGCCGAGTTCGGCCTGACCGCCTCGGCCTGGGCGGTCATCCGCATCCTCCGCGACGAGGGCGAGGGCCGAACGCAGAAAGAGCTGGCAAGCGAACTGGCCATCGAGGGGCCGACCCTGGTCAAGCTGCTCGACGGCCTGGAGAAAGGCGGCTGGATCGAGCGCCGGATTTCCGAGTCCGACCGCCGCGCCAAGACCATCTGGCTGCTGCCCAGCGCCCATCAACGGATCGACGCGGCCGACCAGGCACTGGCCCACTTCCGCCACCAGGTGATCGGGGAGCTGAGCGAAACCGAGAAACGCGACTACATCGCCCTGAGCCAAAAGGTGCGCGATCTGCTAAAGAACCTGTAGACAAGTCGATGAAACTCAGGGGATTCCCCCCAGCGCCCCCCGGGGGAGCGGGGGTTCCCGGGCCGCCGACACGCACCTTCCATCGGCGAAGCTCGACGAGGCCCGACATGCCACGCAAGTTCTTCCGTCGCCTGACACCCAACCGCCACCGGATCGTCTCCCAGCCGTTTCTCAAGCCGGTCGCGCAGTTCCTGGGCGACCCGAACATCTGGCACCTCAATCGCCGCTCGGTCTCCGGCGGCGTGGCCCTGGGCCTGTTCCTGGCCTTCATCCCGCTGCCCGGCCAGATGCTGATGGCGGCGGCCGGGGCGATCGTGATGCGCGTGAACATCGCGCTGGCCGTCGCGGTGGTCTGGGTGACCAACCCGTTGACCCTGCCGCCTTTGCTCTGGATCGCCTACCAGGTCGGGGCGGTACTCACCGGCGCCGCACTCGACCCGCCCACCGGCGAGACCGGGGTGATGAGCATCGGCTACGCCATGAGCCAGCTGCCCCACATCTGGCTGCCACTGGGCACCGGGCTGCTGACCCTCTCGTTCGTCAGCTCCCTGCTCGGGTTCGCCATCATCCGGCTGCTCTGGCGCCTGCACCTGACCCGGCACAAGCGCCGTCGTCGGGCGCAGCGATTACTGCGCCTGCGCCAGTTCCAGCGAGACCAGAAATCGCGCAACGCACGCGACGACTGAGCCCCGGGATACACGACGCGGCGCCGGGCGCTGCGTTATACTGCGCGCTTCTTGCACCCTTACCCATTCACGGCCAGCCGGACACCGCTTCCGGGGCACCCTGCCATGACCGGCGGGGCACCGAGACCAGGACGCCTTGTCGCCCATGAAATCGATTGACCAGGACCACCCCGTCTTCGAGCAGCTCCGCGGACTGATGCGCGAACGCATCCTCGTGCTCGACGGCGCGATGGGCACGATGATCCAGAACGCGAAGCTCGAGGAGGCCGACTTCCGCGGCGAGCGCTTCGCCGACTGGCCGGTGGACCTCAAGGGCAACAACGACCTGCTGGTGCTGACCCGCCCGGACGTGATCGAGGACATCCACCGCCAGTACCTCGACGCCGGCGCGGACATCATCGAGGCGAACACCTTCTCGGCCACGCGCATCGCGATGGCCGACTACCGGATGGAGGAGCTCTCGCGGGAGATCAACGTCGTCGCCGCCGAGATCGCCCGCCGGGCCGCCGACGCCAAGACCGCCGAGACGCCCGATCGGCCGCGCTTCGTCGCCGGCATCCTCGGCCCCACCAACCGCACCGCCTCGATCTCCCCGGACGTCAACGACCCCGGCTACCGCAACACGAGCTTCGACGAGCTGGTCGAGGCCTACCGCGAATCGGCCGAAGGTCTGCTCGAGGGCGGCGTCGACATCTTCCTGATCGAGACCATCTTCGACACGCTCAACGCCAAGGCGGCGGTGTTCGCGCTCGAGGAGCTGTTCGCCGACCGTGGCCAGCGCTGGCCGGTGATGATCTCCGGGACGATCACCGACGCCTCCGGGCGCACGCTTTCGGGGCAGACCACCGAGGCGTTCTACAACTCCCTGCGCCACGCCCGGCCGCTCTCGATCGGCCTGAACTGCGCGCTCGGCCCGGACCTGCTGCGCCAGTACGTCGCCGAGCTGGCACGGATCAGCGAGTACCCGGTCTCGGTGCACCCCAATGCCGGGCTGCCCAACGAGCTGGGCGAGTACGAGCTCGAGGCCGACCCGATGGCCGAGTCGATCGGCGAATGGGCCACCTCGGGGCTGATCAACATCGTCGGCGGCTGCTGCGGGACCACCCCGGCGCACACCGCCGAGATGGCCCGCCGGGTCGAGGGTGTCACGCCGCGCAAGCCCAGGACACCGGAAGTCGCCTGCCGCCTGTCGGGACTCGAGCCGTTCAACATCACCGCCGACTCGCTGTTCGTCAACGTCGGCGAGCGCACCAACGTCACCGGCTCGGCGCGCTTTCGCCGCCTGATCAAGGAAGGCGATTTCGATGCCGCGCTGGACGTCGCCCGCCAGCAGGTGGACAACGGCGCGCAGATCATCGACGTCAACATGGACGAGGGCCTGATCGACGGCGTCGAGGCGATGCAGCGCTTCCTGAATCTCGTCGCCGCCGAGCCGGACATCTCGCGGGTGCCGATCATGATCGACTCCTCGAAGTTCGAGGTGATCGAGGCGGGCCTCAAGTGCGTCCAGGGCAAGGCGGTGGTCAACTCCATCTCGCTCAAGGAGGGCGAGGACGCCTTCCTCGAGCATGCGCGCACCGTCCAGCGTTACGGCGCCGCGGCCGTGGTGATGCTCTTCGACGAGAAGGGCCAGGCCGACAGCCTCGAACGCCGCCGCGAGATCGCCCAGCGGGCCTACGACCTGCTGACCGAGATCGGCTTCCCGCCCGAGGACATCATCTTCGATCCCAACATCTTCGCCATCGCCACGGGCATCGAGGAGCACAACAACTACGCGGTCGACTTCATCGAGGGCACGCGCTGGATCAAGGAAAACCTGCCGCACGCGCTGGTTTCCGGCGGGGTATCGAACGTCTCGTTCTCGTTCCGCGGCAACGAGGCGGTGCGCGAGGCCATCCACAGCGTCTTCCTCTACCACGCCACCCGGGCGGGCATGGACATGGGCATCGTCAACGCCGGCCAGCTCACGGTGGTCGACGAGATCCCCGACGAGCTGCGCGAGGCGGTCGAGGACATCGTCCTCAACCGGCGAGATGACGCCACCGATCGCATGCTGGAGATCGCCGACCGCTACCGCGACTCCGGCGGCGAGAAGTCCAGCGGGCCGGACCTCGCCTGGCGCGAGTGGCCGGTGGAAAAACGACTCGAGCACTCGCTGGTCAAGGGCATCGACGAGTACGTGATCGAGGACACCGAGGCCGCCCGCCTCAACGCCGAGCGCCCCCTGCACGTGATCGAGGGGCCGCTGATGGACGGCATGAACGTCGTCGGCGACCTGTTCGGTGCCGGCAAGATGTTCCTGCCGCAGGTGGTCAAGTCCGCCCGGGTGATGAAGAAGGCCGTCGCCCACCTGCTGCCGTTCATGGAGGAAGAGGCCTGCCAGGCGCAGTCGGCGGGCAAGGTCGTCATGGCCACGGTCAAGGGCGACGTCCACGACATCGGCAAGAACATCGTCGGCGTGGTGCTCCAGTGCAACGGCTTCGAGATCGTCGATCTCGGCGTGATGGTGCCGGCGCAGAAGATCCTCGACACCGCCCGCGAGGAGAACGCCGACCTGATCGGCCTGTCCGGGCTGATCACCCCGTCTCTCGAGGAGATGGTCAACGTCGCCGCCGAGATGCAGCGCCAGGGCTTCGACATCCCGCTGATGATTGGCGGGGCCACCACTTCCAAGCTGCACACGGGGCTCAAGATCAATCCCGTCTACGATCACCCGGTGGTCCACGTGCTCGACGCCTCGCGCGCGGTGGGTGTGGCGAGCAAGCTGCTGGGCGCGAACAAGGCGGCCTTCGTCGAGGAGATCGAGAGCGAGTACGCTCGGGTGGTCGAGCGCCGGCAGGCCAACCAGAAGGAATCCAAGCGGGTCTCGATCGAGACCGCGCGCGACAACCGCCAGCGGGTCTCCTTCGACGAATACACGCCGGTCGCCCCGAGGGAGCCGGGCGTGCACACCCTGGAGGACTACCCGCTCGGCGAACTGGTCGAACGCATCGACTGGACGCCCTTCTTCCAGAGCTGGCAGCTGTTCGGCAAGTACCCGAAGATCCTCGACGACGAGAAGGTCGGCACCGAGGCGAAGAAGCTCTTCGACGACGCGCAGGCCATGCTCAGGCAGATCGTCGACGAGAAGTGGCTGACCGCCAATGCCGTCTACGGCTTCTGGCCGGCCGCCTCGATCGACGACGACATCCGCGTGTTCGTCGACGAGAAGCGCCAGGGCGTGCGCACGACCCTGCACCACATCCGCCAGCAGATGCCGCGCCCGGCGGGCAAGCCCAACCAGTGCCTGGCGGACTTCGTCGCGCCCACCGGCACGAAGATCAAGGACTGGATCGGCGGGTTCGCGGTGACCACCGGCATCGGCATCGAGGAGCACGTCCGGCGCTTCGAGGAGGCGAACGACGACTACCACGCGATCCTGCTGCAGTCGCTGGCCGACCGGCTGGCCGAGGCCTTCGCCGAGCGCCTGCACGAGCGGGTGCGCAAGGAATTCTGGGGCTACGCGCCCGACGAGCGGCTTTCCAACGACGAGCTGATCGCCGAGAAGTACCAGGGCATCCGCCCGGCGCCGGGTTATCCCGCTTGCCCGGATCACACGGAAAAGGGCCTGCTCTGGGAACTCCTGGAGCCCGATCGTGTCGGAATCAGCCTGACCGACTCGTATGCCATGTACCCTGGCGCGGCGGTGTCCGGCTGGTACTTCGCCCACCCCGAGGCGCGCTATTTCGGCGTCGGCCGCATCGGGCAGGATCAGGTCGAGGACTACGCCCGGCGCAAGGGCTGGACGCGCAAGGAAGCCGAGCGCTGGCTGGCGCCGATCCTGGGATACGAGCCGGACTGAGGCACGGAACGGCCCCGGCAACGCGGGCAGTTGTGTTATCGCGCCGCCGGATCGAGAATGACGGACAGGGCTCCCGCCGGTTCGGGCCTGCCGGGTCGTCCCGGCGTTTCCCCGCAGTGGCGGGCCACAATCGAACCACATCGGCATCCAATGGATCGGAACGCACCCCTCAAAATCTTCGAGCAACCGCTGAACGAGCGTATCCGGGCCTGCCTGCGGCTGGACCACCTGTTCGCGCGGATCGACCACCACCTGGAGAGCGCGTCGCGCAACGACACGCTGTGCACGGTCCTGCTCCTGCTGGAAGCGGCCGACGTGCTCTCGCGCATCGATATCAAGCGCGAGCTGATCAAGGAGCTCGAGCGCCAGCAGGGCCGGCTGATGAACATGGGCAACGCGCCCGGCGTCGACCGGGGGAAACTCGATGCCCTGCTCGCGCAACAGAACGACCTGATCCGGGCCCTGCACGGCTACCACGCCCAGCCCGGCGCCCACCTCAAGAGCCACGAACTGCTCAACGCCGTGCGCCAGCGGGCCTCGATTCCCGGGGCGCTGTGCGAGTTCGACATCCCCGGGCTGCACTACTGGCTGGGGCTTCCCGAGGAGCAGCGCCGCGAGGACCTGGACACCTGGCTTGCGCCCTTCGGCGACATCCGCGCGGCCAACGAACTGGTGATCAGCCTGATCCGCAACAGCGTCGACACCATGTCCGTGACCGCCGACGAAGGCTTCCTCCAGCAGAGCATCGAGAGCGCCACGCCCTACCAGTTGCTGCGCGTGATGATCGAGGACGATGCCGACCTCTATCCCGAGATCAGCGCGGGCAAGCACCGCTTCACGGTCCGCTTCATGACCCTCGACCGCCAGACCGGCCACCCCCGCCAGGTCCAGGAGGACATCGAGTTCCGCCTGGCCCTGTGCCGACTGTGACCGGCGGGCAGCACGAGACACCACACAACGCTCAGGACGACCACCAGGCCACGACATGACGTTCTCCCCCAGGAAAGCAGGCAAGGGGCCAGCCCCGGCCCTCGAGATCGACCGGAACCCGCTGGACGTGATCCACGTCCGCCTGTTCGAGACCCACTTGCTGAAGCTGACCCGCAGCCTCAGCGAGCGCTTCGGCAACCCCGGGGTCAACGACGAACGGTCCCCCTGCGTGATCGACCTCGCCGCGATCCAGGAGAGCGGCAAGTGGATCGACTTCCCGGCCCTGGTCAGCCTGCTGCGCAACTACCGCCTGGAGCCGGTCGGCGTCGTCCACGGCAACGAGCAGCAGCAGGCACAGGCCCGCGGCGCCGAGCTGCCGGTCTTCGATGCGCCGGCGGAGCACCCGGACCGTCCCGCGCGTGCCGAGGCGCCGGAGCCGGTGGAAGCGCCCCCCGCCGCCCCCGCCGAGCCCGAGGAAACCGCGCCGCCGGTGGCGAACGCCACCCCCGGCGGCGCGGTGGGCCCGATGGTGCTGCGCCACCCGGTGCGCTCGGGCACCGAGCTCTACGCCCACGGGCAGGACATGGTGGTGATGAACACCGTCGGTGCCGGCGCCCGCGTGGTGGCCGACGGCTCGATCTACATCCACGGCACGCTCAAGGGCACGGCGGCAGCCGGGGCCGGGGGCCTGGCCTCGGCGCGCATCTTCTGCGAACAGTTCGAGCCGGAGATCATCGCCATCTGCGGGACGTTTCTCGACGGCGAGCAGCTCGCCCGTCATCCCGCCTGGGGCAAGCGTGTGGTGGTCGAACTGGAAAACGGCCAGCTGGTCGTCCACGCGTTCGACTGATCACGCAGCGCGCCGGTAGGATAACCGGGCGCCTTGTGGCAAAGTTCGGGGAGGTCGAGAACGCAGTCGACACCCGTCACGGCGACGTTCGGCGCACCCGAACGACCGTCAATCTTCATCGCGATTAGGGAGTGGAATTCGTGTCCAAGATCCTGGTGGTAACTTCCGGCAAGGGCGGCGTTGGCAAGACGACGACCAGCGCCGCCATTTCGAGCGGTCTGGCCATGGCCGGCAAGAAGACCGTCGTCATCGATTTCGACGTCGGCCTGCGCAACCTCGACCTGATCATGGGGGTCGAGCGACGCGTCGTCTACGACCTGGTCAACGTGATCCAGGGCGACGCCGCACTCAACCAGGGGCTGATCCGCCACAAGGAGGTGGACAACCTCTACGTCCTACCCGCCTCCCAGACCAAGGACAAGGACGCCCTGACCGAGGAAGGCGTCGGCAAGGTGCTCGACGAGCTGCGCGAGGAAGGCTTCGAGTACATCGTCTGCGACTCGCCCGCGGGTATCGAGCGCGGCGCGCAGCTGGCGATGTACTACGCCGACGAGGCGATCGTGGTCTCGAACCCCGAGATCTCCTCGGTCCGGGATTCCGACCGCATGCTCGGCATCCTGGCGAGCAAGTCCCGCCGTGCGAAGGAAGGCGAGACCGCGATCAAGGAGCACCTGCTGATCACCCGCTACGCGCCCGACCGCGTCGGCACCGGCGAGATGCTCTCGGTCGAGGATATGCTGGAGATCCTGGCCGTGCCGCTGCTGGGCGTGATCCCGGAGTCCAACGCCGTGCTGCAGGCCTCCAATGCCGGCCGGCCGGTGATTCTCGACGAGAACACCGACGCCGGGCAGGCCTACCAGGACGCCGTCGCCCGCCTTCTGGGCGAGGAGCGCCCGATGCGATTCATCGAGACCGAGAAGAAATCCTTCCTGGGTCGCCTGTTCAGCCGGAGCTAAGCCAATGGGACTGCTGGATATCTTTCGTTCACGTTCGCAGGAACCCTCGGCCAAGGTGGCCAAGGAGCGCCTGCAGATCCTGATCGCGCACGAACGCGCCCAGGGACAGCACGCCGCTCCGCACTATTTGCCGGAAATGCAGAAGGAGATCCTCGAGGTGATCCGCAAGTACGTCGACGTGGCGGACGACGCGGTAAAGTTCGAGGTGGAGCACAACGAGCAGTTCGAACTATTCGAGCTCAACATCACCCTCCCCGAAAAGGGCGAGCACGAGGCGCGCTCGGGCGACTGAGCCCCCGCCCCCTCCCTCCAGGGTATCGAGGCGAGGTAATGGGCATAGAAAAACATGTGTTAGCGCGGACAGGTCATCCTCGCTATGGTTGCCGTTCCCGATTGGACGAATGGTGACACCACCGCGATGCTCGACGCACTGACCAGCCTGCTCTCCCCCCTTCAGTCCCCGCTGTGGCCGGCGGTGCTGGTCGGCATCCTGATCGGCCTCTTGGCCTTTGCCCAGCGCTGGACCACGGACCAGCCCCTTTCCTGCTCGACCGGCTTCGCCCAGATCGCCGGCCTGCTCACCCCGGGTGGGTGTCAGGCCGACTGGCGACTGGTCTTCCTGATCGGCATCGTGCTCGGCGGACTGCTGGCCGGCCTGACCGACGGCGAGCCGGCCTGGCAGGGCACGCCGGCCGAGTTCGGCGCGTTCTACACCGCCCTGGTGCCCGAGTCGACCCTGGGTTCCACCGCCTGGTGGCTGGCCGGCGGCCTGCTCATCGGCCTGGGCGCGCGCCTGGCCGGTGGCTGCACCTCCGGCCACACCATCGCCGGCGTGGCCATGGGAGCACCGGCCAGCCTGACTGCCTCGGCCATCTTCTTCGCCGTCGCGGTGATCGCCGCCCAACTGGCCGCCTGGCTTTTGGGGGTCTGAGGTCATGACCGGAACCAGAAACAATCTCACGTTCCTGCTCTTCGGCATCGGCTTCGGCTTTCTGCTCAGCCGCGCGGGTGCCACCAGCCCCGCCCTGATCAGCGACCTGCTGCTGTTCGACGACCTGCACCTGCTGTGGGTGATCACCTCGGCGGTCGCCGTGGGCGCCCTGCTGAGCTGGCTGGCCTGGCGCCTGAAGTGGTGCGCGCGGAACACCCGCCAGCCCATCTCCATCCGGCACAAGCCCTTCAAGCGCGGACTGGTGGTCGGCGCGGTGCTGTTCGGCATCGGCTGGGCGGTCACCGGTGTCTGCCCGGGCACGGCGCTGGCCATGCTCGGCGAAGGCAAGTGGTTTGCCGCCTGGGTGGGCGCCGGGATCGTGCTCGGCGCCGGGCTGGGCTCGGCCATCAACCGCCGCCTGACGGGGTCGGCCGACGGTAGCTGAAGCCCGTCGGACGGCCGTTTCCGGGCTTTTAGCCCGGCTCGCCGGATTCTCCGGTGAGGTATTGCTGTGCGTACCAGCCGTTCTGCTTGCGCAGGGCTTCCGGGAACAGCGTCTCGAAACCCTCGGGCAGGGAACGCTGGACCACCGGCTCGGAGGTCAGGCGCTCACCCCAGCGGGTTGTCGCCGGGTAGTCGCTCCAGTCGAGCAGCGCCTGCGGCAACTGGAACAGGCGCTGGAACAGCGGCGCGAACGAGGTGTCGACCAGCGACAGGCTGCTGCCGGAGAAGAACGGCAGCGGCGGGTAGTTGCCAAGGTGGCGTTCGATGTGGCGGAACAGTCGCTCGAGCTCGTTGCGCTTGGATTCGCTGGCTTCCTGCGTCGGGGCGGTGATGGCGCCGTACATGGCGAAGATGGCCGCCGAACCCATCTCGATCCAGGCACGCTGCTGGGCCCGCTCGAGGGCGTTGGCCGACAGCATCCGCTCGCCGAAGGACTCGTCCAGGAATTCGTTGATCACCGCCGACTCGAACAGCACCGTGTCGTCGACCTTCAGCACCGGCACCTTGCCCAGCGGCGAGATGTCGCGGAACCACTCCGGGGGGTCGTCGAGCTGGATGAAGGTCGTGTCGAACGGGACCTCCTTGTGCAGCAGGGTGATCACGGAGCGCTGTACGAAGGGACAGAGCTTGAAGCTGATCAGTTCGAGTTGCATGATGCCTCCAGATGAAATGGGTCACGTGTGTCGCCCCATGCGGGGCCGCCACGCGTGCCCGAAAGCTTAACGCACCTCGACCGGAACCTCAGCCCCGACCCCGTGAAAAAACGCGCTTCCAAATCCCCGGACAACCGTCGGACCGACACCGCGGGCGACAGCCAGCGGCTCGACACCTGGCTCTGGGCCGCACGCTTCTTCAAGACCCGGCAACTGGCCGCCGCCGCCATCGACGGCGGCAAGATCGAACTCGACGGCCAGACGGTGACCAAGCGGGGCAAGGCCGTCCGGGTCGGTGACCGCCTGGTCATCGGCAAGGCCGGCGTGCGCTTCGTCGTCGATGTCGAGGCACTCAACCCCAGGCGCGGACCGGCCAGCGAGGCCGAACGCATGTACCGGGAAACCCCCGAGAGCATCGAGAAGCGTCGGCTGGTGTCCGAGCAGCGCCGCGCCGAGCGCGAGCTCAACCCCCACCACAAGCCCGCCAAGCAGGCACGCGCCCTACTCCGCGCCCTGCGCGGCAAGTCCTTCTGACCTTCTCCCCTGCGCCACGGGCGATGACCGCCTAAACTCCCGGTCTCGATGCACTTCAACCGGGAGGTAGTCGCATGCAAGTCTCCGAGGCCATCGAGAGCCGGCGTTCCGTCAAGGCATTCGATCCCGATCACCGCCTGAGCGAAGCGGAGCAGAACCGGCTGATCGAACTGGCCATGAAGTCGCCCACGGCCTTCAACCTGCAGCACTGGCGCTTCGTCGTGGTCCGGGATCCCGAGCGGCGGCAGCAGATCCGCGAGCTGGCCTGGGACCAGGCCCAGGTGACCGATGCCTCGATGCTGGTGATCCTCTGCGGACGCCGCGATGTCTGGAGACACGATGCCGAACGCGTCTGGCGGGACGCCCCGCCGGATGTCCGCGAGATGATGGCCGGCGCGATCGACGCCTACTACCGGGACCGCCCCGAGGTCGAACGCGACGAGGTCATGCGCAGTTGCGGCATCGCCGGGCAGACCCTGATGCTCGCCGCCCGCGAAATGGGATTGGATTCCTGCCCCATGGACGGCTTCGATTTCGAGGCCGTCGGTCGACTGATCAATCTCCCCGAGGACCACCTGATCAGCTTTATGGTGGCGATCGGCAGGAAGGCCAAGGACGTCTGGTCGCGCCCCGGGCAACTCGAGCGCGACGAGGTCATGCGGGTCGACGGATTCTGAACTTGTCGACGCCGGGTGCCTCCAAGGGCCGGCAGTATCGATGCTGCCGTTCAATTTTCGACTCCGACACTCATTGGCCGGTAGTTTCCGGCACGACCCAGGAGGACAGACGATGAAAGCACGCAATGCACTGATCGCACTGATGATGGCCACGGGCCTCACGATCGCCGGCTGCGGCGAGGAAGAGGGTCCGGCCGAGGAAGCCGGCGAGCAGATCGACGAGACCATGGAAGAATCTGGTGACGCCGCCGAGGAAACGACCGACGAGATCGGCGGCGAGGTCGAAGAGGGCGGTGACGAAGTCGAGGAAGAAACCGACAACTGATCGCCTGCCGATCCGAATCCGACAGCCCCGCGGGACCCGCGTCCCCGGGGCTGTTTTCATGGCAGCGCCCGCAGCAACTTGCCGCCCGGCCCCGACCCCGACTCGAACTCCCCGGCAATCACGTCGCGGTAGTTCCGGATGCGCTGGACGTACTGGACCGGCTCGTAGCCGCGCGCGTACCCGTGCTTGGTCTGCGGGTAGTAGCGCTCGTCGGCCTTGAGCGGGAGCACCTCGCGCATGTCCGCCCAGTCGTCCGGGTTCTTGCCGAGTCCCCGGGCGATCTGCCGGGCATCGAGCACGTGGGCGCGGCCGATGTTGTAGCTTGCCAGGGCCAGGTAGGTCCGGTCCGGTTCGGGGATGTCCTCCGGGAGCCGCTCGTGGCGATCGGCCAGGTAGCGGGCCCCGGCCTCGATGGACTCGGCCGGGTCCAGCCGGTTCTCCACGCCCAGCGACCGGGCGGTCGACTGCGTGAGCATCATCATCCCGCGCACGCCGGTGGGCGACGTCGCCTCGGGGTCCCAGTGCGACTCCTGGTAGGCCATCGCCGCCAGCAGGTCGGCGGGCATGCCCGTCAGCCGGGCCGCGTCCTCGAAGGCCCCCCGGTACTGTGGCAGACGCTCGTCCAGCCGGCGGTTGAGCGCCCGCCAGTCGACGAAATCGAACTCCCCGATGTGACCGTAGTAGCGATCCTGCATGCGCGACACGGCCGCCTCGCCTTTCCCGCCATGGCGCCAGGTTCGCATGGTCTCGGCCAGATCCCCGTGGCCCGGCGCCACGTACCAGCCGGTCTGCTGCTCCGGCCCCAGGTCCATGGCAATGTCCAGGTGCGGCCAGTGCCGGCGCAGGACCCGCACGATGTTCGAGTCCGCCACGGTGCAGCCGAGCTCGCGCTGCGCCACCCGGGTGAGCAGGACCTCGGTGCTCTGCACCGGTTCCTCGCGGAAACGCAGCCCCGGGTCCGAGGCAGCCAGCTCCCACAGCAGGCTCACGTAGCTCGAGTCGGCCGTGACCCGCAGATCGACGTCCGCCAGTTCCGTCGGTGAACGTGGCAGGGGGCGGTCCTCGCGATGGCAGACCACCTGCGGCACGACCCGGGTGTGGACCAGCCCCGGCTCGAGACGCGCGTCACGCTCCGGCAGGTGGGTCAGCCCGGCCGCGGCGAGGTGGGCCTGACCGTCTTCCAGCGCCCGGATCACCTCGGCGGTCGATTCGAGCACGCGCCAGTGAACCGTCCAGCCCTGCTCTTCGGCGAATGCCGTAACCAGGTCGTGCTCGGGCCCGCTCGGCTGGCCTTCCGCATCGAGGTACCACACGGTCCCGGCGTTGCGGGTGGCCACGACCAGCACCCCGGTCTCGTCGGGGGACTCGACGCCGGGGCCCGGGTCACGCTCACAGCCGGTGGAGACGAGGGCCAACGAGAAGATCAGCAGAGGAAGGAGAATTCGGCGCATGGAATCGTCGGTTCGGAATGTCACGGACAGCTTACCCCGGGAAGGGAGCGGGCACGACTGACCCCTGGCCGGCCGGGTTCGACGCATCCCGGGCAACCGGTTACCCTCCGGGGAGGGGTGGGCGGATCCTGGTCGCCCCGACCGCAGCGACCACCGGTACAGGACGGAGCATTCGAACATGCCAGACCGGGAACCCACGCCAACGGGCCTGCCCGCCCCCCGCGCGCCGGTGCTCCGCCGCGAGGTGGGGCCGGTCCTGCTGACGCTCTACGGGCTCGGCACCATCCTCGGGGCGGGCATCTACGTGGTCATCGGCGAAGTGGCCGGTGCGGCCGGCCTGCTCACCCCGTTCGCCTTCGTCCTCGCCGCGGTGGTCGCCTCGATCACGGCCCTATCCTTCAGCGAGCTGACCGCCCGCATCCCGGAGGCCGGCGGGCCGATCGACTACTCCCGGCAGGCGTTCGGGCGCCCCTGGCTGTCGTCCACCGTCGGCTGGGGGCTGGCGATCACCGGCATGGTCTCGGGGGCGACGATCCTCACCGGCTTCGAGCGCTATGCCTCGCTGTTCCTCGACATCCCCGCCGGGGTGACCATCGTCACCGTCACCCTGGTGCTGGGGGCGGTCGCGGTGGCGGGCATGCGCGAGAGCGCGTGGTTCATGGCGATCACCACACTGCTGGGAATCGGCGGACTCGGCTACGTGGTCTGGCTCGCCGCCCCCGACATGGCCGACGCCCCGGTCGCGCTCGCCGGCACGCTCGGCGGCCTGGAGACCGGGATGCTCGCCGGCCTGTTCCTCGGCGCGTTCCTCGCCTTCTATTCCTTCATCGGCTTCGAGGACATGGCGAACCTCGCCGAGGAGGTGCACGACGTGAAACGCAACCTGCCGCGGGCGATCATCGCCGCGGTGGTGATCTCGCTGGTGATCTACGCCCTGGTGGCGGTAGCCGCCACCAGCGTGCTCTCCCCGGACGACCTGGCACTCGCCCATGCCCCGCTGGTGGCCGTGGCGGAGGCCAAGGGGCACCCCGGGGTGCCACTGGGCCTGATCAGCCTGTTCATCATCGTCAACGGGGCGCTCGGGCAGATCATCATGGCCACGCGACTGATCATGGACATGGGCCGCGATCGTGCCGGTGCACCGGCCATCCTCGGGCGCGTCAACCCGGTCACGCACACGCCACTGATCGCCACCGTGGCCGTGACGACGGTGGTGCTGCTGCTCACCCTGTTCCTGCCGCTCAAGACACTGGCCAACATCACCAGCGCGATCATGCTGGCGATCTTCGTCGTGGTGAACGCCTCGCTGATCGTGCTCAAGCGCCGCGGCCAGCCCGAGGACGTGCCGGACGTGCCGCGATGGATACCCCGGCTGGGACTCGCGCTCTCGCTTTTCGCCCTGATCGTGCAGGGACTGTTCATCCTGTCCGTCGCCCTGCCCTGATCTCCCGGCCGACGGGCGGCCCGCTTCCCATCCCGGCGGGCTTCATCCTATCCGAGCAAGGTGGCCCGCAATCGCTCGCTCGACAGGGCGGGCGCAAAGAAATGGCCCTGGTGGATATCGACGCCGATCGAATCCAGGAAGGCCTGCTGCGCCTCGGTCTCCACTCCTTCGGCGATAATGGCCAACCCCAGCCGATCCGCCATGGCGACGACCGCCTCGACGATCGCCCGGTCATCCTCGCCCTCCGGCAGGCCGTCGATGAAGGACTTGTCGATCTTGAGCCGATCGATGGGCAGGTTCTTGAGGTAGCTCAGGGAGGAATAGCCGGTGCCGAAGTCATCGATGGCCAGGCCGATGCCCTGGGACTTGAGGGCATTGAGGGTCTCGATTGCCTCGCGCGGGTGGCGCATGAGCGCCGTCTCGGTCACTTCCAGCTCCAGGCAATTCGGCGCCAGTCCGGTCCGGGAAAGAATGGCATCCACCTCGGCGGGAAGCGCGGAATCGTGCAACTGGTTGGCCGAAAGATTCACCGATACGGTGATCGTCGGCAGCCCCTCCTCCTGCCAGACCCGGGCCTGCCGGCAGGCGGTCTCGAGCACCCAGCGCCCCAGCGAGGCAACCTGCCCGGTTTCCTCGGCCAGAGGGATGAACACGCCCGGGGAGACGCGACCGAGATCCGGATTGTCCCAGCGTATCAGGGCCTCGGCACCACAGACGCGGCCGGTTTTCCGGCACACCTGGGGCTGATAGTGGACGCTGAATTCGTCGCGCTCGAGCCCGCGACGCATGCGGGTTTCCAGCTCGAGCCGGTCGTAGGCCCGGCTGGTCAGGTCGGCCGAGTACACCGCGCGGGTCTCGCCGCCCTGCTCCTTGGCCCGGTACATGGCCGTCTCGGCGTTGCGCATCAGGGTCAGTCCGTCGTCGCCGTGCTGCGGGCGCATGGCCAGCCCGATGCTGGCACTGACGATCACTTCCCGGCCACCCACGTGTATCGGCTCGAGTATCGCCTCAAGCAGGCGATCGGCCAGCGCTTCGACGGCCTCGATATCCCGCTCGTCCTCGATGATCACGCCGAAGGTATCACCGCCGATGCGCGCGACGGTGGCATCCGTCTCCACGCCCTGCTCGATTCGCCCGGCCACCTGCATCAGCAGACGATCCCCGACCGGGTGTCCCATGGACTCGTTGATGGTCTTGAAGCGATCGAGCCCGACGAACAGCACCGCCACGCCCGTTCCGACACGGCGAGCATGTTCCACGGCGTGCTCGAGGCGGTCCTGGAAGACCGAACGATTCGCCAGCCCGGTGAGCGGGTCCTGCCGGGCGAGCCGTTCGAGTTCATCGCGCGTCGCGTGTATCTCGCTCATGTCCGAGAACACGCCCACGTAGTTCGTCAGTCGCCCGGCATCGTCACGGATGCTGCTGATGGTCAGCCACTCGGGGTAGATCTCACCGTTCTTGCGCCGGTTCCAGATCTCGCCCTGCCACTGGCCGGTCCGCTCGATGGCATCCCACATGGACCGATAGAAGGCGGCGTCCTGTCGCCCCGACTGGAGCAGGCGCGGATTGCACCCCAGTACCTCCTCGCGCGAATAGCCGGTCAGGCGGGTGAAGGCGCGATTGACATCGAGGATGCGCGCGTCCGAATCGGTCACCAGCATGCCCTCGTCGGAGCTGCCCATGGCCGCCGAGACCTGTGTCAGGCGCTGCTCGACCTCGCGGGCGCGGGTGATGTCGCGAAAGATGGTCACCGTGGCGGTGATCCGGCCGTCGAGTTCCAGGGGACTGCTGATCACGTCTACCGGGACGAGATGCCCCCGCCGGTGACGAAAATGCGCCCGATCGGTCGAATAGACCTTGCCGCGCAGGGGAATCTCGTGGAGCGCACAGCCGGTGCCCCCGCCCTCCAGTCCTTCGTCGGCATGGAACATCTCGTGGGCGTCACGCCCCACCAGTTCTCCACGGTCATAGCCGAGGATCCGCCCCGCGGCACGGTTGGCATACTCCACCCGCCCGGCGCGATCGAGCAGGTACAACCCCGCCCCCAGGTGCTCGGTGACCGAGCGCATCGCTTCGCGCGAGCGACGCCAGCGGTCATGGATGAGCAGGATGCCCAGTATCGCCAGGGTGCCTACCGTCCAGAAGATCGCCGAAAGGGCCACCACCTCGTCATGGCTGGAATCCGGCGTATAGGCCACCACGTAGCCGGCGTGACGCCCCTCGGCGTTGTCGACCGGCACGAAATTGACCGCCCAGGTGGCACCCGCCCCCCGGGCGAAAACCCCGAAGGCCGTCTGCTCCGCCATGCCCCGTTCCACACGGCCATCGCCGGCAAGCTCACGATTCAGCCGCTCGACAAGATCGGGATCCGACGGCGCATCGGGTTGGCCGACCAGGGAGGAGCGCGGATCCTCGATCAGGTAGTCCAGGTCGAGTCCGGCCGGCATGAACAGCGTCTCGAAGTCCTCAAACAGTCGGGTCTCCACCAGCTCGCGCCGGACGATGAACTGGTAGTGCGTACCCTCGACCGCGGCCACGCGCTCCATTTCGCGACGAATGGCGGCAAACGAGATACTGAATTCGATCACACCCAGCACCTGATC
>NZ_JBKGYT010000003.1:0-48676 GCF_046545975.1 Guyparkeria sp. | reverse complement strand
CGGCGATGCGGCCCTGGCGCTCGGCGTGGCGCGACTGCCGGGCGAGCTTGATCACCCCGGTAAAGCCGTAGGCCGGATCGTTCCGATCGGCGGGGCCAAGGGTCTCGCGGACCAGTTCACGCATGAATCCCATGCCGGTGGCGGTCAGCTGGGACAAGCGGTTCCAGTCTCGGCTCATCACCGGCGCGACCAGGCCGGCGGGATTGCCCGACCCCCCGCCGGCGGGGGCGGACCCGGATTCGAACACCTCCACGGGAAGCCCGCGGCCCGCGGCCAAGTGGGCCAGTGAAGCGCCGGCCATCCCTGCACCGACCACCGCGATGCGCCGACCGTCCGCGTGCCCTGTCGATGACGCCGACGTTCCGCCGGCCGCGTGCCGGCCGACCAGCATGTCGCGCTTGCGTCCGAAACCCGGCCGCTTCTCGGTGTCGAATCCCGCGGCACCGAGGGCATCGACCACCCGCCGGGCAGCCGAGTAGGTCGCCGCCGTCGCGCCCGGCGCGGCGCGGCGCCCCAGCTCGACCAAAAGCGCCTCGTCCCAGAGTTCGGGGTTGCGCGCCGGCGCGAAGCCGTCGAGGAAGAAGGCGTCGAACGCCCCGTCGATCTGGGGAAGCTGGTCGCGGGCGTCGCCCCAGACCAGGGTCAGGCGAATGCGACCACCGGCGAGCAACCGGCGATGGAAGCCGGGAATCGCGTCCGGCCATTGCCCGTGCAGCTGTTCCTGCAGCCGTGCCAGTCGCGCCGGACCGCCCTCGTCCAGGGCGGGATGCTCGTCGAGCCAGCGGGCGGCCAACTCGCACTGAGCCCGCCCCAGTCGGGGCAGGTCCTGCCGGGCGATGGGATGCTTCTCGAGGCTGACGAAATCCAGTTGCGCGTCGGCCGGCGCGGTCGCGAGGAAGACGAGCGCCGTGGCAAGGAAGTTGCGGCCGGTGCCGAAACCCGTTTCCAGTATCCGGCTGGCCCGGCCGTCGGCGAAGCGCTCGGGAAGGTCGTTCCCGTGGATGAACACGTGTTCGCTCTCGCCGAAACCGCCCTCGCGGGAGAAGTAGACGTCGGAATACAAGGAACTGGTCGGGGTGGTGGCATCGTCCCCCCACTCCAGCCGCGCCGACGACAGCGGCCAGCCCGGTGCGACCGTGGACTGGTCCACCTCAGGCGGACTCGGGGACCTGCGTGATCACCACGCGCCGCCGATGCGGCTGCGCCCGATGCTCCCAGAGGAAGATGCCCTGCCAGGTGCCCAGCAGCAGGCGACCGTTCTGCACCGGGATGGTCAGCTCGTGTCCGGCGACCAGCGTGCGGAAATGCGCCGCCATGTCGTCCGGCCCCTCGTCGTCGTGGCGATAGGCGGGGTCGCCATCCGGCGCAATGCGCTGGATCAGGGTCTCGAGATCGATCCGCACGTCGGGCGAGGCGTTCTCGCAGAGAATCAGCGAGGCACTGGTGTGCTGCAGGAACAGGTGACAGAGACCCGAGCCGGACAACTCGCGGTCCACCTCCCGCGTGATGTTGGTGAACCCGCGTCCGGGTGTACTGAGTTCGATGATCCTTGGCATGAAGGCATTCTACCAGCGGTCAGGCGACTCTGGCGGGGATCAGGGTTGTTCCCCCGGTGCCGACCCGTCGGCCGTCAGCGCGTCGCGCAGCTCGTCGGGCTCACAGGCCTCGTCGATGCGATGCACTTCCCCTTCCCCGGACAGCTGGAACAGGGTGACGCAACCATCGGTGGCAGGCAGCGTGTCGGCCACACCCTCTTCGCGGATGAGCGTCACCGGGTAATCGCGATCCTTGAGGGCCGGCATGGCGATGAGCTTCGTGATCAGCCCCGGCATGCGGCTGATATCGGAAAGGTAGATGATCTCCCCCGCGCGCAGGGCATCGCCGGCGATCTCGCCCAGCGTGCCCGAAAGGTCATCGTCGGCCTGCTTGGAGCCGGAGAAGATGATCAGCGTGGCCTCGCCCGGTACGGCGTGCTCGTCGCCGAACTGGTCCTCGAGATCAAGCATGGGAAAACGCTCGCCCGGGACGAGCACCGGCTGGCCCTCCTCGGCATTCGCGAATGGACTGGCAGCCATCAGGGCCAGCGCCATGGCCAGGGCCGGCTGGAGGAAACGGTGGGAGGCGGAACGACGCAGCATGGCGACCTCTTTCAACGGTATGGGGGGCAGCAATCCTATCAGTCCGGATGATACCCCATAAGTTCCCGGGGTCAGTCGTCCCGCTGCTCGCGCCGCCCCCGCAGGGCAAGACTCAGCGTACTCGGGTCGATGTACTCGAGCTCGCCGCCCATGGGTACGCCCTGGGCGAGCCGCGTCACCTTCAGGCCGCGGGCCTGCGCGAGTTCCGTCACGTAGCCGGCGGTCGCCTCGCCCTCGATGGTGGCGCTGGTGGCCAGTATCACCTCCTCCAGGGCCGGGTCGGCCAGCCGCGTCTCGAGCTGGTCGAGCTGCAGCTCCTCCGGGCCGATGCCGTCGAGTGGCGAGAGCCGACCGAGCAGGAGAAAGTAGCGCCCCTGAAAGGCGCCGGACTGCTCGATCGCGATCCAGTCGGCCGGCGACTCGACCACGCACAGCAGCGCATCGTCGCGTCGCTCGTCGGCACAGATCGGGCAGAGGTCACCCTCGGTGAATACCCGGCAGGAACGACAGTGGCCGAGCGTCTCGAGCGCCTGCTCGATCGCCCGCGCGAGGTTGGCCGCCCCGGCTCGATCGCGCTCGAGCAGGTGGAGGGCCATGCGTTGCGCGGTCTTCTGGCCCACGGTGGGCAGGCAGCGCAGCGCGTCGATGAGTTGCTGGAATCCGGGCGAGAATTGCACGGGCGGGTCTCCGGAACGAGAAACGCCCGAACCGTGGTGGATCGGGCGACGGGACGGACGAGTCCGTGATCAAAACGGCATCTTGAAGCCCGGCGGCAGGTTCATGCCGGCCGTCATGCCCGACATCTTTTCCTGCTGCTCCTGCTCGATGCGACGGGAGGCGTCGTTGATCGCCGCGGCGATCAGGTCCTCGAGCATCTCCTTGTCGTCCTCGAGCAGGCTGGGGTCGATCTCCACCCGGCGGGCCTCGTGCTTGCCGGTCATGGTGACCTTGACCAGGCCGCCACCGGACTGCCCCTCGACCTCCATATTGGCGACTTCTTCCTGCATGCGCTGCATGTTTTCCTGCATCGCCTGCGCCTGTTTCATCAGATTACCCATACCACCTTTCATCTGCGGTCTCCTGCTGGCTGTTGTTCGTTGGCATGCTCGCCCTGCTCGACCGGGCGAACGGAATCGGGAAGCAGCTCGGCGCCGGCACGCTCGGTCAGCACGCGAGCGGACGGATGCGAGCGGACGGACTGTTCGCGCGCGTCCCGCGCGGCCCGCTCGTTCTGCTCGCGGATCTCGGCCGGCGTGGGGCCGTCGACGGCGGGCGCCCTCGGGGCCGGAGCGGCCTCGGCCCGCCGCTCGACGGGCGAACCGAACACGAAGCGGACCGGCTGGGTCACGCCCAGCCGCTTGAGTTGCGTCACTAGGCGATCCTGCGTGCTCTTCGAGGCCATCGACCGGAATCCCGGGTCGATGGTCAGCACCACCGTGTCCGAGTCCAGCGAGGCGTGGCAGCGTTCGGCCAGGCTGCGGGCCGGCATCGGCAGGCGCGAGACGAGCTCCGGCCACCTGTCGGGGTCGAAGGCCCGGGGGCTGTCGACCTCGCCGGCCGATGCGGAAGCTACCCCGGGATCGGCCGACGGTCCCGCAGGATTATCGGAACCGGCGGGCGATCGGGAGGCGTCGGGCACCGTCCGGTCGGGAACGTTCGGCTCCGCCGGTGGCGTCGACCACCTCGCCGCGACGTCAACGGCCGGGCTGGCCTCGGGCCTCGTTTCGGGTCCGGGTTCGGGCCGGGCCCGCTCGGCCAGGCGATAGGCGGGTGCCGCGCCGGCATCGGCCACGTTGCCGACCGGGGCCGGGGCCGATGCCGGCCGGTCGACCGGCTGGAACGCCAGCATTCGCAGCAGGGTCATCTCCAGCCCGACACGGGCCGACGGCGCCCAGCCGATGTCCCGCCGTCCGCCGAGGGCAATCTGATACCAGAGCTGCAACGTCTGCGGGTCGACGTCGGGGGCCTTCGCGCCGGGTTCGGTCGAGTCGCCCGGGGGCAGCCACTGGGCCAGAGAGGCCCGGTGGACGCTCTCGGCCAGTTCGGCCAGCAGTCGCGCCGGGTCGACCGATCGCTCAAGGGCCTGGTCGACCAGCGCGAACAGCGCGTCGGCATCACCGGCGGCCAGCGCGTGCAGCAACGACTCGAGCAGGCGGCGGTCGGTCACGCCGAGCATGTCGGCCACGGCCTCGGCGTCGAGACGCCCGTCGCAGTAGCCGATTGCCTGGTCGAGCAGGCTCAGGGCATCGCGGATCGACCCGCCGGCGGACTCGGAGACCAGCCGCAGCGATTCGGCATCGCTCTCGATGCCCTCCTTCTCGAGGATATCGCCAAGGTAGCGCTGGATGTGCTGCTGCGGCAGCGCACGCAGGTTGAACTGCAGGCAGCGTGAAAGCACGGTGACCGGCAGTTTCTGCGGATCGGTGGTCGCGAGCAGGAACTTGACGTGTTCCGGCGGCTCCTCGAGCGTCTTGAGAAGCGCGTTGAAGCTTGCCGCCGAGAACATGTGCACTTCGTCGATCAGGTAGATCTTGAAGCGCCCCTTGACCGGCAGGTAGACGACGTTGTCCAGCAGCTCGCGGGTATCGTCGACCTTGGTGCGGGAGGCGGCGTCGACCTCGATCAGGTCGACGAAGCGTCCCGAGTCGATCTCGCGACAGGCATCACACTCGCCGCAGGGGCGGCTGGAGACGCCGCGCTCGCAGTTGAGCGCCTTGGCGAAGATGCGCGCGACCGTGGTCTTGCCGACGCCGCGCGTGCCCGTGAAGAGGTAGGCGTGGTGAAGGCGATCGCGATCCAGCGCGTTGGTGAGGGCCTGGAGCACGTGACCCTGGCCGACCATCTCGTCGAAACGCTTGGGTCGCCACTTGCGTGCCAGTACCAGGTAGCTCATAGATCGCAATCCAATTGGGTGGCACCCTGCATCCGCCGGTCTCCGGCGCCCGAATCGACCGCTACCGTTGCTCCCTTCCGGGCCTGGCGGAATTCACGGTGATCCGTCGCGAAGGGACGAACACAGGGCACCATTGGGTGGCGTCTCGGACCAGCGTTCACTGATCGGAAACGCGGGCGAAGAATAACATGCCGGACGCCCGGAAAACAGGCTGGTCCGGGACTACTCCGCGCCGAGGATCGCATCGAGGGCGGTCAGTAGCGCCGCGTTCTCCGGTTCACTACCGACCGTGATGCGCAGGTGGTCGCCGATGCGGGGACGGTCGAAATGGCGCACGATCACCTTGTGCCGGCGCAGGCCGGCCGCCAGATCGGCCCCGGCGTGGTCCGGGTGGCGCGCGAGCAGGAAGTTCGCGGCCGACGGCACCACCTCGAAGCCCCGGGCATTCAGCCCCGCCGCGAGCTCCTCGCGCATGCGGATGATCGCGGCACGGGTCCGCTCGAAGTGCGCCCGGTCCTCGAAGGCGGCGATCGCTCCCGCCTCGGCGAGTCGGTCGACCGGATAGGAGTTGAAGCTGTCCTTAACCCGGGTCAGCGCCTCGATCAGTCCCGACTGGCCAACGGCGAAACCGATCCGAAGGCCCGCGAGGGAGCGCGACTTCGAGAGTGTCTGGGTGACCAGCAGGTTCGGGTAGCGCCCGACCAGGGCGACGGCCGACTCCGCGCCGAAATCGACATAGGCCTCGTCGATGACCACCGCACAGTCGGCGAAATGCGCCGCGAGCCGCTCGACCTGCTCCAGCCCCAGGGCCCGGCCGGTCGGCGCATTGGGATTCGGCAGGATCACGCCACCGACACTGGAGGGGTCGATGCGGCACATGGCGTCCACGTCCACGGCCAGCGCCTCGTCGAGCGGCACGATCGTCGACTCGATGCCGTACAGCCGGCAGTAGACCGGGTAGAACGAGTAGGTGATGTCGGGAAAGACGATCGGCCGTCCCCGCTGGAACAGCGCGCGGAACAAGAACCCCAGCACCTCGTCCGAGCCGTTGCCGACGAAGACCTCGTCCAAGGCCACGCCGTGGTAGCCGGCCAGGCACTCCCGCAGGGCCTGGCTGGCCGGGTCCGGGTAGAGCCGCAGGCGCTCGTCGGCCGCCGCCCGGATCGCCTCGGTGACCCGGGACGACGGCGGAAACGGGTTCTCGTTGGTGTTGAGCTTGATCAACCCCTCGATGCGGGGCTGCTCGCCCGGAACGTAGGGCGTCAGCCCGACCAGGTCGTCCGACCAGAATCGCTGCCTGTCCGACCGCATGCTCATTCCCCGGATTCGATCCGGTAGCGGGCGGACTGCGCGTGGGCATCCAGGCCCTCGGCGCGGGCCAGGCAGTCGGCGGTCACGCCCAGCTCGGCCGCGCCGGCCGGCGAACAGTGGATGATGCTCGAGCGCTTCTGGAAGTCGTAGACCCCCAGCGGCGAGGAGAACCGCGCCGTGCCGGAGGTCGGCAGGACGTGGTTCGGCCCGGCGCAGTAGTCGCCCAGCGCCTCGGCGGTGTAGCGCCCGACGAAGATCGCCCCGGCGTTACGAATCTCGCCGAGCCGGTCTTCGGCTCCCTCGAAGGAGAGCTCGAGGTGTTCGGGCGCGATGCGGTTGACCAGTTCGATTGCCTGGTCGAGGTCGGCCACCTCGATCAGCGCCCCGCGCGAGCCGAGCGCCTTTTCGATGATCGCCGCCCGCGGCTGGTCGGGCAGCAGGCGCTCGATGGACGCGGTCACCGCGTCGAGGAATTCCGGGTCCGGGGCGACGAGGATCGACTGGGCCTGCTCGTCGTGCTCGGCCTGCGAGAACAGGTCCATGGCGATCCAGTCGGGATCGGTATGGCCGTCGCAGACGATCAGGATCTCGGAAGGCCCGGCGATCATGTCGATGCCCACCCGGCCGAAGACCTCGCGCTTGGCCGCGGCGACGAAGATGTTGCCCGGCCCGACGATCTTGTCCACCGCCGGGATGGTCTCGGTGCCGAAGGCCAGCGCGCCGACGGCCTGGGCGCCGCCGACGGTGAACACGCGGTCCACCCCGGCGATGCGCGCGGCGGCGAGCACGGTGTCGTTGAGCACGCCGTCGGGCGTGGGCACGACCATGACCACCTGCCCGACCCCGGCGACCTTCGCCGGGATCGCGTTCATCAGCACGGACGAGGGATAGGCCGCCTTGCCACCCGGGACGTACAGGCCGACGCGGTCGAGCGGGGTCACCTGCTGGCCGAGGACATTGCCGTTGTCCTCGGTGTAGGACCAGCTTTCCCCCTTCTGACGTTCGGCGTAGGCGCGCAGGCGTTTCGCCGCCAGTTCGAGGGCCTCGCGGACGTCGGCCGGGATGGCGTCCAGCGCCTGGTCGAGGCGTTCGATCGAGAACTCCAGTTCGCCGGCGCTGGTCACCTCCAGTCGGTCCAGGCGACGGGTGTGCTCGAGCACCGCGGCGTCGCCGTGCTTGCGGACATCCGCAAGGATGTCGCGAACGATGCCCTCGACCCGGGCGTCGGCCATGCCGGACCAGTCGAGCAGTTCGTCCAGTTGCCGGTCGAATCCCGCGGCGCGGGCGTTCATGCGACGGATCATGAGCGTTTCTCCTCGAGATAGGCTTCCACCCGCTCGACGAAGTCGGAGATCCGGGCGTGCTTGAGCTTCTGCGCGGCCCGGTTGACGATCAGGCGCGACGAGATGTCGGCGATGTGCTCCAGCGGCTCGAGGCCGTTGGCACGCAGCGTGTTGCCGGTGTCGACCACGTCGACGATGCAGTCGCCCAGGTCCACCAGCGGGGCCAGTTCCATCGAGCCGTAGAGCTTGATCAGCTCGATCTGGCGCCCCTTGTCGGCGAAGTGCGATTCCGCTGCCCGGGTGTACTTGGTCGCCACGCGAAGGCGGCCCGGACGGTCGAGCGCACCGGGTCGGCCGGCGACCATCAGCTTGCAGCGGGCAATCTCGAGATCGACCGGCTCGAACAGCCCGTCACCGCCGTGCTCGAACAGCACGTCCTTGCCGGCAACGCCGATGTCGGCGGCACCGTGCTGGACGTAGGTGGGCACGTCGGAGGCACGCAGGATCAGCAGGCGCACGCTGGGGTCGCTGGTTTCCAGGATCAGCTTGCGGCTCTTGTCCGGATCGTCGAGCGGCTCGATGCCCACCGAGGCGAGCAGCGGCAGGGTCTCCTTGAAGATGCGCCCCTTGGAGAGGGCGACGACGATCTCGTTGGTCGGGTCAGTTTGGGACATGGCGATCAGTTGTTGATCCGTTGGATGTTGGCCCCGAGCCGGGAAAGCTTTTCCTCGATCGACTCGTAGCCGCGGTCAATGTGGTAGATGCGGTTGACGACGGTCTCCCCGCGGGCCACCAGCCCGGCCAGGACCAGGCTGGCCGAGGCGCGCAGGTCGGTGGCCATGATCGGGGCGCCGGACAGTGACTCGACCCCGCGGATCACGGCCGTGTTGCCCTCGATGTGGATGTCGGCCCCCATCCGCTGGATCTCCTGGACGTGCATGAAGCGGTTCTCGAAGATCGTCTCGACCACCGTGGAGGTGCCCTCGGCGACCGCATTCATGGCGACGAACTGGGCCTGCATGTCGGTGGGGAACCCCGGATGCGGCGCGGTGCGGATGTCGACAGCCTTCGGCCGCTTGCCGTGCATGTCGAGACGGATCCAGTCCTCGCCCACCTCGAGGTCCGCACCGGCTTGTTCGAGCTTGGCCAGCACCGCGTCGAGCAGGTCGGGACGCGTGTCCCGCGCCAGGATGCGCCCGCGGGTCATGGCGGCGGCCACCAGGTAGGTACCGGTCTCGATCCGGTCGGGCAGCACGCGGTAGCGAACGCCATGCAGGCGCTCGACCCCGTGGATGCGGATCACGTCGCTGCCGGCGCCGCGGATATCCGCCCCCATCGCGTTGAGGAAACGCGCCAGGTCGACCACCTCAGGTTCGCGCGCGGCGTTCTCCAGCACCGTCTCGCCCCTGGCGAAGACGGCCGCCATCAGGAGGTTCTCGGTGCCGGTCACCGTCACCTGGTCAAGCACGATGCGTGCACCGACCAGCTGCTCGGCGGACGTCTCGATGTACCCGCCCTCGACGCGAACGTCGGCACCCAGCGCCTCCAGTCCGCGCAGGTGGATGTCGACAGGACGGGTGCCGATCGCGCAACCGCCGGGCAGCGAGACCCGCGCCTTGCCGAAGCGCGCGAGCATCGGGCCGAGCACCAGGATGGAGGCACGCATGGTGCGGACGAGATCGTAGGGCGCCTCGAGGGTGTCGACCGTGGTCGCGTCGATCTCGACGCTCATCTGGTCGCCCACCGTGAGCGTTGCCCCCATGCGGCCGAGCAGCTCCATGGTGGTGGTGACGTCCTGCAGGTGCGGGACGTTCTCGATGGTGACCGGCGAGTCGGCCAGCAGGGAGGCGGCCATCATGGGCAGCACGGCGTTCTTGGCGCCGGAGATGCGAATCTCGCCGTCGATGGGAACGCCACCGCGAATCAGGAGCTTGTTCATGGGTTGCGATCAGGTCTCAGCCGGAGGTGGGCAGATCGTCCAGGCCGGATTGGAGGTTCATCAGGTCAGCGAGACCGTAGACACCGATCATCTGGCGCATGGAACTGGGGGCGTGAGTGTATCGCAGACGGACCCCTTTTGCCTCCGCCCGGGCCTGCAGCGCGGTCAGCCAGGCCAGCCCGGCGGTGTCCAGCCGCTCGACCCGGCCGAGGTGCACGTCGAACTCGGGTCCGACGACCCCCTCGGGCAACACCGGCGCGACCCGGTCGAGGCCGGCGCGCACCAGGGAGCCGGCGATCAGCAACTGACCGGCCTCGATGCGACAGGACCAGGCGGGGGCCGTCTCGCTCATGCCCGGCTCACTCCTCGTTCTGTTCGCGCAGCGTGCGGACCAGACTGTCGAGCCCGTCGCGCTGGACCTTCTGCGCGAAGCTGCCACGGTAGTTGTTCACCAGGCTGATGCCGTCGACGACCACGTCGTACGATTTCCACTCGCCGTCGACCACCACGAGCCGATAGGCCACCGGTACGGTCCCCAGGTCGCCACCGGACACCTCGGTCTCCACCCGCAGCTCGTTCTCGCCATCGGCGCGCGATCCGGTGATCTCGATCTCCTGGTCGCCGAGTTCCGAGAGCGGACCGGCGTAGGTCCGCACGAGCAGGCGCTGGAATTCCCGAGTGAATGCCCGGATCTGTTCCGGGCTCGCCTGACGGTAGTAGCGTCCCAGCACCAGGCGCGTCATGCGCTCGGAATCCACGTGCGGGAGCAGGATCCGGTCGACGATCTCCAGCAGCTCGTCCGGGTCCGACTCGACGGCCGCCCGGTTCTCGGCGATCTCGGCGATGACCCGCTCGGCCGTTTCCTCGACCAGCACGCGGGCCTCCTCCTCCGTGGGCTCGGCGTGGACGGCGGGCGAGGCGACCAGCAGGGTCGGCAGCGCCAGGAGGAGCGCGAGGACGCGCCCGATGAACGGTCTGTCATCACGAAGGGACGTTGCTTGCATGGGAATCACTTACTCTTGCGGATAGTCACCGGTCGCCACGGCCAGCTGGGCGACGCTCATGTTGAAATCGTTGATCGCGCGGAAATACTCCGCCTGGGCCTCGGTATTGGCCCGCACGGCATCCGCGAGCTTGCCGCCGTCGATCAGGCCGGCCTGGAAGTCCATGAAGCTGGACACCATCCACCGCCGGGAGTTGTCGCGGGTTCTGGCCAGCGCCTCGATCTGCTGGTCCAAGCCCACGCTCTCGTGGTAGGCCTCGGCCACCTGGAACGGGATGCCCTGGCGGGCGAGCTGGGACTTGGCCACCACTTCCTGCATCTGCGCCTCGGCCTCGCTCACTCGGGCACGATGCACGCCGGGATTGAACTCCCACTGCACCCCGATGACCGGGGTGGCATACGCGTTGTTGAGCGGCTGATGGATGTAGGGATTGTCCAGCCGCTCGCGCCCCGGGGTGTAGGCACCGCCGGCCGCCAGTCCCGCGTAGACATTCGGATACTTGTCGCGCTTGCGGGCCTCGATCAGGCTGCGCACGGCCTCCTGCCCGGTCTCGGCCATGAACATCTCCGGGCGGTGGGCCAGGGCCTGCTCGGCCAGATCCTGAAGCGACGACGACGGCCCGTCGATCGGCTCGATGCCGCGTTCGGCGACCTCCAGTTCCTCGTCGATGGGCACGCCGATGATCGTCTTCAACCCGTCGAGCGCGACTGCCTCGACACTGCCGGCCTGGGCAATGTAGCGGTCGAGGTTGCCCAGTCCCGTCTCGAGGGCGTAGAGGTCGCTCATCGGCGCATCGCCGCGTTCGGCCTTCGCCTGCATCCGATCGCGCGTCTTCACCACCTGCCGGCGGACTCCCTCGAGCATCCGGCGCGTGTCACGCGCGGTCAAAAGGCCCCACCAGGCCCGGCGCACCGTCAGCCAGGTCTCGCCGCGCGCGATCGATACCTCCGCGGCACTCACGTCCCGGTTCAAGTCGGCCGCCCGCTTGTAGTTCTCGAACTTGCCGAAGCTGTAGAGCGGCTGGATGATCGTCGCGGTGAGCCCCGTGGTGACCGTGACCCCCTCGTCGAGATCCAGCCCGTCGTCGCGTAGCGTGCAGCCCTCCGGAGGACAGGTGTTGGTCCCGTTCGTGAAGATGCCGTCCGACGCCTTCGGTGCCAGCCCGGCATAGAGGTTGGCCGACACGCGCGGGCCGCCCTCGCCCAGCACCCGCTCGATCAGTGCCTGGGCGCGGGCGACGTTTGCCTTCTGCTCGTCGATGCGCGGATCCGAGGACAGCGCTAGCTCGGTGGCCTCCTCCAGCGTGATCGGCCTGTCGACGGCCTGGGACAGCGACGGCAGCGCCGCGCCCGCCACGCCGACGGCCAGGGCCAGCCCGCGTCCGAATGTCTGCAGTACGTGTTTCATTGTCATTCACTTGCCTTGTCGAACAGGAACCGGGAGACCACGCTCTCGAGGATGATCGCGGACTGGGTCATGGTAATACGGTCGCCATCCTCGAGTGACTCGAGCGCCCCGCCCGGGGAGATCTCGACGTACTTCGCCCCGAGCAGCCCGGACGTGTAGATGTTCGCGAAGGAATCGGTGGGCAGGTTGTCGTAGCGATCGTCGATGACCATGCGGACCTCGGCCTCGAAGGTCTCGGTATGCAGTTCGATCGAATCGACGCGCCCGATGGTCAGGCCGGCCAGCTTGACCGGTGACTTCTCGGTTAGACCGCCAACGTTGTCGAAACGCGCCAGCACCTCGTAGCCGGCCACCCGGCTGGCGCCGAAATTGCTCCACTGCAAGGCCATTACCAGCAGGGCGGCGATCCCGGCGAGCACGAACAGCCCCACCACCAGCTCGACTCCGCGTTGCACATTCATTACGTATCAGGCCCCAAACATGAAAGCGGTCATCACAAAATCCAGCCCCAGCACCGCCAGCGAGCTCAGGACCACGGTCTGCGTGGTCGCCCGAGCCATGCCGCTCGCGGTGGGTTCGGCCTCGTAGCCCTCGAACGCGGCGATCAGGGCGATCACCGCGCCGAAGGCGAACGACTTGAGGGCACCCTGCCCCACGTCGTCCCAGGCGGCCATCTGCTCGGCGATCTGCCCCCAGTAGGACGACGGATCGACGCCGAGCACCACCACCCCGATCAGGTAGCCACCGATGATACCCACCAGCGAGAACAGCGCGGCAAGCAGCGGCACCGAGATCAGCGCCCCCCAGAAACGGGGGCCGATCACCCGTCGCATCGGGTCGACGGCCATCATCTCCAGCGCGGCAAGCTGCTCGGTGGTCTTCATCAGCGCGATCTCGGCCGTGATCGCCGAGCCGGCGCGCCCGGCGAACAGCAGGGCGGCGACCACCGGCCCGAGTTCGCGGACCAGCGACAGGGCCACCATCACCCCGAGTGACTCGCTCGCGTTGAACTTGTCGAGGATGTGGTAACCCTGCAGTCCCAGCACCAGTCCGACGAACCCGCCGGCGACGAGAATGATGACCAGCGACAGCACGCCCGCCGCGTAGACCTGCTGGACGACGTCGCGCGGCCGGGTCCAGCTCGGAAAGAGCACCCAGCCCAGACGCCCGGCGAACAGGCCCATCGAGCCGGCGTGCCGGACGCCGCCGATGGCCATCCGGCCCAGTTTCGCCATCGGGTCGAGCAACGCACTCACGAGCGTCCCTCCAGGCCGAGTGCCTCGCCCATGGACTTAGCGGCCGAACCGGCCGTCAGGGGGCCGTCCGGCGCCCCGTCGAGGAACTGCGCCAGCGCCGGCTCGTCATCCCGTTGCGCCAGCACCTCCTCCGGGGTCCCGGAGCCGATGAATCGCCCTCCGGCCAGCACCACCACGCGATCGGCAATGCTCATCGCTTCCTGGACATCGTGGGTGACCACGACGCTAGTCAGCCCGAGGGCATCGTTCAGGTGCCGGATCAGTCGCAACAGCACCCCCATGCTCACGGGATCCTGGCCGGCAAAGGGTTCATCGTAGAGCATCAGCGCCGGGTCTAGGGCCATGGCGCGGGCCAGCGCGGCACGGCGGGCCATTCCGCCGGACAGTTCCGCAGGATACTTGTCGCGCGCCTCGCGCAGCCCCACGGCCTCCAGCTTGAACAGCACGATCCGGTCGATCAGCTCCGGGTCGAGACGCGAGTGGGCTTGCAGGGGAAAGGCGACGTTTTCGCCGACGGTCAGGTCGGTGAACAGCGCCCCGTTCTGGAACAGCACGCCCATCCGGCGTCGCAGGGCGTACAGCTCACGCCTCCGCGCTCTGCCCACGTTCACGCCATCGACCTCGACACGTCCCCGGGAAGCACGTACCTGCCCCCCGATCAGGCGCAGGAGAGTGGTCTTCCCGGTACCGGAAGGCCCGAGCACGACGGTCACCTGCCCGCGCGGCACGACCAGATCGACCTCCGAGAAGATCGGCTGCGCACCGCGCGAGAAGGACACTCCCTCGAGGCGGATCATCGCGTCGCGCTCGGCGACCGGGCTTGTGTCGACGGCATTCACAGCCCCATCAGCTCCGCCATGGTCTTCAACCGGTCGACGGTGGCGGTCGAGGGCGGCTCCCCGTCGACGAACAGCGCGCCCGGCCCCGGACACTGCCCCATGAAAGCTTCCAGCCACTCCCGGAGCTGGGCGGGATCGTCCGAGGCCGGGATCAAGCCCACGCGCGCCGCCCTGCCGGCGTCCCCGGTGCCGGGCCGCCATATCGGCGTGCTCTCGCTGCGGCGCAGGACCAGGTGGAAATCGCGAGCGGCGAGTTCGTCCCAGGCACCGGACCACCGGCTGTCGTCCACCACCACGACCACCGGGGCCGGAGCGTCGGCCAACTCGGCAAGCACGGTCTCGACGTCATCGGCTTGTGGCCCGACCCAGAGCGCGTCGTGTTCGTTGAGCAGGAAACCCACGCGCCACTCCGCCGGCATGTCCGGATCGAAAAACGCCGAGACCAGTGCAGGCGACTGGCGATTGCGAATGCCGAAGTGAATGGCTTTCATTCTTCGAAGCTGCTCCGTCCGGATGGTGGATCGATCCGCGGATCCAAAAACGCGGCCGTCGTTCATGGCAGAGCCGTGTCCGACGGCGGAGAATGATACACAGCCCGCGCCGGGATTGCCGCCCGGGATCACCAGCAAAGCGCGGCCGGAGCGCGCCTCGAGCCGGGCAGATGCAAGGCGACCATCCACCGCGGAAGGGTGATTCCCGCACCCTCGGATAGCAACGTAGCAGATGCCCAGCTCAAGGCGCGCAGAACGGAATCGGATTCGTGCAGGCCTTCCCTAGCGGATTTCCCGAACGAGCCGGAACCCGAGATTGAGGTCGAATTCGTTCTCGTGACGCGGGGCCCGCGAGGCACTGCGACAAGCCCCCGGGGGTTCGAACCACGATCCTCCGCGCACCACCCGCAGGCGCCGGTTGCGCTCGTCGGTGCTGCGGAAGGGATCATCACCGGCCTGTATCGACCCGGCGTAGGCATTGCGCCAGTGATCCTGCGTGTATTCCTGCACGTTGCCGTGCACCTCGTAAAGCCCCCAGGCGTTCGGTGGCAGGCTGCCCACCTCGACGGGGCGCCCCAGACCGCAGAGGAACAGCCCCCGGGTGCAATGTAGCCCCCCGGAGCAGTTGACCTGCTCGCGCCGGATCTTGTCGCCGAAGCAGAACATGCCGTCCGTGCCTGCCCGGGCCGCGTACTCCCACTCGGCCTCCGTCGGCAGCCGGTAGACCTGGCCGGTCTGCTCGCCGAGCCACTCGGCATAGGCCTCGGCGTCCCGAGCCGTGACGTTGAACATCGGATAGTCCGGGTTGTTCCAGCTGTAGGGACGCGGGCGGCGGTGGTTCGTGGCCTCGAGAAAGCGGTCGTACTCCCGCCGGCGGATCGCCCCGCGGGTGATCGCGAACGCCCGTTCGAAGCGCGCCTCGTGCCGAGGCTGCTCCCAGTCGCGAGCGCCGTGCTCGTCGGCGCGGGCGCCCATCCAGCACCCCCCCGGCGGGATCACCGCGAGCTGCGGGGCGGGCTCCCCGTCGGACAGTCGGTCGTTAAAGAACGGCGCGAGACCCGCGGCTCTCGCCGCCTCGCGCTGCCGCTCGACGATCAGGTCGGCCGCCTCCGCTTGTCTTGCAGTCGCTGCAGCCTGCATCAGGGTCACCTCCGGCTGGCTCACTTCGAATGGGACAGGATGCCTTCGGGGCCGCTGCCGCCCCCGGGCTGATATAATCCGAAACCCGAAAATACTAGCATGTCAGCCGGACCCTTCATGGAGCATCAAGCCATCCACCCCGACAACCTTCTCAGCATGGCCAGGCGCGTGGTCGAGATCGAGCAGAGCGCGGTGACCGCCTTGCTCGACCGCCTGGATCGATCCTTCGTCAAGGCCTGCCAGCTCATCCTCGGCTGCGAGGCCCGCGTCATCGTGACCGGCATGGGCAAGTCCGGCCACATCGGCGGCAAGATCGCCGCGACGCTGGCCAGCACCGGCACGCCCTCGTTCTTCGTCCACCCGGGCGAGGCCAGCCACGGCGACCTGGGGATGATCACCGATCGTGACGTGGTCATCGCCCTGTCGAACTCCGGCGAGACCGGCGAGATGCTCGCCATCCTCCCGGTCATCAAGCGCCTGGGCGTGCCGCTGCTCGCGATGACCGGGCGCCCCGACTCCACCCTCGCCCGCTCCGCGGACGTGCACCTGGACGTCGGCGTCGAGCGCGAGGCCTGCCCGCTCAACCTGGCCCCGACGGCGAGCACCACCGCCACGCTGGTCATGGGCGACGCCCTGGCGGTGGCCCTGCTCGATGCGCGCGGCTTCCAGCCCGAGGACTTCGCCCTCTCCCACCCGGGCGGGTCGCTCGGCCGACGCCTGCTGCTGCACGTGCGCGACGTGATGCACACCGGCGAACAGTTGCCGAGGGTCGGTCCCCGGCAGAGCGTCAAGCAGGCGCTGCTGGTGATGTCCTCCGGCGGGCTCGGCATGACGGCGGTCGTCGACGAGGAGGAGCGCCTCCTGGGGCTGTTCACCGACGGGGATCTCCGCCGGCTGCTCGACCGCAGCGACTTCGACCTCGACTGCCCGATCGAACGGGTGATGACCCCCGGCCCGCGCACCTGCCGCGAGAACGTCCTGGCCGCCGAGGCCATGGCCATCATGGAGCGCGACAAGATCAACGGGCTGCTGGTCGTGGATGCCGACGGGCGCCTCGTCGGCGCACTGAACATGCACGACCTGCTGCGGGCCGGGGTGGCATGATGGCGCGTCAAGACCTGACCTGGCTCGAGCGCGCCCAAGGCATCCGGTTGCTGGTGCTGGACGTCGACGGCGTGATGACCGACGGCCGGCTCCACTTCACCGAGGACGGCGACGAGCACAAGATCTTCCACAGCCGTGACGGTCACGGCATCAAGCTGATCCAGTCCCTCGGCGTGGACGTGGCCATCATCACCGGCCGCTCATCGCCGGCGGTCTCTCGACGCGCCGCGGACCTCGGCATCCAGCACGTGGTGCTGGGCGCCACGGACAAGGGCCAGGCGATCGAGGAACTCGCCCAGCTGCTCGACCTCGACCTTCTGGAGGTGGCGGCCATGGGAGACGACGTGCTCGACCTGCCCATGCTCAACCGCGCCGGGCTTTCCGCGACGGTGGCCGATGCCCCGCCGGTGATCCGCACCCGGGTCGACTGGGTCAGTCCCCTGCCCGGCGGGCACGGGGCCGTCCGCGCCCTGATCGACACGCTCATCGACGCCCGCGGACAGTGGGCCGAGATACTGGCCAGGCATTCGTGATCGTGCCGACCCGGATCTACCGGATCGCCCTTGCGCTCGGCGGGCTGGCCATGCTTGCCTGGCTGGCCTGGCACAACCTCGCCGACGAGCGCGCCCTGTTCGTCGAATCGACGGATGGCTACGCCCAGCGGATCGATGCCGCCCGCAGTTGGCAGTATGATGACCAGGGCCAGCTGGCCTACCGGCTCGTCTCGCCCACGGTCACTCACCTGGACGAGGCCGAGCGCTACCGGCTCGAATCCCCGGAGACCACCCTGTTCGACGAGCGTCCGTCTCCACCCTGGACACTCAATGCCGATCACGGCGAGGTGCGCGACAAGGGCGGCGTCGTGGATCTGCAGGACAACGTCATCGCGCACCGCGATCCCTTCGAGGAAACCGGGCGTCTCGAATTGCGCAGCGAGGCGATGCGCATCCACCCGAACGGACGGCGAGCCGAGAGTCGAACGCCGACCCGACTGAGCGAGATCGACGCGGACGGGGCCATGCGCTGGACCAGCGACTCCGAGCGGCTCGACCTCGACTGGGCGGCCGAACACCTGACCCAGACGGGCCGGGTCCGGGATCACATCGAACCGGCCAGCACGCCGTGAACGCCACCAGAGTCAACCAACGAGGGATGCCACCATGCTCCAGCTCGCCCCTTACCGCAACATGACACGCGAACCGACGCCCGGTGCCGCCGGCGGCCGGATGGCTGGCGCATGCCTGCTGGCCCTGGCCGTTTCCATGCTGGCCCCGGCGACCGGGCAGGCCGCGCAGGACGACCGCTCCGAACCCGTCAAGGTGCAGGCCGACAAGAAGGTGACACGCTACAAGGAAGGCAGCAGCGTCTACACCGGTGACGTGGTGATCGACCAGGGCAGCCTGCATGCCACCGGTGACCGGGCCACGCTCTACCTCGAGGACGGGGAACTCGTGCGGGCGGTGCTCGAGGGCAACCCGGCGACCTTCCGCGAGCGCGACGACGAGGGGAACCTCATCGAGGGCGAGGCCCTGAATGCCGACTACCGGACCGCCGACCGCGAGGTGATCCTCACCGGCGAGGCCTGGATGACACGGTCGGGCGACCGGATCAGCTCGAACCGCATCATCTACGACCTGGCCGACGAAGTGATCGAGGCCGGAGACAGCGAGGGCGGCTCCCGGGTGGACATGACCCTGCAACCGCGCAACGAGCCCGACGAGGACTGAGCAAGCCGATGGCCAGCAATCCGACCGAAGCAACGCAGCCCCGCGCCCTGCTCGAAGCCCGCTCGCTGTCGAAGACCTACGGCTCGCGCACGGTCGTCCGCGACGTCTCGCTGACGGTCAACGCCGGCGAGATCGTCGGCCTGCTCGGACCCAACGGGGCGGGCAAGACCACCAGCTTCTACATGATCGTCGGCCTGGTCGGGGCCGACCAGGGCGGCGTGTACCTCGACGGCCGCGACATCACCAGCACGCCGATCGACCAGCGGGCCCGGCTGGGCCTCGGCTACCTGCCCCAGGAGGCGTCGGTGTTCCGCAAGCTCAGCGTGCGGCAGAACATCCTGGCGATTCTCGAGCTGCGCGAGGATCTTGACCGCCGCAGCCGCCGGAAGGCCCTCGAGGAACTGCTCGACGACCTGAACATCGGCCACATCGCCGATTCCAAGGGCCAGGCCCTATCGGGGGGCGAACGCCGCCGCGTGGAGATCGCCCGGGCACTCGCCGCCAATCCCCGGGCCATGCTGCTCGACGAGCCCTTCGCCGGCATCGACCCCATTTCCGTGAACGACATCCAGCGCATCATCGAGCATCTCCGCGATCGCGGTATCGGGGTGCTCATCACCGACCATAACGTGCGCGAGACCCTGGGCGTCTGCGAGCGCGCCTACATCGTCTCCGACGGCACCATCCTCGCCCACGGCACGGCCGAGGAGCTTCTCGCCAACCAGTCCGTGCGCGATGTCTACCTGGGCCATGATTTCCGGCTCTGAACCGATCGCCGGCGCACTGTCACCGCCCTCCCGAATCGGCTAGACTGTTTCCATGCAAATTACGTGCAAGACCTGCGCTCCCAACGCCCCGACGGAGGCAATCGCAGCTGAAACCCCGTCCCCATTTGCAGAAAACAATGCTGTGAAACAGTCTGTTGCCGGAGATTATTCATGGCAGGCATGAAGGCAGGACTCGAACTGAGGATGGGCCAGTCGCTGGCCATGACGCCCCAGTTGCAGCAATCCATCCGCCTCCTGCAACTATCCACCGTCGAGTTGAGCCTGGAGATCCAGCAGACACTCGACAGCAATCCGCTGCTGGAAGTGGCGGACGAGTCGGACAACGGCGAAACGCAAGCCGGGGAAACGAGCACGACGGAGCAGGACCCCGGGGCAAAGGCCGGCGAGGCCCTGCTGGAGGACCGACAGGACAAGTCGGCCGACGAGAACCTGGTGGTCGACGCCTCCTGGGACGACTACTACGAACCGGACGGCGGCACCACTCTGAGCGCCCCTGCCCCCGGTGACGGCGACTACGACCCGTTTGCCACCCAGTCCACCGGCGAGGAAGACCTGCGCGACCACCTGCTCAGCCAGGTCCATCTCGCCTCGCTGTCCGAGACCGACCGGCATATCGCCACTGCCCTGATCGAGTCGATCGACCCCACCGGCTACCTGGGGGAATCGCTGGAAGAGATCGCCGCGTTGCTCCGGGAGGACCTGCCGGAGGTCGAGATCGACGAGGTCGAGGCGATGCTGCACTACATCCAGCACCTCGACCCGATCGGTGTCGGTGCGCGCTCGCTCAACGAATGCCTGCTGCTACAGATCGACCAGGAGCACCCCGACGACCCGGCCGCGGACGACGCCCGTGCCATCCTCGAGGGGGACCACCTGGAGGCCATCGCCCGTCGCGAACTGCCCCAGGTGACCCGCAGCCTCGGCATCGACCGGGAGGCGGCCGAGGCCGCCCTGCGCCTGATCCAGCGCCTCGACCCGCGCCCCGGGCTGTCCATCGGCGAGACGGAAGCCGACTACATCAAGCCCGACGTGATCGTCACCCATCGCGAGGACGGCTGGCACGTGGACCTCAACCCGGAGATCGCCCCCCGCCTGCGGGTCAACCAGACCTACGCCGGCCTGATCGATCGCTCCAGCCGCGGGGACGATGCCACCTACATCCGCAACCACCTGCAGGAGGCGCGCTGGTTCATCAAGAGCCTGAGAAGCCGCAACGAGACCCTGCTCAACGTCGCGCGCGAGATCGTCCGGCGACAGATGGACTTCCTCGAGCAGGGCGAGATCGCGATGAAGCCGATGGTGCTGCGCGAGATCGCCGAATCCCTCGACCTCCACGAGTCGACGGTCAGCCGCGTGACCACGCAGAAATACATGCTCACGCCGCGAGGCGTGTTCGAGTTCAAGTACTTCTTTTCCAGCCACGTGGGCACCAGTGACGGCGGGGAATGCTCCTCCACGGCCATCCGCGCGCGCATCAAGAAGCTTGTCGAGGAGGAAAATCCGCGCAAGCCCTTGAGTGACGCGAAGATTGCAACCATGCTTGGAGAAGAGGGGATCGATGTGGCCCGACGCACGATCGCCAAGTACCGTGAGGCAATGGGCATTGCTTCATCCACTGACCGCAAGCGACTGATATAGCCGCACAAAACGGGAGTTGATCATGCAAATAGACATCACCGGTCATCATGTCGATGTCACCGAGGCCCTCAAGAGCCACGTTCACGAGAAGTTCGCGCGACTCGAGCGCCACTTCGACAAGCTGGTGGACATCCACGTGATCCTGACCGTCGAACGCAAGGACCTGCAGAAGGCCGAGGCGAACCTGTTCGTCAGCGGCCAGGACATGCATGCCGAGGCCATCACCGATGACATGTACGCCTCCATCGATGCCATGATCAACAAGCTCGACCGCCAGATCGTCAAGCACAAGGAAAAGCTCACGAGCCATCGTTGAGCATGACCGGCGACCCCACCGACCGGTCGCCGTGGTCCCGCCGAGGGGATTTCCGTCTCCACCGGCGGGACATCCCGCTCCGACACGCCCTTCAGGCACCCAGACACTGCCCCGTCCGGACGAACATCCGCCATGGTGTTGCAGACCGGTCACAAAACGCTATGATGCGCGCCGACCCGACATTTTCCCGCAGCGACCCACGAGCGATCCTCGTGACCCGTCGACCGACAGAGTGACGCATGAATACTGCCGACCTGTTCCCGATCCACCACATCCGGATCGACGAGCTGTACCAGAGCCGCAAGCGCGTGCTGGAGGTCCTCTCCGGCCTGCTCGCCGACGACGAGCTGGGTGGCGAGCACGCCACGCGCATCTTCGAGGCGCTGATCGCCCGTGAACGCCTGGGCTGCACCGCCATCGGCCACGGCATTGCCGTCCCCCACGGTCGTGTCGACGACATCCTGACGCCGCGGGGCGCCGTGATCCGACTGCGCGAGGGCGTGGATTTCGATGCCCCGGACGGCGCGCCGGTAACCCTCGTGATCGGCCTGGTGATCCCGGAAGACTGTCCGGAGCAGCACCTCGAGATACTCGGCCGACTGGCCCGTCACCTGAACGACCCGGACGAGCGCGACACCCTCATGCAGGCACAAAGTGCAGAGCGCGTGCACAGCCTGATGGTAGAGTGGCTCAAGGACAGCACCGAGGCACCGACGTCCTAGGGTCGATCTGCACGAGCCCGGCATCCCGCTACCGCGGGACCTGACGAATGGGCCCGTGCCCCCAACGGCACCGGCGAGCCATCGGGAGCCCACACTCGCAGACGGGTTCGCCATGACAGACAACACCCGACACCGACACCTGACGGCCTCCCCGGACGATGCCGAGTGGCAGGAAGCCCTTCCCCCGGACTGGTCGGAAGACCTTCGCGATGGGGAACGGCTGGTAGGCCCGGCAAACCCCTGGATCCCCACCCGCATCGCCCTGATCGACCGCTACCTCCGCGAGAGCCTCAACGATCTCGCGCAGGCCAACGGTCCCGATACCCGGCGCTCGCCTCGCCGGCTGGTCGTGCTCACCGAGATGTCGCAGGACGAAGCCGATCGCTGGCTCGAGCAGCACGGCCGGGCCGATGGCCCCGAATCGGCCACCCTCGTCATCAGCACCCCGGAGGGAAGCGGCTCGGTGGCCCGCCGTCTCCGGCGACTCTGCGGACGAGCACCCAGGGAATGGCGCCACGGGGTATTCATGGAGATCAGCGGCCTGGGGGTACTGATCCGCGGTGCGGCCGGGATCGGCAAGAGCGAGGTGGCGCTCGAGCTGATCACGCGGGGGCACCGCCTGGTGGCCGACGACGCTCCCTGCTTCCACGCCCGCGGCAACGAGGTCACCGGCTCCTGCCCCGACCGGCTGTTCGGCCTGCTCGAGGTGCGCGGCATCGGCATTCTGGACATCCGCGAACTCTTCGGCGCCAACGCCCTCAAGGCACGTAAGTACCTGCGCCTGATCGTGGACCTCTATCCGGCCGACAGCGGCAAGCCCATGGGCGCCGACCAGCGGCTGTTCGGCGACCGGGGCGCCGAGCGCATCGCCGGCCGTGAGATCCCGGTCTGGCGACTGCCGGTTGCGCCCGGTCGCAACCTGGCCGTGCTGCTCGAGGCGATCGTCCGGCAGCGCAATCTCGAGCGACAGCGCGGCTCGCGCCCGGCCAGTGACCGCGTGGCCAGCCTGCTGAGCGGTGGCGACGACGACACGGATTCGCCGGAGAAGTCCCGATGACGCGCACCACCCCTCGCCTGATCCTGGTGACCGGGCAGTCCGGCTCCGGCAAGTCGGTGGCGCTGGCCGCCCTGGAAGACAGCGGCTTCTACTGCATCGACAATCTCCCGCCGGACCTGCTCGACCACCTCGCCGAAAGCTACCTGGAAGGCGGCATCGCTGCCCGGGGCATCGCCATCAGCATCGACGCCCGCGCGCCCGAGCAATCGCTCGCCGGCCTGCCCCAGCGCATCGAGGATCTCAAGCAACGACTGCCGCAGCTCGCCGTGAACAGTGTCTTCCTCGAGGCGGACCAGCAGCGCCTGATCGCACGCTTCAGCGAGACGCGCCGCCGCCATCCCCTCTCCTACCAGATCGACAACCTGGTCGAGGCGATCTCGCGCGAAGGTCAGCTGCTGACCCCCATCCGGGCCTACGCCGACCTGGTCATCGACACCAGTCTGACCACCGTGCACCAGCTGCGTGAAGACGTTCGCTCGCGACTGGTCGGCGAGAAGGCCGCCGGACCACGGATCCTGATCCAGTCGTTCGGCTTCAAGTTCGGTATCCCGCTGGACTCCGATTTCCTGTTCGACGTGCGCTTTCTGCCCAACCCGCACTGGGACACCTCGCTTCGCCCCCACAGCGGACTCGACGAGACCGTGGTCAACTACCTCGAGCAGCACCCCGTCACCCACCAGACCCGCAGCCAGATCAGCGATTTCCTGTCGAACATCCTCGTCCAGGCGATCCGCAGCGACCGCAGCTACGTCACCTGTTCGGTGGGCTGCACGGGAGGCAAGCACCGCTCGGTCTACGTCGTCGAAAAGATCGCCCGGGATCTCAAGCCGACCTTCGACAACCTGGTCGTCAGGCACCGGGACCTGGCCAACCACTGACCGACCGATCCGGCGAACCGGGCGATACCGAATACGGCCTGTTCCTTACCGATTTTTCGGTATGATGCACGTTTTGGAAACGGCGGGACGTTCGCATTCCGGTCGACCTGGCGTTTCCCCCAGCGCTGCGTGAACGAGGAATCGACACGACGATGACCGTGGGAATACTGCTTATCTGCCACAACGACATCGGTGCGCAGCTGATCGAGACGGCCACCGACATGCTCGAGCGTGTTCCGACCCGGCTCGCGCATATCGACGTCAGGCAGGATGACGACCCCATCGACCTGCTCGCCAGCGCGCGGCGGCGAGTCGCCGAAATCGACTCCGGCGAGGGGGTGCTGGTGATGACCGACATGTTCGGGTCGACCCCATCCAACATCGCCCACCGCCTGCGTGACCAGCACGACGTGCAGGTGGTCTCCGGGGTCAACCTGCCGATGCTGGTGCGGGCGCTCAACTATCCCCGCCTAGGCCTGGACGAGATGACGCAAAAGGCCTGGACCGGCGGGCGTGACGGGATCATCCTGGACAACCGGCAGTAGCCGGCTAAAGCCACCACGGACCAGCAGGCATGAACGTTTCCCCCGCCATCACCCGAGAAATGACGCTCTGCAACAAGCGCGGCCTTCACGCCCGGGCGGCCGCCCGGTTCGCGGCCACCGCCGAGCAGTTCGAGAGCGACATCGAGGTGTCGTTCAACGAGCGCCGCGTCAACGGCAAGTCGATCATGGGCCTGATGATGCTGGCCGCCGCCTGCGGCAAGACCATCGAGGTCACCGGCCGCGGACCCGATGCCGACGAGGCGATCGAGGCGATCGCCGCGCTCGTCGGGGCCCGCTTCCATGAATCCGAATAGAACCAACGGGGTACACGATGCAACGCAGAGGCAATCAGGCGAAAGACGGCTACGTCGGCCTGGACAACGACCGCGACGGCGGCATGACCTTCCACGGACGTCTCGTGCTCGATGCACGGGTGTTCGGCCTGATCCCGGAAGACGAGACCTGCGAAGGCTGGGAACTCGGGCGGTTGCAGGGCTTGGCCGACAAGGTGAACGCCGAGTGGGACAAGTACGGTGGCGGCATCCCGAGCCTGCTGCCCGACGACCTACGCGCCCGTCACGCCCGCATCTACGAGGCACAGTTGGAAAAGGCCCGGGAAGCGGGCTGGGACCCGGACGCCCAGATCGAGGAAGACTGAACCTCCACCCTCGCATGCAGAAGGCCGCCCGTTCGACGTGTGAACCGGGCGGCCTTTTTCGTTCTGCCGACAAGCCGACCGTCGGAGACGGTCGGCCCGCTCGGGCGTCGGTGCTCAGCCGGCCATGCGGCTGAAGACGCGCTCGGCGGCGGATACGGTGGCGTCGATCTCTTCCTGGCCGTGCGCCATGGAGACGAAGCCCGCCTCGAAAGAGGACGGCGCGAAGTACACGCCCTCCTCGAGCATGCCGTGGAAAAACGCCTTGAAGGCCTCGCCGTCGCAGGCGGTCGCGTCATTGAAGTTCGCCACGCGATCCTTGTCGGTGAAGAACAGCCCGAACATCCCACCCACGTTCTGCGTGATCATGGGGATACCATGCTTCTTCGCCGCCGCCGACAGCCCGTCGCACAGCTCCTGGGTGCGGCGGGAGAGCACGTCGTAGAACCCCGGGACCCGGACGAGGTCGAGGGTCTTGACCCCCGCCGCCATGGCGACCGGATTGCCCGACAGGGTGCCGGCGTGGTAGACCGGCCCCATCGGCGAGATCATCGACATGATCTCGTGCCGGCCGCCGAAGGCGCCCACCGGCATGCCGCCACCGATCACCTTGCCCATCGTGGTCAGGTCCGGCTTGATGCCGTAGTGCTCCTGCGCCCCGCCGAGGGCGACGCGGAAGCCGGTCATCACCTCGTCGAAGATCAGCACCGCCCCGTACTCGTCGCAGACCTGGCGCAGGCCCTCGAGGAAGCCCGGCTCCGGCGGGATGCAGTTCATGTTGCCGACCACCGGCTCGACGATGATGGCCGCCACCTCGTTGCCCACTTCGGCGAACACCTCACGCACCTGCTCGAGGTTGTTGTACTCGACCGTGGTGGTCAGGTCCGCGAATGCCTTGGGCACGCCCGGCGAGCTCGGCACGCCGTGAGTCAGCGCCCCGGAACCGGCCTCGACCAGCAGCGAGTCGGAATGACCGTGGTAGTTTCCCTGGAACTTGACGATGCGGTCACGGCCGGTGAAGCCACGCGCCAGGCGGATCGCGCTCATGGTCGCCTCGGTGCCCGAGGACGTCAGCCGCACCATGTCCATGGAAGGCACGAGTTCGCAGAGCAGGTCCGCCATCTGCGTCTCGCTGACGGTGGGCGCTCCGTAGGACAGGCCGAGAGTGGCCGCCTCGCGCACCGCCTCGATGACGTCCGGCTGCGCGTGACCGAGGATCATCGGGCCCCAGGAACCGACGTAGTCGATGTACGGCCGGTCGTTCTCGTCGAAGAAGCGCGGCCCTTCCGCGCGTCTGACGAATACGGGATCGCCCCCGACCGAGCCGAAGGCACGCACCGGCGAGTTGACGCCGCCGGGAATGTGGGCCTGTGCTTTCTCGAATAGCTCGTGGTTGGATGCGGTCATCTACGGAGTCTCCGGATCGTCATGGATGTGTCTGATTTGTTCGGCCAAGGACGCGGCCGCCCCCCGGATGTCGGTTGAGGAGAACACCTCGCTGATCACCGCGACCATGTCGGGGCGATACGGCAGCAGATCGACAATGTTTTCCGCGGTTATGCCGCCGATGGCGCACACCGGCAGGCCGAGCCGCTCCCGCGCCCAGGCCAGCAGCTCGGCCGAGGCGCTGGGCGCGTGTGGCTTGGTCGGGGACGGGAACATGGCGCCGAAGGCAAGGTAGTCCGCTCCGGCGGCCGCGGCGTGTTCGGCCCGTTGGCGGTCAGCATAACAAGACACGCCGACGATCGCATCGAGCCCCGCCTGCTCGAAACGTCGGCGGGCATCCACCAGCGCCTGATCGTCTCGACCCAGGTGCACGCCGTCGGCCCCGACGTCGATGGCCAAGTCGACATCGTCGTTGACAATGAACGTGCGGCCATGGTGCTGACAGAGCGCGGCCAGGGCCGCCGCTTCGGCGCGTCGGCGGGACGCGTCATCGCTCTTGTCCCGGTACTGGACGACCCTCGCCCCGCCGTCGATGGCCTCGCCCACGGCCCGGACCAGGTCGTCGCGGACGAAGCGCGTGGTATCCGTGATCACGTAGAGGCCCTGCAGCGCCGACCGGCGCCGGGCGTTCGAATCCGTCATGCATTCAGCTCCTGTTCGGCCAGTTCCCGGGCGCCGACCAGCCCGAGGTCCGGCGCGGCTACCACCCACAGGGGCATGCGACCGAGCAGCGTCGTGAACCGCCCCTTGTCGAGAAATCCCGCCAGGGTCTCCTCGCGCAGGAACGGGAGCACGTGCCCGGCGATGTCGCCGGCGATGAACACCCCGCCGAACGGCAGGGTCTTGAGCGCGAGGTTGCCCGCCTCCGCCCCGAGGATGCGGGCGAAGTACCGGCAGGCGATCTGCGCGCACTCGTCCTCGCCGCTGATCGCCATCCGGGTGACCAGTGCATTGCGGTCCTCGGCCTCGGACAGCCGCCGGTCGGCGTCCGGGGCTGCGCGCCCCAGCTGATGTTCGCGCGCAAAGGCGTAAAGGGCGGAGAACCCGTCCCCGGAAAGCAGTCTCTCGTAGCTCACGTGCCCGCCGCAGCGGCGCCGCATGAAGGCGAGCAGCTCGTCCTCGCGGGCGTTGTTGGGGGCGAAGTCGCAGTGACCGCCCTCGCTGGGCATCGGGAGAAACCGGTGGCCGTCGTGGTGGAAGACCGCCTCCCCCAGCCCGGTGCCGGGCGCGATCACGGCCACGTGTCCGCCGTCGAAGGTGGCATCGGGATTGAGCGCCTCCCGCCGACGCACCGGGCTGGCCATGGCGCCCAGGCCGACGGCCACCAGGTCGTTGACGATACGCACCGGGACGTCCGCCAGGAGCTCCCCCACCCGCGCGGCCGAGACCGTCCACGGGAGGTTGGTCGTCCGCGCCACCTCCTCGCCGGGCCGCCCCGCCACCGGACCGGCCACGCCGAAGGCCGCGGCGTCGATGTTCTGCCACTCGATCTGCCGGTCCGCCTCGATCTCGCGACGGAAGTCGGCAAGCAGCTCGGACAGGCTGTCGTACTCGGCACTGGGGAGGTGGCGTTCGACCAGCGAGCGCTGATCGCCGGGCCGGAACACGGCCAGCCGGGAACGGGTGCCACCGATGTCACCGGCAAGAATCATGATCCCACCTCCGATGTTGCGTGCACATCCACCCCCAGCAGCATGTTCAGCGATCGACTGACCCATTGCGCCACCTCGTCGGGCGACGAGTGATAGAAGGCCTGCCAGGCCCGGTCGCGCACCTCGTCGTAGCGCTCGTCGTCACCCGGATGCCGGTCGACCCAAGCAAGGCGCACGGCGTGACCGATCAGGACGTCCAGGACCAGGGGCTCTTCCACCGAGAGATCCGGATGACGCTGGGCGACCTCGACCAGCGCGGCCAGCGCCTCGATGCACAACTGGCGATACTCCGGCGCCGCGATCCGGTTGAGCAGATGCTCGACCTCCAGCGCGAAGTTGTGTTCACCCGCCGTCGTCTGGCTGCGATACAGCGCACTGTCGAGTGCGCTCCTCGGATCATAGCGGTTGCCGATCACGATCGCCGGGGCGTGACCGAGCAGGGACCACAGTTGGCGGTAGAAGCCCGCGGGCAGACGTCCGACCGCCCCCTGTATCTGGCGATGACGGCACCAGTCGGTCGTCGCCTCGTCGGCGGCGAGCGCTTCGCGCATCTCCCCGGTCAGCACCTCGCCACCCTCGCCCGCCGCGAGACTCACCGAGCCGGACATCCCCCTGCGCAGGTGGAGCGCCTCCAGCCTTTCCGGACGGTCGCGCCAGTCGAGCGCCTCGCGCAGCATGCCCCGGATCACGCTGGGGGCCATGCCGACCAGTTCATCCAGCGCCCGCGACGGCGGGATTTGTCGCTCGCGGGCATGCAGTGCGATGAGGATCTGCAGGAGCGGGCCGGTCCGCAGGGTGATGACGTCCTCGAACAGGGCCGGCTCGGCGCGGATCCAGGCACCGAGATGGATGATCAGCTCCTGGGTCAGTATCCGTTCCCGCGGGTCGTCGCCGCAGAAGGCCGCGATGCGTCGCAGGATCTCGGCGTTGGAGACGGGCTCGGCGAGCACGGCCTCGCAGGTATAGGAGCGCCCCACCGCGACCCGCTTGTGCCGCACGATCAGGTCCATCAGGGCCACCTCGAGGAAGGCATCGACCTTGCCGGCCTGTTCGGCAGCCAGGCGCATCACCCGCCACGCCTGTTTCTGCTGGGCCACTCGGAAGAGCGTCGACAGATGGTCGCCGAGCGTGCGGACCTGGCCCAGGGCGTCAGGAAACGCGCGCCGGCCCGGTTGGCCGGCCTGCTCAAGCCGCTGGAGAATCTCCCGCTGCTCTTCGAGTTGCCGCGTCTCGGCGAACGCCTTTTCGAGCGCCTCGGGTGACGGGTCGTCGCCCAGACGCTCCGGCAACCCCGTCGCCTCGCGGTCGGCACGCCATTGCGAGGCATCGACGACCGGGCGCCGGGCCCAGCCGGGCATCGGCCCGGGCAGCCGGATGCGGGGGGCGGTGCTGGAGAGGTTGTCCAGATCGTCGAAGTGCACGGGCACCCCGCCCACCAGCCCGGTGGCCAGTTCGTCCCGACAGAACCGCAGCAGCACGTCGAATCCCTGCACCTCCAGCATCCATTCGGAGACCAGGAACAGGAACAGCGGCCGACCGGCCTGCCGGGCATTGCGGTGCAGGTAGTCGATGGTCGTGCGCACCTCGTGAACGAGCAGGTGCAGGTCCCGCGTCAGGTAGAAGTCGCCGGTCTCGAACAGTTGCGGGACCACGGCCCAGCTCTTGCCGTCCGCCTCGACGATGGACGAGGTGGCCAGCCCCAGGACCCTACGCCGCGGCCGCCCGCTCAATCCGAGTCGCGGGTTGTCGCCCACATGGGTCAGGCTTTCCGTCAGCGCCCTCGCGGACGTGATCTGGACCCAGGACTGTCCCAGCACGTTGACCGGCTCGACACCCGCATCCGAAAGCTGTGCCGCCACGGCATCCGTCTCGGCGACCACGGCCACGGAGACGGCCGGCGAACGCTGCACGCGGAGGTTGCGGCGGCGATTGAGCGGGTCGACATCCGAAACGTCCACCAGCCCCTGGCGGAGCAGCCGTCCGACCACCCAGAGGCTCTGTGCCCACACGAGCGGTCGGTTGTCGTTCGGCTGGCGCTCGGTCGACCCCGGGTGCGCCCGCTCCGCCTCGAGGTTCTCGGCCGTGACGTAGTAGAGCTCCGGGAGCAGGCCCTGACCGCCCTCCTCGACGGCCAGCGACTCGAGCTGCCGGTCGAGGGCCGCCGCGGACGCGGCATCACCGGCGAATACCGCGTTGATCAGGCGGAAGGTCAGGAACAGCGGCCATTCGGATTCGATCCCGGCGAACGCCTCGAGCTCCTCGGGCTCGTAGTGCAGCTTGTTCTCGTCCTCCACGACCGTCTGGTGACCGTCGCGCAGGAAGCGCTTGTAGCCGTACCGCCCGGACAGGCGCGCGTCGATGGTCTCGGCGATGGACTCGACCAGGCCGGCATCGTGGACGGCAAAGCCCGGGTAGCCGATCACCGGGAACAGGGCCGAGTCGACTTCCTTGGATCCGGATTCCCTCGGCAGCAGGGCCAGCAGGCTCTGCTCCACCCGGACGATGTCGTCGGTGACCACCCTCACCCGCGTGCTGGCGTCACCCTCCCCGCCGAACAGGTCGAAGCCGTCGACCGCCTCGAGGGCCGCGAGCACCAGCCCCAGCGAGCTGGCATTGAGTTCCCGCACCCCCCGGTTGATCTTGTTGCCCCGTTCCCAGATCCCGTAGTCCGGCGTGACGTAGGCCCGCGACAGGTACCAGACGAGGTTCTGCACGAAGTCGACCTCGTCCCGGCTCTGGATGATGCGCAGGCCGCTGACGGTCATCTGCGCCAGCATCAGCACGAACAGCGAGGTGGCGTCGAGCTGGAGGTGCCCCCAGTCCTCGTCGCCCACCACGGCGTCGCCGGTAGCGGTGTCGTACTTGGCATGCAGGGCGTCGACGGGATCGAGCGTGTGCTTGAACCGCTCGACGCGGTCGGACTGGCGCATCATGGCCGTCAGCAGGCCACGCATGTTGCGAACGGTGGCCTGATCGAGCTCGTAGGCGCGCACGGAGGAATGACCGGTCCGCCGATAGGCCATCCCCAGCGCCCAGGCGCCGAGGATGCTGTAGGCATTGTCCCGCACCCAGGCGTCGGTGTAGTCGCCGTGGGCAGTCACCGCCGTGCTGGCGGGCAGCAGGCCGGACACGGGATGCTGCCGGTCGAGAATGTGGCGGCGCACCTCGGTGTAGAGGACGTCGAGCTGTGCGGCGGGATTCGGCTCGGCAGCCGGACCGGCCTGGACATCCCCCGGAGCGTTACCTGCACTCATCGTCGGTCACCTGTTACGGCCCGGACATGCCGGAAGGAAGGCACCCGGCGAATCTGCCGGATGTATGGGCCAAGTATGGGGGGTCCCGGCCTCCCCGGCCAGCCCGGATCGACCCGACAATGCCCCCGGAACCGATCAGTGCCGGGTCGATCCGGGCGGCTCGACGCTGTCACCACTGAGCAGCTGCTCGACATCGACACGATCGAAGCGATACAGGCTGCCGCAGAAATCGCAACGGACCTCGAGGCTGCCCGGCGTCTCCTCGTTCTCGAGGGATTCCTCCAGCTCGTCGCGCCCCAGGCTCGCCAGCATGGCGCCCACCGCCTCGCGCGAACAGCCGCAGCTGAACTGCACCCGCGCCACGTCGTGGATCCGCAGGGTTTCCTGGTGGAACAGGCGATGCAGCAACTCCGGGGCCGAGACCTCGAGCATCTCGGCGCGGCCCTTGTCACCCACCAGGGTGTCGACCAGCTTGCCGACGTGTTCGAACTCCAGCGCGCCCGGGCCGGAGACGGGGATGATCCCGCCGGTCTCCGGCATCTGCTGGACGAGCATCCCGGCGGTCACCGTCCCGTCGGCGGCCAGCACCAGCCGCGTGGGCAGCTGCTCGGACTGCCGGAAGTATCCCTCGATGGCATTCTCGAGCCGGTCACCGGTCAGCGGCACCAGCGACTGGTAACGGCTGCCCTCGTCCGGCTCGATGGTCATGACCAGCTGGCCTCGGCCCATCAGCCCGGTGAGCGAGGTTCCGGCATTCGCCAGCCGGCCGCCGTCCCACTTGGCCATGCAGCGAAAGCGCCGGTCGGAGCGGACCTGGACCACCAGCAGGCTGATCGGACCGTGCCCCGCAAACTGCAGCACCAGTCGTCCCTCGAACTTGAGGCTGGCGACCATCAGCACGGCCCCGGCAACGGCCTGGCCCAGCAGCGCGGCGACCTCGGGCGGATAGTCGCTGTTCTCGATGGCCGATTGCCAGGTGTCCTCCAGCCGCAGCGAGACGCCACGGACCCGGCCGTCCTCGAAGGAAAACCGGAACAGCTCGTCGCTCTGCGGCAGCGATTGCCAATCCACGATCGCGGTTGTCTCTTGGTCGGCCATCGCCCTACTCGCCATCCAGTCGACGCTTGAGCACGTCGTTGACCGCCTTCGGGTTCGCCTTGCCCTTGGCCGCCTTCATCACCTGCCCGACGAAGAAGCCGAACAGCTTGTCCTTGCCGCCCCGGTAGGCCTCGACCTGCCCGGGGTTGGCGGCGATCACCTCGTCGACCATCGCCTCGATCGCACCGGTATCCGAGATCTGCTTGAGCCCGCGCGCCTCGATGATCGCGTCGACCGAACCGCCTTCCTCGGCCAGCGCCTCGAACACCTCGCGAGCGAGCTTGTTCGACAGCGTGCCGTCGGAAATGCGCTCGAGCAGGTCGGCGAGCCGGTCTGCCGACACCGGGCACTGATCGATGTCGGTCTCCAGTCGGTTGAGCAGCGCGGCGACCTCGCCCATCACCCAGTTGGCCGCGAGCTTGGCGTCCATCCCGTCACGGGCGATCACGGCCTCGTAGTACTCGGCCGTGGCTCGGCTGGAGGTCAGCACGCCGGCGTCGTAGGCGCCGAGGCCGTACTCGGACTGGTAGCGTTCGGCCTTGGCGTCCGGCAGCTCGGGCAGCTCGGCGCGCCAGGACTCGATGGTATCGTCATCGAGCACCACCGGCAGCAGGTCCGGGCAGGGGAAGTAGCGGTAGTCGTCGGCCTCCTCCTTGGTGCGCATCAGGCGCGTCTCGTCGCGGTCCGGGTCGTACAGACGCGTGGCCTGCACCACCTCGCCGCCGGTCTCCAGCAGGTCGACCTGCCGCTCGATCTCGAACTCGATCGCCCGCTGCAAAAAGCGGAAGGAATTGACGTTCTTGATCTCGGTGCGGGTGCCGAAGGCATTGTCGCCGCTCGGGCGCACGGAGACGTTGGCGTCCACGCGGAACGAGCCTTCCTGCATGTTGCCGTCGCAGATGCCCAGATACTGGACGATCGCGTGGACCTTGCGGGCATAGGCGACCGCCTGCTCGGGACTGCGCATGTCCGGCTCGGAGACGATCTCGATCAGCGGCGTGCCGGCGCGGTTGAGATCGATGCCGGTCATGCCGTGGAAGTCCTCGTGCAGGGACTTGCCGGCGTCCTCCTCGAGATGCGCGCGGGTCACGCGGACGGTGTGTTCCTGCGCCTGCTTGCCCTCGCCGGTGGTGATGGTCACCGAGCCGCCCACGACGATGGGACGGGCCAGCTGCGTGGTCTGGTAGCCCTTGGGCAGGTCCGGGTAGAAGTAGTTCTTGCGGTCGAAGCTCGAGACGCGCGAGATATCCGCGCCGATGGCCAGGCCGAACAGCGAGGCCATCCGCACGGCCCCCTCGTTCAGGACCGGCAGCACCCCGGGCAGCCCCAGGTCAACGCCACAGGCCTGCGCATTCGGTTCGGCACCGAAGGCGGTCGACGCCCCGGAGAAGATCTTGGAACGGGTGGCCAACTGAGCGTGGATCTCCAGGCCGATGACCGCTTCCCAGCCCGAAGGGATGGCATAGTCAGACATGTCGTTTCTACCCTTCGCGTTAGTGGTTAGAGGAGTCGGCAGCGACCGGCGGCGTCCGACGATGCCAGTCCACCCGCTGCTGGTACTGGTGCGCGACGTTGAACAGGCGGGCCTCGTCGAAGTGACGGCCGATCAGCTGCAGACCCACCGGGCGCCCCCCGACGAAGCCCGCGGGCACGGACATCCCCGGCAGGCCGGCAAGGTTGACCGGGATGGTGAAGATGTCCTCGAGGTACATCTTGGCGGGGTCGGCACTGTGCGCACCGCGGTCGAACGCCGCGGACGGGGTGACCGGCCCGGCGATCACGTCGCACTGCCCGAAGGCACGGTCGAAGTGCCCGCTCACCAGGCGACGGGCCTTCTGGGCACGGCGGTAGAAGGCGTCGTAGTAACCGGCGGACAGCGCGTAGGTCCCCACCAGGATGCGGCGCTTGACCTCGGCCCCGAAGCCTTCCGAGCGGGTGCGCTCGTAGAGGTCCTGCAGATCCTTCGGCTCCTCGCAGCGGTAGCCGAAGCGCACACCATCGAAACGCGACAGGTTCGAGGAAGCCTCGGCCGGGGCCAGCAGGTAGTAGGCGGCCAAAGCGATCTCGGCGTCCGGCAGGTCGATCTCGACCGTCTCGGCCCCGGCGGCTCGTAGCTCGTCGATGGCCGCAGTGACCGCGTCCCCCACTGCCGGCTCGAGCGCATCGGTGAACCACTGCCTCGGGATGCCCACGCGCAAGCCGGCGATCGACTCGCCGAGGGTGGCGGTGTAGTCGGGCACCTCGCGGTCGGCCGAGGTGGAGTCGCGCGGGTCGAAACCGGCCATCTCGCCGAGCACGATAGCGCAGTCCTCGGCGGACTTGGCGATCACGCCGCCCTGGTCGAAGCTCGAGGCGTAGGCGATCATCCCGTAGCGCGACACGCGCCCGTAAGTGGGCTTGATGCCGGTCACGCCGCAGTAGGCGGCCGGCTGGCGGATCGACCCGCCGGTATCCGTGCCCGTCGCGAACGGCGCCAGGCGCGCGGCGACCGCCGCGGCCGAGCCACCCGACGACCCACCCGGCACGGCCTTCGCGTCCCAGGGGTTGGCCACGGCCCCGAAATGGCTGTTCTCGTTCGAGGAGCCCATGGCGAACTCGTCCATGTTGGCCTTGCCCAGCAGCACGGCGCCGGACCGGGTCAACCGCTCGTGCACGGTCGAGTCGTAGGGGGCGACCCAGTCGGCCAGCATGCGCGACCCGCAGGTCGTGCGGGTTCCCTTGGCGCAGAAGATGTCCTTGTGAACGTAGGGGATGCCGGCCAGGGGACCGTCGGTCGAGGCGGGGGCGGCCGCCTCCACGCGGCTGATCAGGCTGTTGAGGCCGGGATCAACGGCCTCGATGCGTGCGGCGAACGTGCCGGCAAGCTCGGTGGGGGAGATCCTGCCGGCCGCGAGCAGTCCACGTAGCTCGGCGATCGAGGCATTGATGGTGGCCGAGTCCCCGGTGGCGGCTGGGTGTTGGTTGCTACTGGACACGAAGTTGCTTCCCGAGATTCGTATGTGATGACAGGTTAACGAACGGATACGGGACCATCGGCCCCGGCGCGGGGTGCCTACTCGATCACCTTGGGCACGAGGAACAGACCTCGCTCGCTCGCGGGCGCCCCCGCCAAAAGCTCCTCGCGCTGGTCCGTCTCCGTGATCTCGTCGGGACGCATCCGCTGCGTCTGGTCCAGCGGATGCGCCATCGGCTCGAGTTGATCGAGCCGAGGATCATCGAGCAGCGAGGCCTGGTCGAGAATCGCGTTGAGGTCCGAGCGCAACGCGTCACGCCATTCCGGCTCGATCGCGATGCGGGCCAGATGCGCCACGGCCTGCAGCTGGTCGTTGGTCAGCGACATGGACGGAACCCCCGAAGAAATAGTGAGTCAATCAATCGCGAACCGTCCCGTCGGGGGCGGTCGCCGTTACGGGCAACAGGCCGACCCGCGCGCCTCGTCGAGGCGCGCGGGTCGGCCGGCGAAACCCGGCGCGAAGCCTATCACAGGCTCGCTTGCTAAGGCACGCGCATGTTGCTACCTTAGCCGCTTATTTTACGGTGTCCCTGACCTCGTTTGCCGCAAGGCAACAGGGCAGGCCAGGCAGGGAGCCCACCGCAAGAAAACGGGAATGGACTCAGTGACCGCCACCATTTCGAATGGGGCGGCGCAGGCGGACACGCCACCACGGCACGACCCAAATACTCACTACTCAACAGCTACCGGTTAAAACCCCCATGTTCAAAGGCTTTCGCGGCATCTTCTCCACCGACCTCTCCATCGATCTCGGCACCGCCAACACACTGATCTACGTCTCCGGTCGGGGGATCGTGCTCGACGAGCCGTCGGTGGTCGCCCTGCGCAACGACGGTGGCCAGACCGTGATCCAGGCCTACGGCAACGAGGCCAAGCAGATGGTCGGCCGCACGCCGAAATCCATCCAGGCCGTCCGCCCGCTGCGCGACGGCGTGATCGCCGACTTCCACGTCACCGAGAAGATGCTGCAGCACTTCATCAAGAAGGTGCACTCCTCCCACTGGTTCCGCCCCAGCCCGCGCGTGCTGGTCTGCGTGCCGGTGGGCGCGACCCAGGTCGAGCGCCGCGCCATCCGCGAATCCGTGCTCTCCGCGGGCGCCCGGCGGGCGTTCATCATCGAGGAGCCGATGGCGGCCGCGATCGGCGCCGGGGTGGACGTCGACGAGCCGCGTGGCTCGATGGTGGTCGACATCGGCGGCGGCACCTCCGAGGTGGGCGTGATCTCGCTGGACGGCATCGTGTATTCGTCGTCGGTGCGCATCGGCGGGGACAAGTTCGACGAGGCGATCATCGCCTTCGTCCGCCGTCACTACGGCATCCTGATCGGCGAGGCCACCGCCGAACGGATCAAGAAGGAAATCGGCTCGGCCTACCCGGGCAAGGAACTGCGCGAGATCGACGTCAAGGGCCGCAACCTCGCCGAAGGCGTGCCGCGCAGCTTCACCCTCAACTCCAACGAGATCCTCGAGGCCCTGCAGGAGCCGCTGTTCGGCATCGTCCAGGCGGTACGCGCCGCGCTGGAGCAGACCCCGCCGGAACTCGGTGCGGACATCGCCGAGCGCGGCATCGTGCTCACCGGTGGCGGGGCCCTGCTGCAAGACCTGGACAAACTGCTGATGGAAGAAACCGGGCTGCCGGTGGTCATCGCCGAGAATCCGCTGACCTGCGTGGCCCGCGGCGGTGGCAAGGTCCTCGACCTGATCGACCAGCGCAACAGCACCCTGTTCGCTGACGAATAACGGCGCCGGCCATGGCGCTGTTCGACACCCACCGCCCCGGCTTCAACCTCCTGCTCGTGCTGGTCGTGGTCTCCATCGTCCTGATGAGCCTCGACCGTATCGGGACGCGCTGGGTCGACGAACTCGACGGTGACCTTGGCAGCGTCACCGACGGGGTGATCAAGGCGATTCACCAGCCTGTCGCCCTGACACGATCCGTCTCTCGGTGGTTCGCCGATCGGGATGACCTGCATGACGAACTCGACCGCCTGCGAGAGGAGAACATCCTCCTGCGCGGGCAGATGCAGCAGTTCGCCAGCCTCACTCAGGAAGTCGATGCACTCCGGGAACTGCTCGACGGCCGGCCGGTCGACGTGCCTCCGGTCCTGCTCGCCCGCCGCATCGGCCGCCCGCCGAACTCGGAAGGCAACCTGTTCACCATCGATCGCGGTCTGGACGACGACGTACAGCCCGGCGATCCCGTCATCGATGCCCACGGTCTGGTGGGCCAGGTACTCCGCAGCACCGGATCGGGCGCCACCGTCGTCCAGCTCACTTCACGCGACCACGTCGTGTCCGTCCTCCTCGGGGAGACCGGCCGAAGCTCCCTGATGCGTGGCACCGGTGGGCGGGAACTGGTGATCGAGCGCGTGTCCGAGCGCACCCGGATCGGCACGGGCGACCTGCTCTACACCTCGGGAATCGAGGGCGCGTTCCCGCGGGGCTATCCCGTCGGACGGGTCACGAAGGTGGACATGGACGAGGCACAGGGGTTCGTTCGGCTGCATGCCGAGCCGGTCGCGGACCTCGAGCGACTGGACCACATGCTGGTAATCACCGAACCGCCCGACAGCCCCGATGACTCCGCTACCCAGGGAGACGAACCTGCGGCGGAAACGCCGCCTGTCGAGGATGCCCCGGATATCGAGGATGCCCCGGATGTCGACTAGCTGGTTCGCGATCATCCTGACGAGTGTGGCGGCACTAGGACTCACGCTGCTGCCGTTGCCGCAGGGGCTGCAGATCCACAACCCGCAGTGGCTCTTGCTCACCGTGATCTTCTGGGCGCTGTACCGGCCTGCACAGGCGGGGCTGGTCTATGCCTGGTGCGCGGGCCTGCTGGTGGACATCGCGGTCAACGGCCTTCTGGGACTCAATGCCCTGCTGTTCACCCTGACGGTGTTCCTGGTGCTGTCGCTGCGTCATCGGCTGGCCGTCGCCCCGCTGCTCTCCCAGGCCCTGCTGATTTCCGGGTTCACCCTGCTCTACCTCGTGGTCGCGCTGTGGGTGGAGGGCGTGGCCACCGACGTGGTGTCCATGGCCACCTATCTCTCGCGGGCGGTGAGCAACCTGGCCGCCTGGCCGATCATCTACTTCGTCCTGAGTCGACTGACGACGATCCGCCCGATGCGCTGACCGCGGATCCCGTCCGCCGCGAACGACGCATCAGCCGAAGAGGACCAGCCCCCAGACGACGGCTGCCAGCACGATGGCCATGAACACCGCGGCCGAACCGACATCCTTGGCCCGACCGGACAGCTTGTGGGGGTCGGAGCCGATCCGGTCGACGACATTCTCCACGGCGGTGTTCACCAGCTCGATCACCAGCACGTTGATCACCACCGCGGCCAGCAGCGCCCGCTCGACGGCCGTGTCGCCGAGAAACCAGGCCACCGGCAAGGCGACCATCGCAACCACCACCTCCTGACGGAAGGCCTCCTCCTTGCGCCAGGTGGCCCGCAGCCCCTGCCACGAGTAGCGGGTGGCGTGGATCACCCGCCTGAGTCCGTGTCGTTCCGATGGCATCGCCCGTCTCCCCGTGTGTCAGTCCGCGGCTTCCAGCATCTGTTCGTACTCGTCCGGGCTCATCCAGGCGGCGGGCGAACCGGTGGCACGAATCCGCAGGATCCAGCCCTCGTCGAGGGGATCGTCGTTGATCAGTTCCGGGCTGTCTTCGAGTGCCGGGTTGACCTCGATCACCTCGCCATCGACCGGGCAGAGCACGTCGGACGCCGCCTTGACCGACTCCAGCGTGGCGCAGGGCGCCCCTTCGGACACGCCCTGGCCGACATCCGGCAGGTCGGCGTAGACCACGTCGCCCAGCATCTCCTGACCTTGCTCGGTCACGCCGACCGTGACCACGTCGTCTTCGACCATGTACCACTCGTGGGTCTCCCCGTAGCGCCGATCCTGCCGAATGCTCATCGATGACTGCCTCTTCACTTGCCTGTGGATCAAGACCGGGATTCTGGCACATATCTCCCGCGGACAGCACGGCCCACTCGGGCGGTGCCGGCTTGCCGACCGTGGCATGTGGCGCGGTCGAGGAGGGATTTCACACGGTCACGACGGGCTCGCTGATGCCATTTCAATCACTTGGCGCTGGCCTGTTTCCTGCTTGGGAGAGTGACGCCAAACGACACAACGCATAATCAAGAGAATGGATCACGACATCATGACACCGCAGAGCCGATCTCTCCCCTTCCGTCGAACCCGCCTGGGCCTCGCCCTGTTTCCCTTCCTTGGCGTATCGGTCGCTGCCACGGCCGCCGACTCGCTCGACACGATCCTGATTTCCGCCCCGGCGCCCGTGGACCACAGGGCGCCCGTGTCGGTTTCGCAGGAAGAGACCACCGCGCCCAAGGCCGACCTCGCCGACGTGCTGCGCGAGATCAGTGGCGTGACCGCGGGCCGCATGTCGGGCCACGGCCTGGACCCGATCATCCGCGGCCAGCGCGAGCATCAGCTCAACGTGCTGCTCGACGGCGCCGGCATCGCCAACGCCTGCCCCAACCGCATGGACCCGCCCACCAGCTTCGGCAACCTGGCCGGTTACGACGAGGTCGAGGTGCGCAAGGGCGTGACCACGCTGACCCGGGGCCCGGGCGGCAGCGGCGGCTCGATCGAGCTCACGCGCAACACCTTCGAGCGTGCCGCGGAGTCCGGTATCCAGTCACGGTTCGACGTCGGCACCAGCAGCAACGGCCTGACCGACCAGAGCAGCGCGGACGTGCTGATGAGCGACGGCAACGTCTTCGGGCGCGTCATCGGCCAGATCGCCAACGGCGAGAACTACGAGGATGGCGACGGTGACGAGGTGCCGTCGTCCTACAAGCAGCGCAGCGGCACCGTCATCGCCGGCTACCGGGTCAGCGACGAGACCGGCATCGAGATGTCCGTCGACCGCAACCGCATGCTCGACACCCGCTATGCCGGCGCGGGCATGGACTCGGTCTACGACAACGCCACGATCTATCGCCTCGACGGCCGCATGGGCGACCTTTCAGGCCCCGTCGACAGCCTGCGCCTCGAGGTCTCGCGCGCCAACGTCGATCACCTGATGGACAACTTCAGCCTGCGCGACGCACCGCCACCGTCCAAGCGGATGGAGTCGTTGAGCGAGTCGCACACCACCACTGCGCGCCTGGCCCTCGACTCGAGCTTCGGCGACCTTGACCTCGCCTACGGGGTCGATTTCGAGCGCATCGAGCAGGACGCCGCCGGGCAGAAGCCCGACAGCGGCATGGTCATGTTCCGGCAGTGGCCCGATGCCCGGGCCGACCAGGCGGGCGCCTTCGTCGAGGCCGACTGGAGCGTCGCTCCGGATGGTCGGCTGCTGGCCGGTGCGCGCGTCGACCGGTTCGAGAGCGAGATCGACTCCTCGCTGGACAAGGGCCTGGCCACACACACGCACCCGGGCATACCGGACGACGTGGCCGAATCGGCAGCCCGGGACAAGAGCGACACCGAGATCAGTGCCCTGTTGCGCTACGAGCATCGCTTCTCGGAGGAGATCGCCGGGCATGTGGGTGTCAGTCGCACGGCGGTGGCTCCCAACCTGACCCAGAAGTACGCACTCATTGTCAAGGGCGGCAACCTTGACAAGGTGGGCAACCCGGATCTCGCCCCCGAGATCCACAACCAGATGGAAACCGGGCTGAGCTGGGAAAGCGCAGGACTGTCGGCCGGAGCCAATCTCTTCTACGACCAGGTGGAAGACTTCATCCTCCAGGACCAGGCCGTGCCCACCTATCGCAACGTGGACGCCCGCCTTTACGGCGGCGAGCTCGACCTCCATTACGCCGTCACCGACTGGCTCGCCGCCCGTGGGCAACTGGCCTATACCCGCGGGCGCAACACCGACGACTCGCGCAATCTCCCGCAGATCCCGCCGCTGTCCGGCAACGTGGGCCTGCTCGCCGAGCACGGCGACCTGAGCGGCGGGGTCGACCTCCGCTGGGCCGATCGCGCCACCGACCTGGACACCGCCAGCGGCCTGGACACCCGCGAGACCGCTGGCTACGGCGTGGTGGACCTGCACGCCGGCTACCGGATCAGTGCCAACTGGCAGCTCCGTGCCGGGGTGGAAAACCTGTTCGACCGGACCTACAGCGAGCACGTCAACCGGGCCTACGCCGGCACGTTCGGCGACCCGACGACCCGGATCAACGAGCCCGGCCGAACCGTCTGGGCACGCCTCACCGCCCAATTCTGAACCCGGACCTTTCCTTGTTTCCAGACTGCCACGCGACCGCGTGGCTTTGTACGGCAGCCATCGGCTGCCGTTTTTTTGCGCCGCGGTCTCGCCAAGACGAGCCGGCAGGATGCCGGATCCCCTGCCCCTGCACTCACCCTTTAGCCAGGACGTCAGCTGCCACAGCAACTGCGGTATATGACGCAGATGGCAACGGCGAGGGCGAGCCACATCAAGGACTTGGAGGTGGCACGTGGATTGCAAAGTATTGGACGAGATTCGCTGGGCGCATGCCCGTTCGACTCCTCTCTCCAGACTGCCACGCGACATCGTGGCCATTGCGGCAGCCCCGGGCTGCCTTTTTTTGTCTGCGCGACACCGCGGCGCTCATCCCCATGCAAGCGGCGGCAGAGTCGCCAACGACAAGGCCCCGTCCCGGGAACATCCGGGACGGGGCCTTGGCAGGGAACGGCGACAGGCGCCGGCCGGTCAGCGCCTATTCGATGGCAAACTTCTTCAACCGGTAGAGAAAGGTGTCCCGCGAGAGGTTCAGCAGACGCGCGGCACGCGACTTGTTGCCACCGGTCAGCACCAGGGCCTGCCGCAGCAGATCGCTTTCCACGGCCTCCAGGTCGACACCGCCCTCCGGCAGCACGAAGCCCGGGGCGATCGGACCACCGCGCCCGCTCTGGTCCGCCGAACGCATCGCCGGCGGCAACGCCTCCACGTCGACCACGGTCCCGGCGTGGAAGATCACCAGCCGCTCGGCCAACTGGCGCAGTTCGCGGACATTGCCCGGCCAGCGATAGCGCCGCAGGACCCCGGTGGCCCGGGCCGTCAGCCGCGGAACGGCAACGCCGTTGCCGCGCGCGTTATCCTCGAGGAACTGGCGGAACAGCCATTCGGCGTCGCCCTGACGATCGCGCAGGGGCAAAAGCTCGATCGGCACCCCGCTGAGCCGGTAGTACAGGTCGGCACGGAACGTCCCCTGCTCGACCATGGACTCGAGGTCGCGGTGGGTGGCCGCCACGATGCGCAGGTCCACACGGCGGGTGCCGGCCTCCCCCACCGCACGGGTCTCGCCGTTTTCCAGCAGACGCAGCAGCTTCGCCTGCATCGCGGTGGGCAGTTCCCCCAGTTCGTCGAGAAAGAGCGTGCCCCCGTCTGCCTGGTCGACCAGGCCCTGCTGGTCGTTCAGGGCGCCGGTGAAGGCCCCGCGACGGTGACCGAAGAGCGTGGACTCGGCGAGATCATCCGGTATCGTGGCGCAGTTGACGGTGACCATCGGGCCGCCGCGACGGGAGGATCCCTCGTGGATCGCACGGGCCGCCAGTTCCTTGCCGGTGCCGGTCTCGCCGGTGATCAGTACCGTCGCGTCCGTTCCCGCAACCAGCCCGATGCTGCGCAGCGTCGACTCGAAGCGTGGCGACTGGGTACGTAATGCCTCAAGATAACGGTTTCCGGTCATGTTCCGTCTGGCCTGTTTCGATACGGTAATAAACGTGTCCGATAACAGTTTACCGCCGGGGGTCTTCCGGGCAAAGCCGCTCCGGGACCGTCAGTCAACCGCATGAGGACATCCATGACAGACCCGATCCGGGACCTGAACTGCTACATCGTCGGCGGGGCGGTGCGTGACCGGCTGCTCGGCCGGCCGGTCATGGACCGGGATTGGGTGGTCGTCGGCACCACCCCCGAAGCCATGCAGGAACGGGGGTTCCGGCAGGTCGGGGCAGACTTCCCCGTGTTCCTTCATCCCGAAACCGGCGAGGAGCACGCACTGGCACGCACCGAACGCAAGCAGGGGCGCGGCTACCACGGCTTCGCCGTGCACGCCGACCCGGACGTGACCCTCGAGGAGGATCTCGAGCGGCGCGACCTGACCATCAATGCCATGGCGATGCAGGCGGACGGCACCATCATCGACCCCTTCGGCGGTCTGGCCGACCTCGAGGCGCGGACGCTGCGCCATGTCGGTCCGGCCTTCGTCGAGGACCCGCTGCGCGTACTGCGGGTGGCGCGCTTCGCCGCGCAACTGGCCGACTACGGCTTCACCGTGGCCGACGACACGCGTGAGCTGATGCGCAGGATGAGCGACAGCGGAGAACTGGCCGACCTGACCCCGGAGCGTGTATGGACCGAGACCGCGAAGGCGCTGGCGACTCGTCATCCGTCGCGGTACTTCGAGGTCCTGCGCGACGTGGGGGCATTGTCACGCGTCTTCCCGGAGGTCGACGCCCTGTTCGGTGTGCCTCAGCCGGCGAGATACCACCCGGAGATCGACACCGGCATTCACACCCTCCTGGTGCTGGAGGCCGCCGCCCGCCTGAGCGATTCCGTGGCGGTGCGCTTTGCCGCGCTCTGCCACGATCTGGGCAAGGCGCTGACCCCGCGCGCCGAGTGGCCGAGTCACATCGGCCACGAAGCCCGCGGCGTCGCGCCGACGCGCGAGTTGTGCGAACGCCTGCGCACGCCGAAGGCCGTGCGGGAACTGGCCGTGCTGGCGACCGAGATGCACGGCCGGGTGCACAAGGCCTGCGAGATGCGCGCCTCCACGCTCGTCGACCTGCTCGACCGCATGGACGCCTTCCGGCGACCGGAACGCTTTCGGGACGTCCTGACGGTCTGCCACGCCGACGCCCAGGGCAAACCGGGCCACGAGGCCGACCCCTATCCGCAGCGGGAGTGGCTCGAGCGGGTGCGGGAGGTCGTGGCCGCGATCTCGCCCCGGCCGCTGGTCGAACAGGGCTGCCGCGGGGCGGAGATCGGCAGGAAGCTGCGCGAGCAGCGCATCCGTGCCGTCTCGCACCTGAAGGCCGAGCGGGGGCAGGCTCAGGGCTGAGCCCCGAGTTCGCCGCGCAGCCGGCGGGCGGCGGCGACCATGGCGGTCAGGGCCGCTCTCACCTCCGGCCATCCCCGGGTCTTCAGCCCGCAATCCGGGTTCACCCACAGCCGCTCGGCGGGCACCTTCTCCAGCGCCAGCCTCAGGCGCGCGATCATTTCCTCCTCGGAGGGCACCAGCGGCGAGTGGATGTCGTAGATGCCCGGCCCGATCTCGTTGGGGTAGTCGAAGTCGGCGAAGGCATCCAGCAGCTGCATGTTCGAGCGCGTGGTCTCGATGGTGATCACGTCGGCATCCAGCGCGGCGATCGACTCGATGATGTCGTTGAACTCGCTGTAGCACATGTGGGTGTGCACCTGGCAGTCGTCCGGGGCCACGGCCGTGGCGTGACGGAAGGCGCGCACCGCCCAGTCGAGGTAGCCCGGCCAGTCGCGCCGGCGCAGGGGCAGCCCCTCGCGGAAGGCCGGCTCGTCGACCTGGATGGCCGCGATGCCCGCCTCGGCCAGGTCGCGCACCTCCTCTCGCAGCGCATCGGCAATCTGGTAGGCGACTTCCTCGCGCGGCAGGTCGTCGCGGACGAACGACCAGAACAGCAGGGTCACCGGCCCGGTGAGCATGCCCTTGACGGGCCGGTCGGTCAGCGACTGCGCGTGACGGCTCCACTCGACGGTCATCGGCGCCGGGCGAGCCACGTCGCCCCAGATGATCGGCGGCTTGACGCAGCGCGAGCCGTAGGACTGCACCCAGCCCTGCCGGGTGAAGGCGTAGCCCTCCAGCTGTTCGCCGAAGTATTCCACCATGTCGTTGCGCTCCGGTTCGCCGTGCACCAGGAGGTCCATGCCGATCGATTCCTGGAAGCGCACCACCTCGACGATCTCGTCGCGCATGTGTCGTTCGTACTCGGCCCGGTCGATCTCGCCGCGCTTGAACGCCCGACGGGCCGCCCGTATCTCGTCGGTCTGCGGGAACGAGCCGATCGTGGTCGTCGGCAACAGGGGCAGATCAAGCCGCCGGCGCTGCCGTTCCGCCCGCTCCGGATACGGACTCTGCCGGGCGGGTTCCTCCCTGAGGGCCGTCGCGATGCGCTCCCGGCGGGCCGGATCACATCGCCCGCGCAACGACTCCAGTCGTGCACGCGCGGTCTTCGCCGCCTCGATCTCCGCGGCGATCGCCGCACGTCCCTCCGATAGCCCGCGCGCAAGCAGGGCCAGCTCGTCGAGCTTCTGCCGGGCGAAACTCAGGTTCTCGGCCAGGGCGTCGGGCAGGTGGGTCTCGTGACGGGCATCCAGGGGCAGGTGCAGCAACGAGCAGCTCGGCGCCAGCCAGAGACGGTCGCCCAGCTGCCAGTGGAGAGGCTCGAGCCGCTCCAGCAGGGCCTCCGGGTCGGCACGCCAGATCGAGCGACCGTCGATGATGCCGACCGAAAGGATCTTGAAGGACGCCAGCCGGTCGACCGCGGTCGACAGGTCGATCTGCGTGGTCGCGTCAAGGTGCAGGCCATCGACCGGCAGGTCGGCGGCAAGAGTCACCTGCCCGTCGAGTTCGCCGAAATAGGTGGCGAGCAGCAGCTTTACGCCGGGTGTCTTGAGCCGGTGGTAGGTCGGCTCGAAGGCCGCCCGCCATTCGGCAGGCAGATCGAGGCCCAGCACGGGTTCGTCGATCTGTACCCACTCGACGCCGATTACGGCGAGTTCGGCCAGCACGGCGGCATAGGCGTCGGCCAGTTCGCCGGATCGCGCCAGTCGAGCCGCATCGTCGGCACCGCGGCTGAGCCACAGAAACGTCAGCGGACCGATCAGCACCGGCTTGGCCTGCGCGCATTCGGCCACCGCCTCGCGGACGGGCGCCAGGAACCGTGCCGCGTCGACGCGGAAGGGGCGTCCGGCATCGAGCTCCGGAACCAGGTAATGGTAGTTCGAGTTGAACCACTTCTTCATCGCCAACGGCGGGAGCTTCTCGCCCGCCCTCTCGACCCCTCGCGTCAGGGCGAACAGCGACTCGACGGTATTGGGCAGGTCACCGAAGCGCGCCGGGGCCTGGCCGAACAGCAGGGCGAGGTCGGCCATGCCGTCGTAGAACGAGAAATCGCCGGTCGCCGGACGGTCGATGCCGGCCGTCCGTTGCGACTCTAGCGACTGGCCGCGGATGGCGGCGGCCACCGACTCCAGCGCCTCGACACTCGATTCGCCTCGCCAGGTTCGCTCGAGCGCCCACTTGAGAGCTCGGCCCTCCCCCATGCGGGGGTAGCCGAGCAGGTGCGTGACAGGGCGCGACGGATTGGTGACGGACTGTGCGGTCATGCGTATTCCTTGGTCGTTTCCGGGAAGTGAATGCGCACAGCCTAAAGCCTGTTTGAATGAGGTTGGTGTATCGTTTTTAAGTGATTAGGTGATTATCTCTCATGTTACGTCATCGATCTCGGGGCGGGTGCCCTGCCGCTGGCCGTCCTGCCCCTCGCCGTCGGGTCCTCGAGCCACTGGACAGGCGGGCGCGCCGAACTTGACCTCGTACATGGCCTTGTCGGCATGACGCAGGAGGCCGTCGAGCGTATCGGCGTCGATCGACAGGCGCGCAAAGCCGATGCTGGCCCGCACCTTGAGGGGCTGGTCCATGCCGCGCAGGAGGATGGGCGCTCCGATCCGCTCGCGGAGGGTCGCGCCCAGCCCCGACATGGCCTCGCTCGAACGCACGTCGTAGAAGACCACCACGAACTCGTCGCCTCCGAGTCTCGCCACGATATCCTCTCGACGTCCGATGGCGCGCAGGCGGCTGGCGATCTCGCGCAGCACCTCGTCGCCGACGTGGTGGCCGTGGGTGTCGTTGATGGGCTTGAAGTCATTGAGGTCGATGAACGCCAGCACGATACCGTCGCCTTCCCGGAGGGCATGCAGTCGCGCCTGCTCGAAGCGTTCCTCGAGTCCGGCGCGGTTGAGCAGATCGGTCAGGGGATCGTGGTGGGCACGGTGATGCATGGCCTCCATGCGCTGATGACGCCGCGTGACGTCCGTGATCACGGCGACGTATCGACTGACGCGGCCCCGCTCGTCCCGCACCGCATCCAGCGACCAGTTCAGCACGCGCCGCTTGCCGCCCGGAAGCCGCGAGGCCACTTCCTCCTGCCAGCGATCTCGGTACTTGAGGTGCCGGGCAACCTGGGCCAGCCACTGCCGCGTCGGCGAGATCACCTCGGGCACCCGGAGTCGCTGGCCGGACAGTTCCGCACCCGGCATCCCGACCATTCGCTCGAAGGCCGGGTTCGCCGCCAGCACCCGGCGGTGACGATCGAGGATCACGATCGCATCCCCCGCCCCTTCGAAGACCGCCGTGGCGAGTTCCTCGAGCTGTTCGAAGGCATGTCGCTCCGACTGGTCGCTCACGGTGCCTACCAATCCGGCATCCGCACCGCTCCTGGTCGGCACCACGTCCACCCGGATCTCGACCGGCAGGGAGGCGGCATTCTGCCGGGCCAGCCGGGAAGTCATCACCAGCCGCCCGCCGGCATCGCGGGAGCGCTTGAAGGCAAACCTGACCCGCCGACGTTCGCTTTCCGAGAACAGGTTGAGCCAGCTGGCTCCCAACAGGTGTCGGCCACGCCGGCCCGTGAGGCGCTCGTAGGCCGGGTTGAGGTAGAGCAGGCGACCCTGCGTGTCGGCCCGGAACACGACATCATTGACGTGGGTATTGACGTCCCGAAGCAGTCGCTCCGACTCCACCAGTCGGCGCTGCTGGGTCTGCCAGCGCAGGACCAGCCAGATAACCAGCAGCCCGAGGAGGACGCTGCCGAACCGTGTCGCCCGACTCATCCAGACGGCCGCCCTGCCGGGCTCCGAGGGTTGCATGGCCAGTTGCCAGCGCCCGTCGAGTGCGATCACCGGCGTCCTCAGGCTCGAGTCGCTGTCGAACCGTTCGGGTCGACCGAGAAATGCGGCTCCCTGCTCACCCAGGCCATCGAAGCCCCGTACGGCCAGACGGCCGTTCCTTAGAAGCTCCGCAGCCCCGGCTGCCTCGAACAGGCGCATCACGTCGATCGGGGTGCTCACCACGCCCC
>NZ_JBKGYT010000002.1:0-53698 GCF_046545975.1 Guyparkeria sp. | reverse complement strand
TGCAGGTCGATGGCACGGCCCGCCTTGCCGCCGGCGTGCCGAGCGCCGACATCGGAATCGAGCTGCCGGCCAGCGAGATCCGGCTGGCCGGGGATGCCTTTACCGATGACTCGAAGAACGACCAGTTCGAGGTGATCACCTACCGGCCGGCGCGGCTGGAGGCGCGCCTCGACGGTGAGCAGGTCGAGGGCGGTCTTCAGGCCGGGCTGGAGGACTGGCTCGGCCTGAGTGCCGCAGGCCGTGCGGACTTGGCGGATCGCCAGGTCGAGGGTGACGTCGAGCTGGCCCGTGCCGACCTCGCCCGCCTGGTCGATCTGTTCGAGCGCCTGGTCGGTCCGATCAACCTGCCGGTGGGCGACATCACGGGCGATCTCCGCGGGCAGGCGACCGTCGCCGGAGGCTGGGCGGATCCCCGTGTCGCCGCAAGCCTGCGGCTGCGTGATTTCGGCCTGGCCGCCTTCGCCGCCGGCACCGAGTACCGCGACGGCCGGATCGACGCGGAACTGGCTTCAGACGGCGGTATCACCCTGGCGGGGTCGCTGCTGGGCGAGGCGGACACGCCGCCACGGCCCGTGTTCCAGGAGCGTCGCATCACCGAGACCGAGTCCTCGCGCACCCGCGGTGAACTGGCCCTGTCCGGCGAGGGGCGGTTCGATGCCCCGGGGGACTGGCGTCTGGCGCTGGATGTCGGCGGCGAGGCAGTGCCGGTGTTGCGCCTGCCGACGATGACCGTCGATGCCCGCCCGGACCTGCAACTGGATCTTGCACCGTCCGGGGGGCGCCTGGACGGCGCAATCCACGTGCCGCTGGTGATCGCCAATATCGAGGAACTGCCGGAAAGCGCGCGCAGCAACTCGCCAGACCTCGTGATCGTCGGCGAGGAGGAGCCGGAACCGGGTTCCGCCTACCCGATCGAGGGCGACGTCGACGTCATCCTGGGCGACGATGTCAGCCTGCGCGGCCACGGCTTCGCCACCCGGCTTGCCGGAGGGATGGAGCTGAGGCTGCGGCCCGATGAGCCCGTTGGCGGCTTCGGCGAGGTGCGCCTCGAGGACGGTCGCTACCAGGCCTACGGCCAGGATCTGCGTATCGAGCGCGGCCGGCTGATCTTCAACGGGCCACTGGGTGCGCCGGGGCTGGACGTGGTGGCCAGTCGCCAGATCGACGATGCCGAGGGCACGGTGGTGGGCCTGTCCATACAGGGCGAGCTGGAGACTCCCGAGACCGAGGTCTTCTCGGAGCCGGCCACCTCGCAGAGCGATGCGCTGTCGCTGCTGCTGACCGGGCGGCGGCTCTCCGAGGGCTCGGAGGGGGATGCCTCGCTGCTGATGGCGGCCATCACGGGGCTGGGCGTCCGCGGGGGGGATACCCTGGCCCAGCAGGTCAACGCTACCCTGGGCTTCGACGAGATCGGGTTGGATTCGGGCGACGACGCGGGCGGTACGCGCTTGAGCGTGGGCAAGCGCATCGGGGAGAATCTGCTGGTTCGCTACGCCGTGGGGGTATTCGATGGAGTCGGAGAAGTGATCACGCGTTACCGCATCAACCGGTTCCTGCACCTGGAACTGACCAGCAGTGGCGAGTCGCAGTCGGGCGACCTGATCTACCAGATCGACACCGGACGACGGGAGGACTGATGGGCATCGGTCTGCTGATCGTCCTGGGCCTGATGGCCGCGCTCTCCTACCTGCCCGGCTGGTGGGTCGGGCAGGTGATGCGGCGACACAGCGAACCGGCCGATCGCTTCGACTTCTCCGGCGCCGATCTGGCCCGCTACCTGCTCGACCGGCATCACTTGGAATACGTCAAGGTGGAGAAGACCGATGCCGGCGATCACTACGACCCGGCAGACAGGGTTGTGCGACTGTCTCCCGCCCACTTCGCCGGCCGCTCGCTGACCGCCATCACCGTCGCTGCCCACGAGGTGGGGCACGCCCTGCAGGACGCCGAACAATACCCGCCGTTCCAGCGTCGGCAGGAAGTGGTCGAGCGTACGCGATGGGCACAACGCATCGCCGGCTGGATCCTGGTGGCCATTCCGGTCGTCTCGGTGATCCAGAAGGGGCCGTTGGCCGGGCTGGTGATGTTCGCCGCCGGGGTGATGACCATGGCGGTTCCCGTCTTCGCCCACCTGGCGACCCTGCCCACCGAGCTCGACGCCAGTTTCAACCGCGCCCTGCCCATGCTGGAGGAGGGAGGCTTCCTCAAGAAGGCCGACCGACGACCCGCCCGGCGCATCCTGCGCGCCGCGGCACTGACCTACGTCGCCCAGGCCCTGTCCTCGCTGATCAACGTCTTCCGCTGGCTGCGCGGCATGCGGATGTAGCCGGAAGAAGAGAGGAATCCGCGGCTCGGTTACAATGCCGCCCATCGCGCCGTGAAAGCGGCCCCGAATCCAGAACAATCAGGAAGCGCGCAATGCAGAGTCAATACCTCGAAACCGCCCTCGCCGCTGCCCGTGCCGCCGAGGCGGTGGTCCGTCGCTACTGGCAGCAGAACGTCGAGATCGAGATCAAGGAGGACGCCACGCCGGTGACGGTGGCGGACGTCGAGACGGAGAAGGCGATCAAGGCGGTGATCCTGGATGCCTTCCCGGACCACGGTTTCTACGGGGAGGAGACCGGCAAGACCCGCCCCGACGCGGAGTTCACCTGGCTGGTCGACCCGATCGACGGCACCAAGAGCTTCGTGCGCGAGTACCCGTTCTTCTCCACGCAGATCGCGCTGATGCAGGGCGACGAGATCATCCTGGGCGTGTCGAGTGCGCCGGTGTTCGGCGAGTACGCCTACGCGGAGAAGGGTGGTGGTGCCTTCTTCATGGACCGCGCCGCGCGGGTCAGCGAGATCGACTCATTGGCCGAGGCGACCCTGTCGCTGGGCAACCTCACCACGCTCGCCCAGCAGCCGATCGGATGGGCGGGTCTGGCCACGCTGGTCGCGGAGGTCAACCGGACCCGCGGCTACGGCGATTTCTACCACTACCACCTGCTGGCCCGTGGTGCGATCGATCTGATTGTGGAGTCGGACGTCAACGTCCTCGACATCGCCGCGCTGTCGGTGATCGTCCAGGAGGCCGGCGGCGTGTTCACCGACCTGGAGGGGAAGCCGGTGGGGCTGGACACGACCACGGTCTGTGCCGCGGCCAGCGAGAACCTCCACCAGATCGCCCGCAAGCGACTGGGGTACTGATTCCGCCCGGGTGGGGTTGGGGGTCTGCGGTTTGCTCGGCTTGCCGGGCCTCGCTTGGCTGGTTGAGTCCCGCCGGCCGCCGCTGGCGGGCGCGCCTGTCGGCGCGTTTCGCTTGGCACGGCAAGTTCCCGCGTACCGGGTTGCCAGCGAAGCGTTTTGCGAGCGAGCCGACGCTCGGGAAGGCGGCGTCAGCGGCTGGCTTGATTTCGGCGAGGCAGGCGGCTCGAACGGAGCGACCCGGATGGATCAGACCGGCAGGTCTATCCAGCCCATCAGGATGGCCGCTGCCAGCAGCCAGACGTAGAACGAGAAGATCTTGAGCTGGGCGCGGTACAGGAAGTAGACCACCATCTTAAGGGAGACGATCCCGACGACCGCCGCGACGACGAAGCCGACGGCCAGGTCCATCAGGGTCAGGCCGTTGAGGCCGAACTCGCCCCAGACCTCCAGGCTCTGGACCAGGGTGGCCGCCAGGATGGTCGGAATGGCCAGGAAGAAGCTGTACTCGGCGGCCCAGCGGCGCTTGAGGCCGGTGAACAACGAGAACACGATGGTCATCGCACTGCGCGACAGGCCCGGGACCAAGGCGAAGCCCTGGGCCACGCCGATGACCGTTGCCACCTTGGCGTTGATGCCCTTCAGGCCGCGGCGGCGAGGGCCCAGCTTGTCGGTCCACCACAGCAGGATACCGGTCAGGGTGAGGGTGAAGGCGATCATCACCGGCGTGGCGAACACGTGCTCGAAGGTGGCCTTGAGCCCGAAGCCGATCACGGCAGTGGCCAGCACCGACAGCATCCCCAGCAGGAACAGGCGCACGTACAGCGGCATGCCCTCGTGCCGACCCTCGGCCGAGGCCCAGTGCAGGGCCCCGGTCGCCGCGTTACGCGAGAAGCGCCACAGGCTGGACCAAAACACCACCACGATCGAGACCAGGGTGCCAACATGCACCACCAGGTCGAACAGGATCATCTCGGGGCTGTCCGGCGGCGGCAGGTCATGGCCCTTCTCGATCAGCCAGTGCTGGGTGAGCACCAGGTGGGCGGTCGAGCTGACGGGCAGGAACATGAAGATGCCCTGGATAACACCGAGCAGGGCGGCGATCAGCAGTGTCACGGTGACATTCTCGGGATGGGGAAAGCGGTGTTTTTACTGCAAGGGAAGGGGGGCGTCAAATGCCGCCGGCCCGACAGTCGGCCGAGGGGTCAGTGACGCAGGGGGTCGATGCCCGCCTCGCGCAGCAGCCGCGCGGTGGCGATCAGCGGCATGCCGAGGATCGCGCTGGGGTCGCGGCTGTCCATGTGCTCGACCAGGCACACGCCCAGGCCCTCCGAGCGCATGCTGCCGGCACAGTCGAAGGGCTGCTCGATCTCGACGTAGCGGGCGATCTCTTCTTCCGAGAGTTCGCGCATCTGCGCCTCGACGGCCTCGTGCCAGTCGAGATGTCGTCCGTCGGGGCAGACAACGCTGATGGCCACGTGGAAGGTGATGGCCTCGCCGGCGATGTCGCCGAGCTGGCGGCGGGCGGTCCCGGCATCGCCGGGCTTGCCGAGGATGCCGCCACGCCAGGACAGCATCTGGTCGGAACCCAGCACCACGGCCCCCGGATGTCGGTCTGCCACCCGGGTCGCCTTCTCCCGGGCCAGGCGCCGGCAGGCGTCGCCGGCGGGCTCGCCGGGGGCGAGTGTCTCGTCGATGTCGGCCGGATCGACCGCGTACTGGAGTCGCAACCGGTCGAGCAGCTGGCGGCGGGTCGCCGAGCCGGAAGCGAGGATCAGCCTGTCGGGGACGTTTGGCATTGTGTTTGGCGAATGTGTGAGAAGCCGGTAAACTTAGCGGATTACGATTCCCGCTTGCAAGGCCGGTCGGCCTCGACCGGTCCGGCCTTCTCGCACAGGGCCTGATGCGATGCCGAGAAACCACAGCCAGTTGGACACCGAGCGGGCATCCGGGCGGCTGACCATTCCCCTGGATGTGCGCGCGGCGTGTCGGCAGGAAGAGGTCGAGTCCGGCGAGGCCCCGCTGGCCGGGCTGTCCCGGTGCCGCGAGATCACCCCGGAAGGCGGGACGTTTGCCTACGAGGTGCGGTTCTTCGAGGGGCAGGGCGTTCATCCCCTGCAGGCGGAGATCCGGATCAGCGCACCGCTGCAGCTGGAGTGCTCGCGCTGCATGGAGCCGGTGGTGCAGACGGTTTCGGTGGCCTCCCGGGTGACGTTCGTGTTCAGCGACGAGCAGGCCGAGCACGTCGAGACGGAAACCGAACCGGTCGTGCTGGGTCGCGAGGGCCGTATCCGTCTGGTCGACCTGCTCGAGGACGAGATCCTGATGGCCGTTCCGCTCATGCCGGTCCACGAGGAGGCCTGTTCGGACCTCGCCTCCGGGCGGGCCTACGAGTCGGGTCGCATCGACGAGTCGGCGAGCGAGGAAGGGAGCGAGAATCCCTTCGCGGCACTGGCCGCGCTCAAGAAGGGCCCCGGCGGGGGCGATTGAATTCGGGCCCGGTTCGCGAGTCGAGCCGGGCTGAAAAGGAAACCGTGTAGCTAGCAGCAGGCGCGCCCCGGCGCGTCTTGATCATTTTGGAGGTAGAAAACCATGGCCGTTCAGCAAAACAAGGTAAGCCGTGCCAAGCGCGACTCCCGTCGTGCCCATGACAGCCTGAAGAACACCCAGCTGTCCATCGACCCGACCAGTGGCGAGACCCATCGCCGTCACCACGTCACGCCGGACGGTTTCTACCGTGGCCGTCGCGTGGTGACCAAGTCGGGCGACAACGCCTGATTTCCATTGCGGATCGCCCGGCAGCCCTTCGGTCGAAGGGTGACGGGTGCCCGGTGGTCGGCCCTGGCGCCGGCACGGGTATCCTGTTTCCGGGTGGGCTTGTGTCAGTCAAGGAACGGTGATGAGCAGCCAGATCGCAATTGACGTGATGGGCGGCGACCACGGACCGACAGTGACGGTTCGTGCCGCCGCCCGTTTCCTTTCGCGGCATTCGTCCGCGGGCCTGTTGCTGGTGGGCGACCAGGCCACCATCGAGCGTGCCCTCGAGGAAGAGGGCGGGGTGGACCGTGACCGGATCGAGATCGTCCACGCCGACCAGGTGGTGGCAATGGACGAGTCGCCGGCCATCGCGTTGCGAACGAAAAAGACGTCCTCGATGCGTCGGGCCATCGACCTGGTCAAGGAAGGACGGGCTCAGGCGGCCGTGAGCGCCGGCAACACCGGTGCCCTGATGGCCACCGCCAAGTTCGTGCTGAAGACCCTGCCGGGCATCGAGCGCCCGGCAATCTGCACCGCGCTGCCCAACGAGTCCGGCCATACCCACGTGCTGGACCTGGGGGCGAACGTCGATTGCGATGCCGAGCACCTGTTCCAGTTCGCCGTGATGGGCTCGGTGCTGGTCGAGGCCTTCGACGAGAACCCCTCGCCGCGGGTCGGCCTGCTCAACGTGGGCGCCGAGGCGATCAAGGGCAACGACACGGTCAAGAGCGCCGCCGAACTGCTCGAGGCCGGGCCGGTCAACTACATCGGCTTCGTCGAGGGCGACGACATCTACAAGGGCGGCGTGGACGTGGTGGTCTGCGACGGCTTCGTCGGCAACGTCGCGCTCAAGAGCAGCGAGGGCGTGGCCAAGATGATCAGCCACTTCCTCCGGCAGGAATTCAAGCGCGGCGTCTTCTCCCGCCTTGCGGCCGTGATGGCCATGCCGGTGCTTGCCCGCCTCAAGCAGCGGGTCGACCCGGGCCGCTACAACGGCGCCAGCCTGCTCGGACTGCAGGGGATCGTGATCAAGAGCCATGGCGGGGCGAACGTGGCCGCTTTCGGCAACGCGCTCGACGTGGCCCTGCGGGAAATCGAGAAGGACGTGCCTCGGCGCATCGACCAGCGTCTCGAGCAACTTCTCCAGGAGCGTCAGCCTTCATGATTCATTCGCGCATCACCGGCACCGGGAGCTTCCTCCCGGAGCGGGTCATGACCAATCACGATCTCGAGCAGATCGTCGATACCTCCGACAGCTGGATCCGCGAGCGCACCGGCATCGAGCAGCGCCACATCGCCGCCGAGGGGCAGTCGACCTCCGACCTGGCCGAGCCGGCGGCGCGGGCCGCCCTCGAGGCGGCCGGCCGTGTGCCCGAGGAGGTCGACCTGCTCATCGTGGCGACCACCACTCCGGATCGCACCTTCCCGTCGACTGCCTGCCTGCTGCAGCAGAAGCTGGGCATCCACGGCCCGCCGGCCTTCGACGTGCAGGCCGTGTGCACCGGTTTCGTCTACGCGCTCTCGGTGGCCGACAAGTTCATCCGCACCGGGGCGGCCCGCTGCGCGCTGGTCGTGGGGGCCGAGACCCTGTCGAAGATCGTCAACTGGAACGACCGCGGCACCTGCGTCCTGTTTGCCGACGGGGCCGGGGCCGTGGTGCTCGAGGCGTCCGACGAGCCGGGCATCATCCGGACCGACATTCACGCCGACGGTAGCTACGAGTCGCTGCTGACCACCGTCAAGCCGGATCCGGAGACCACCGATCCCCAGCGGCTCGCCGACGGCACCGCCTTCATCGAGATGAGGGGAAACGAGGTGTTCCGCATGGCGGTCAACACCCTCGGCCGCATCGTCGACGAGACGATGGAGGCGGCGGGCATGAGCCCCGACCAGATCGACTGGCTGGTTCCGCACCAGGCCAACATCCGCATCATCCAGGCCACCGCCCGCAAGCTGAACATGTCCATGGATCGCGTGGTCGTCACCGTCGACCGGCACGGCAACACCTCGGCCGCCTCGGTACCGCTGGCCCTGGATGTGGCGGTGCGCGACGGGCGCATCAAGCGCGGCGACGTGATCCTGATGGAGGCCTTCGGTGGCGGTTTCACCTGGGGTTCGGCACTGATCCGCTACTGATCGGTCGCGGCCGATTCGGGAGGAGGAGTCATGGCAAGGGAAATCGAGCGCAAGTTCCTGCTGGCCGACTGGTCGTGGCGCGACGAGGTCGAACGATCCGAGCGCCTGGTGCAGGGCTACCTCAACGAGGAAGGCGGGGCCTCCGTGCGGGTGCGGCACAATGGTCGACAGGCCTTCCTGAACATCAAGAGCCGGACGCTGGGCATCTCCCGCGACGAGTTCGAGTACGAGATACCGATGGCGGACGCCGAGCGCATGCTCGATCATCTCACCTGTGGACCCGTCATCGACAAGACCCGGCATTTCGTCCGGCGCGACGGCCTGCTCTGGGAGATCGACGAGTTCCATGGCGCCAATGACGGGCTGGTGGTGGCCGAGGTGGAACTGGAACACGAGGACCAGGTATTCGAGCGTCCCGAGTGGCTGGGGGAGGAGGTTTCCCACGATCCGCGGTACTACAACGTGTCGCTGGTTAAAAAACCCTACAGTCAGTGGTAAATTCTCGGCTGGGGTGGCGGACGTCATTCGTCCGACGCACCCGGGTGGCCGGTCCGTGAGGGTCCGGTCGGGTGGCCTGGCGCGGATGCACGCCGGGTGGATCCGTTAACAGGGCAAACGGTGAGGGACTGACACGGCGCGTTGTCCGCACCAAAACGAAGGTTAGCCGATGATTCGGGTCATGATTGTTGATGATCACACGATGGTTCGCGCCGCGATCGGGCATCTGATCGGCGGCGTCGAGGACATCGAGGTGGTTTCCGAGGCCGACAGCGGCGAGCGTGCGCTGGAGAAGCTGCGCGGGGGTGGCACGGACGTCATCCTCTGCGACATCCACATGCCAGGCATGGGAGGGTTCGAAACGCTCAAGCGGGCCCACCAGTCGCGTCCGGATCTCGGTCTGATCGCGTTGACCGCCGAGGCCGACATCTCCCTGGCCCGCGAGGTGCTGGAAAGTGGCGTGCACGCCTACGTCACCAAGGACGCGGAGCCCGAGGAACTGCTGACTGCCATCCGCAAGGCTGCCGGCGGCAAGCGCTACATCTCCAGCCGCATCGCCCAGGAAATCGCCCTGCACAATGGTCGTGCCGACGAGGACCCGTTCGAGATCCTGTCCGGTCGGGAGCAGCAAGTGCTGCGCATGATCCTGGAGGGCAAGAACAACACCATGATCTCCGACGCGCTCTGCGTCAGCCCCAAGACCATCAGCACCTACCGGGCCCGCATCCACGAAAAGCTCGGCGTGAACACCGACATCGACCTGCTGCGCCTCGCGGTCAAGGCCGGTCGTACTGTCCTCTCCGCCTGAACCCGCCGATGAGCGAGCGGTTTGACGCCAGGGCCTTCCTGGCCTCCGTCACGGAGCGTCCGGGCGTCTACCGGATGCTCAACGAGGCCGGCGAGATCCTCTACGTGGGCAAGGCCCGCAACCTCAGGAACCGGCTGTCGAGCTACTTCCGCGGCACACCGTCGTCGATCAAGACGCGACGGCTGGTCGAGCAGGTCGCCGGGGTGGAGATCACCACCACGCAGACCGAGGCCGAGGCGCTGCTGCTCGAGAGCAACCTGATCAAGGCCCATCGCCCGCGCTACAATGTCCTGCTGCGCGACGACAAGAGCTATCCCTGGATCTACGTCTCCACCAACGACCGTTTCCCGCGGCTGGCCTATCACCGGGGATCGCGCAAGCGCCCGGGCCGGTACTTCGGCCCGTACCCATCCGCCGGCGCGGTGCGGGAGACGCTCAACCTGCTGGAGAAGGTATTCAAGGTCCGCCAGTGCGAGGACAGCGTCTTCAGGAACCGTTCCCGTCCCTGCCTGCAGTACCAGATCGAGCGCTGCAAGGCCCCCTGCGTCGGATACGTCTCCGAGGAGGAATACCGCCAGGACGTCGAGGACACCATGGCGTTCCTCTCCGGGCGCAGCCAGAAGCTGATCGACGACCTGGTGGCCCGCATGGAGCGCGCCGCCGAGTCGCTCGACTTCGAGGCGGCCGCGGCCCTGCGTGACCAGATCGGCATGCTGCGTGCCGTCAGCCAGCAGCAGGGGATCACCGGCATGTCGGGGGATGCCGACGTGATCGCGCTCGTCAGCGACCAGGGCATGACAGCCGTGGGCCTGGCCACCATCCGAGACGGGCGCCATCTGGGTACCCGGCACTTCTTCCCCGACGTGCCCGTCGACGCCGATCCCGGCGAGGTCATCGCCGGCTTTCTCGGTCTTTACTACAGCGAGCATGACCTGCCGCGTCGCATCCTCTGCGACGAACTCCCGGAGGAGGCCGAGTCGCTGGCGACCATGTTCGCCGAGCAGGCCGGTCACCGCGTCGAGCTGCTGGTGCCGCGACGAGGCAAGGCACGTGCCTGGCTGGACGACACCCGCGAGAACGCCCGGATTGCCCTGGGCGAACGGCTCGTCAGTCGTCGTGGGCTGGCGCTGCGCTTCCAGTCGTTGTCCGAGTGGCTCGAAATGGACTCGATAGACCGGATCGAGTGCTTCGACATCTCGCACACCCAGGGTGAGGCGACGGTGGCCTCCTGCGTGGTCTTCGGCCCCGAGGGGCCGCGCAAGGACCAGTATCGACGCTACCACATCGAGGGTATCGCCCCGGGCGACGACTACGCCGCCATGCACCAGGCACTTTCGCGTCGCTTTGACCGCGCCGTACGCGAGTCCGGCGTGCTACCCGAGGTGCTGCTGATCGATGGCGGCAAGGGTCAGCTGGCCCAGGCGATCGACGTGCTCGCCGAGCGTGGACTGACCGACAGGGTGCGGGTCATCGGCGTGGCCAAGGGCCCCGAGCGTCGGCCCGGCGAGGAGACCCTGGTCCAGCCGATTCCCGGGGCGCCGGGGTTGTACCGGGAGGACAACCTCGGTCCGCACGACCCGGCCCTGCACCTGATCCAGCAGGTGCGTGACGAGGCGCACCGCTTCGCCATCACCGGCCACCGGGCGCGGCGCCAGAAGGCGCGCACCCAGTCCGACCTGGAGCGCATCCCGGGGGTGGGGGGAAAGCGACGCCAGGCGCTTCTCAAGCATTTCGGCGGCATCCGCGGCCTCAAGGGGGCCAGCGTGAGCGAACTGGCCAAGGTGCCGGGTATCTCGCCCACGCTCGCCTCGCGCATTCACGAGTGGTTCCACGAGGGTGGCTGAGCAGCTGCCGGCCGAGATCCTGCTCGAAAGCGGACCGGATCGATTTCCTTTGCTAGGCTCGGGCGCACTATCGAGTCGACACCCTGGAGTGCCATTACATGTCGCGATCCGTCTTCGCTCCCCTCAGGCATGCCTTTCGTCATCCCTCAGGCCGGCTGGTCATGCCATTGCTGCTGCTCGGCTGGCTTTTCCTCCTGCCACTGGCCGCGCAGGCCCAGGAGGGAAGCGGCGGTGGTGAGTCAGGCTCGGCCGAGGGAGAGGGGCGGTACGCGGCACTGGTCGATCTGTTGAAGGATCCGACGGAGCGCGACCGGTTGATTGCCGAACTCGAGAGCCTGTCCCAGGGCGATGCGGCCGACGGCGAGGCCGGCGCGGAGTCGCCGGGGATCGCCGAGGGTCTGACCGACGGGATCGCGGGGGTCGTCTCCGGGACCATCGCCGAGATGGCCGGGGCAGCCACGCGGCTCGCCGAGGGCGGGATCGAGGTGGACTGGATCGAGGTCTCCGACGTGGCTTGGCGGGTGGTCTCGGTGCTGGTCATCGCCTACCTGGTGCTGGCGATCGGGCGTCGCCTGCTCGGCGGATTGTGGCGCCGGCTCGAGGCGTACGCACAGGTTCCCAACGCCCGCCACCGGCTCATGCGGGTGGGCCTGGCGGTCCTCGGCAGCCTGCTGTCGAGCGTCGCCCTGCTGGCGATCGCCTACGTGCTGGCGCAGGCCGCCTCCCTGTGGCTCGCCGGTGATGGCGAACAGGCGGCTCTCGTGATCGGACTGGCCCTGAAGGCCTTTGTCGTGGTCGAGGCGACCCGCCTGGTGATCGGGGTGGTTTTCGCCCCGACCCTGCCCGGACTGCGGCTTTTCCACCTCTCGGAAGATGATTCGCGGTACTGGGCCGGATGGCTCTCCCGGGTGATCTGGCTGATGGGGTACGCCGGCATCATGCTGGTCCCGGCGATCGAATCGAGCGGGCGCCCGGATCTGGCCGATGCCGTTGGTTGGGCCGTGGCCGTGCTCGCGCTGGTCTACGTCTGGAGCCGGCTCTGGCGCGGGCGCGGCATGGTGCACTCCGCCCTTGTGCGGCGGGCCGAGGCTTCCCGGCATGCACTGACCGCGTGGGCGCTCCAGCTGCTGGCGGCCAGCTGGCACTGGCTGGCGATGCTCTACGCCCTCGGGGTGTTCGTCGTTGCGATCACCCGCCCCGGCGAGGCGTTGCCGTTCGTCGCCCTGGCGACTTTCAAGACGGTGGTGATCGTCGGTCTGTCGATCTTCCTCGCCGCGATGCTGACGCAGTGGATCGGTCGGGGGGTGCACTTGCCCGAACGGGTGCTGCATCGCATGCCCACCCTGCAACTGCGGTTGAACACCTACGTGCCGATGATCCTGCGCACCGTACGGATCGTGATCGGGCTGGTGGCGCTGTTCGGCGTGCTCTGGGCCTGGAATCTCGTCAACGTGTTCGCCTGGCTCGGCAGTGACGCGGGCCGCGGGCTGCTTGGCGCGGTGATCGATATCGCCATCGTGCTGGTGATCGCGCTGGCCGTGTGGCTGGTGGCCACGGGCATGATCGAGGCCAAGCTCAACAGCGACAGGGACATGCCGTCGGCCCGCATGCAGACGCTTCTGGCCCTGTTCCGCAGCGCGATCGCCATCGCGCTGGTGACGATCACCGCGATGATCATCCTCTCGGAACTCGGCGTGAACATCGGCCCGCTGCTGGCCGGCGCGGGCGTGCTGGGCCTGGCGCTCGGTTTCGGCGCGCAGAAGATGGTCCAGGACGTGATCACCGGGGTGTTCATCCAGATCGAGAACGCCATCAACGCCGGCGACATCGTCACGGCGGCCGGTGTGACGGGCACCGCCGAACGGTTGTCGATCCGCTCGGTCACCCTCCGCGATCTGAACGGAACGGTACACGTGATCCCGTTCTCCTCGGTGGACATCGTCTCCAACTACACGCGCGAGTTCGGCGTTCACAAGGGTGAGTACGGGATCGCGTATCGGGAGAACGTCGACCATGCGATCGAGCAGCTCCGGGCCGCCTTCGACGAACTGGCGGCCGATCCGGACTACAAGGATCGCATCCTCGAACCGGTCGATATCCCCGGCGTGGTCGCGCTGGCGGACAGCTCGGTGAACATCCGCGTGATGATCAAGACTACCCCGGGAGACCAGTGGGCCGTGGGGCGGGCATACAACCGCCTGGTCAAGAAGTACTTCGACGAGGCGGGCATCGAGATCCCGTTCCCCCACACCACGCTTTACTTCGGCGTCGACAAGGACGGCACGGCCCCGCCGGCGAACCTGCGGGTGCTCGAGGGGGAGCGGCGCATGGTCGGTGACGACGAGCCGTCGACGCCCAGCGGCGATAAGCCCGACGGACCGCGGGGTAGGGTGCCTGACAGTGACGATGTCGATCTGCCGGACCGGTGACCCGACAGGGCCGCCCGGGTAATCCGGCGCAGGTTCACAGGAATGGTGTCCCAAAAGAAAAGCGCCGACACGGCAGATCCCGTGTCGGCGCTTCTTTCGTCCCCGAACGGGGGAACGGTCGCTCAGTCGTCCAGCGGGGCGTGGATCGAGAAGGCGCCACGGATGTCGCCCTTCTTGAATCCGGTGGCCTGGTCTTCCGGGTAGAGTTTCTCGATCTTGGCCAGCAGGTCCGGATCGACGTTCTCCCCGTGGCAGCTCAGGCAGACATCGTCGGTGCCGATCGCTTTCATGTAGCGCAGTTCCTTGTCGCCGTCGGCCTCGACGACCTCGTGCCACTCGATGTCGGCCGGAGCGGTGCCCTTGGCGCGCTGTTGCTCGAAATCGAGCAGCACGGCGGTTTCCCAGGAAGTCGGCTTGGTGGCCCGCGGCTTGAGGCTGGTGCGGCGCAGGGTGAAGCCCGTCTCTTCGCTGAGGTCTGCGGCGATTTCCGGGGCGCGCTCGTGGCAGACCTCGACGGCGGCCGTCGGGCCGCCCGACTTCATCGCCGCCTGCAGTTCGCCCTTGAGCGTCTTGCCGAACGACTGGGCCGCCTGGCGGTAGTCGTTCAGTTGCTCGTCGACGGCCGAGCCCGCCTGGGCCATCGGCGCGGCGAAGGCGAGGGCGAGAGCGGAGAGACTGGCTCCGAACAGGGATGCTTTCATGGCTGCGTGTCCTCTTCCTGTCTTGTTGTTAAGCAGAATCTGATAAACCAGCCGGGGTTTATAGCCGATCAGGGCTCCTGATTCAAAGTGGCGGGAGAGGCAGCGGGTGGCCCGGCAGCGGTCGCGCCGGGTGCTGCCGGGTTCCCGGGTCTCAGAACGGGTTGTAGGACTTTTCCTGGGTGAACTGCATGTAGCCGACACTGGCGCCGAGTCTCAGGCCCACGCCGACGCGGATCGGTGCGACCACGATCGACTGGCTGCGCAGGTAGTGCATCCCGGCGCCGCCGACCAGAAAGGCCGAGCCGCTGACCCCGGCGAATCGCTGGAAGATCAGGTCCGGATTGGGCAGATTGTAGACTAGGATGAACACGCGCCCGGCGTCCCCGCCGAAGTCCCAGCCGACCGAGGGTCCCTGCCAGAAGACCGTCTGCTGTTCGCCGGTCTTGGCCACGAATTCGCCCATGCCGTAGCGCAGGCCGAACACCAGCGCACCGCCGCCTTCCTCGCCCTTGATGATGGCGTTGGGACGGCCGTAGTCGGCGAAGGCCTTGTCCACGAGCTTGGCGATGCCCTCGGCCGACCCGCCGAGAAAGTCGACGGCCTCCCGGGTGGTCCGGTGCTGGTCGTAGCCTTCCGCGTCGCTCGCCGCCTCGGCGGTGTCCTGTGAGTCCTGCGTGCGGTCGTTGCCGGCCGTGGTGGCGCAGCCCGTGACGGCCAGGGTCAGGGCCAGCAGCACGGCCAGCCTGGCTTGCTGAGCGAACGGCATCATCAGTCGGAAGATCGGGAAACGATTCATGATTCCGGTAGGTCCTTGCGTGATGAAATGGGAAGCTCCGGTGGCCACAGGAGTGACTCCCATTATGGCGGAAAGTTGCGTAGGTTTCGGCGTCGGGTCCGCCGGCCGTGGCGGGTCGGTTGACAACTCGCTGATTTGTCGGAAGGATACGCGGGCCGCCGACCCGCGGGAATGCGTCATCAACGGGAAGACCTAATGAGTATCAAATCCGATCGCTGGATCCGCCGGATGGCCGAGGAGCACGGCATGATCGAGCCCTTCCAGCCCGGCCAGGTGCGCGCCGCCCCCAATGCCGACGGCAAGCCCGAGCCCATGATCTCCTACGGGACGTCGAGCTACGGCTACGACGTGCGCTGCTCGAACCACTTCAAGGTGTTCACCAACATCAACACCACGATCGTCGATCCCAAGGCGTTCGACGAGCGCAGCTTCGTCGACGTGCACTCCGACGTCTGCATCATCCCGCCCAATTCCTTCGCGCTGGCGCACACGGTCGAGTACTTCCGCATTCCCCGCAACGTGCTCACCATCTGCCTGGGCAAGTCCACCTATGCCCGCTGCGGGATCATCGTCAACGTCACGCCGCTGGAGCCCGAATGGGAAGGGCACGTGACCCTCGAGTTCTCCAACACCACGCCGCTGCCGGCGAAGATCTACGCGAACGAGGGTGTCGCGCAGATGCTGTTCCTGGAGTCCGACGAGGTCTGCGAGACCTCCTACCGCGACCGGGGCGGCAAGTACCAGGGGCAGCGCGGGGTTACCCTGCCCACGGCCTGACGGCCTGACGGCCTGAGCGGATCAGCCGGCCGGTTCCTCCACCGCATTGAGATTCATGACCTTCCAGCCGTGGGTCTCCGCGTGCCGGCGCAGCACCGGGTCGGGGTCGACCGCGATCGGGTGGTCGACCTGCTCGAGCAGGGGCAGGTCGTTACGCGAATCGGAATAGAACCACGTCTCCTCCGGTCGCGCCTGCTGCGCCTCCAGCCATTCCTCCAGGGCCAGGATCTTGCCGTGCTGGAACGTCGGCGTGCCCGTGTAGCGGCCGGTATAGCGGCCGTTGCGACGCTCGGGTTCGGTGGCCAGCAGATGGGGGATGCCGAACAGTTCTGCAATCGGTGCGGTGACGAAGGCGTTGGTCGCCGTGATCATCATCAGGGTGTGGCCGCGCTGCCGGTGGGACTCCACCAGCGAGCGGGCCTGTTCCGTGATCATCGGACGGATGTCCGTCCGGATGAAGTCCTCCCGCCAGGCCTCCAGCTCTTCGGCCGGATGGTCGGCCAGCGGTGCCAGCGCGAATCTCAGGTACTCGTCGATATCCAGCGTGCCCTGCTGGTAGTGGCGCAGGAACTCGTCGTTGTGACGGGCGTACTCCTCGGCGTCGACGATGCCCTTGCGGGTCATGAAGGCGCCCCAGGCATGGTCGGAGTCGCCGGCGAGCAACGTGTTGTCGAGGTCGAAAATGGCCAGTTTCACGGAATGTCTCCAAAACGGGGCGACAGGGGCGCGGTCGTCCGGGAACCTCCGAACGGACCCCAATGCCGCTGACGGGCAGCACGATGCCGGCGTGCCGGTGTCGGCAGGCCTCCGGTTCGGTCATGTCAGGTTCCCGCGTGCGTCGGGCGCGCATGATACCCCAATGAGGGCCGGTTTCACCCCTTCGGCTTTTGTGAAAGAATCATGACCAATTGGGTAGGTGTATCCGGCGACCGACCGGACCTGCCCCGGCGGGGCCCATCGGGTTCCGCAATCGAGGGCGTGATGACTTTTGCAAGAGTGAAATCGTGATTGACCGTAGCGGCTTTCGTCCCAATGTCGGGATCATCGTGTGCAACCACCGGGGCGAGGTGTTCTGGGGAAAGCGCGTGGGCCATCGGTCGTGGCAGTTTCCCCAGGGCGGCATCAATGCCGAGGAACGTCCGCTCGAGGCGATGTACCGCGAACTGCACGAGGAGGTGGGCCTGCTCCCCGAGCACGTGTCGGTGATGGCCTGGACGCGCGGCTGGCTCCGGTATCGCCTGCCGCGCAACATGGTCCGGCGTCACGTCCAGCCGGTGTGCATCGGCCAGAAGCAGAAGTGGTTCCTGCTGCGGCTGCGGGCCGACGAGACCGCCTTCGACCTGAACGCCTCGTCCAAGCCGGAGTTCGACGGCTGGGAGTGGCGGCCTTTCTGGTCCATTCTCCCCGAGGTCATCTACTTCAAGCGCAACGTCTATTTCCAGGCACTGCACGCGCTGGCGCCGTTCGTCGAGGACGTGCCGGCCGAATGTCCGCGGGATCTGATTCCGGAGCAGTTCGAGCGTCGCCTCGAGCGGGTCGGTCCGCCCGGGGACCGAACGAGGGATGCCGATGCTCGATGAACTCCGACAGATCGTCACCGAGGTATCCAAGTCCTCCGACCTGCGGGCGGCTCTCGACCTGATCGCCCGGCGGGTGCGCTCGGCGCTCGATGCGTCGGTGTGCTCGGTCTACGTCCTGTCCGAGGAGCCCGACCCCGAAGACGATGAGCAGACCCTGGTCCTGCAGGCGACCGAGGGGCTGAACAAGTCCAAGGTGGGGCAGGTGGCGCTGAACCTGCACGAGGGGCTGGTGGGGCTGGTGGCCCGCCGAGCCGAACTGGTCAACCTGGAGGATGCCTCGCAGCATCCGGCCTTCAAGTTCGTCACGGACATCGGCGAGGAGCTTTACCACGGCTTCATGGGCGTGCCCATCATCCATCGCGGTGAAGTGCTCGGGGTGCTGGTGGTGCAGGCGCGCGAGCGCCGGCGCTTCTCCGATGACCAGGAGTCGTTCGTGGTGACCCTGGCCACGCAGCTTGCCTCGGCGATCCGTCACGCACGGGCCAGCGGCGAACTGACCCGCATGGGCAACGAGCCGGGCGAGTTCGATTCGGCCTTTTCCGCCCGCGGCCTGCCCGGGTCGCCCGGCGTCGTCTTCGGTACGGCGGTGGTCGTCGCCGATGGTCATTCGCTGGAACTGGTGGAGGACCGCGAGACCGACGACCCGGACCACGAGCTGGCGCTGCTCGACAGCGCCATCGAGGCCGTCCGCCAGGAATTCGAGCAGCTCAAGATCGACTTTGCCCGCGCATCCGGCAGTGACGAGGAGAATCTCCTGTTCGATGCCTTCATCCGCATGCTTTCCGGTGGCTCGCTGATCGAGGCGATCGAGCGTCATGTTCGCGCGGGGCAATGGGCCCCGGGCGCCCTGCGCGAGGCCATCGCCGAGCATGCCGCGGTCTTCGAGCAGATGAGCGACGCCTACCTGCGCGAGCGGGCCCAGGACGTCCGCGACCTGGGCAATCGCGTGCTGCAGAAGCTGCAGGCCAAGGTCGCCGGGCCCACCGACTGGCCCGAGCAGATCGTTCTGGTCGGCAACGACCTGTCGGCATCGCATCTCGCCGAGGTGCCCACCGAACGCCTGGTGGGGATCGTCTCCAGCACGGGGTCGGGCTCGTCGCACCTCGCCATCCTGGCCCGGGCGCTGGGCGTGCCGGCGGCGATGGGCGTCTCCGACCTGCCGATCTCGCGCCTGCGCAACAAGGAGGTGGTGGTCGACGGCTACCGGGGGCTGGTGGTGGTTCGTCCGCGCGGCTCGCTCCGCGACGAGCTGTTGCGCCTGGCCCGCGAGGAGGCGGAGCTGACCGAGGAGCTTGCCGCCCTGCGCGACGAGCCGGCACTGACCTCCGATGGCGTGCGAGTGGCCATGCATGTCAACATCGGCCTGCTCTCGGACATGGCGCCGTCGCTGACGGTGGGCGCGGAGGGCATCGGCCTGTATCGCACCGAGGTGCCGTTCCAGATCCGCAAGCAGTTCCCCGGGGAGGAGGAGCAGGCGCACATCTACCGCGAGGCGCTGGAGACCTTTGCCGGCAAGCCCGTGGTGCTGCGTACGCTCGACGTGGGTGGCGACAAGCCGCTGTCGTATTTCCCGATCCGCGAGGACAACCCGTTTCTCGGCTGGCGGGGCATTCGGCTGGTGCTGGACCATCCGGAGATCTTCCTGACCCAGATCCGCGCGATGCTCAAGGCCTCGGCGGGGCTGAACAACCTGCACATTCTGCTGCCGATGATCTCGGCGGTCGACGAGCTGGACCAGTCGCTGGCGTTCATCGCCCAGGCCGTCGACGAGGTCTCCGAGGAGATGGACGACGTCCAGCCGCCGAAGATCGGGGCGATGATCGAGGTGCCGTCGGCGGTCTACCAGGCCGATGCGCTCGCCAGCCGCTGCGATTTCCTCTCCATCGGTACCAATGACCTGACCCAGTACCTGCTGGCGATCGATCGCAACAACGAGCGCGTGGCACCGCGCTACGACGCCCTGCACCCGGCGGTGCTGATGGCGATCCGAGACGTCTGTGCCGCGGGTGATCGGCAGGGCTGCGAGGTGGCGGTCTGCGGCGAGCTGGCGGGCGACCCGCTCGGCGCGATCCTGCTGCTCGGGATGGGGATCAACTCGCTGTCGATGAGTGCCGGGTCGCTGCCGCGCATCAAGTGGGTGATCCGCTGCTTCTCGCACGCCGAGGCCAGTGACCTGCTCGAGCAGGCCATGCGATGCGAGCGGCCGAGCGAGATTCGCGCACTGCTCAACCAGGCGCTCGAGGAGCGCGGGCTGGGTGGCCTGCTGCGTGCGGGGCGTTACTGATCACCGCGATTGTCGGTGACCGGCGGAGCGATTGACTTGCCGCCCGCGGATGCCTATCATGGCGCACCTTCGTCACCGGACGGGTCGAACCGCCTCCGAGGACGGGGCGCGTTTGCGCGATGACGGCGAACGGAGTGTAGCGCAGCCTGGTAGCGCACCTGGTTTGGGACCAGGTGGTCGGGGGTTCGAATCCCTCCACTCCGACCATAGTGAAGCCGAAGCTTGCGCCTGTAGCTCAACCGGATAGAGCATCGGCCTTCTAAGCCGAGGGTTGCGGGTTCGAGTCCTGCCGGGCGCGCCACAAAGCGTACCTGCTTGTTATGGTGACTGTAGCTCAGTTGGTAGAGCCCCGGATTGTGATTCCGGTTGTCGTGGGTTCGAGTCCCATCAGTCACCCCACCATTCGATCGAAAAAGGCCCGCCATCCGGCGGGCCTTTTTCGTGCGCGTCGCTTTTTCTTTCGTTCCCCTGCTTGTCGTCGTCCGCCGACTTGCCGTGTCGGAACGCCGTGCGGCGACTGATCACCGGCGAACGACGGATGAATTTTTCTGAAGCGACACAACGTGCCGCCGGCGAGTCGCTGGATGAACTGGCGGATGCTATTAGCGCCGTCCGGGCGGCCGTGGTCTCCACCGAGGTCGGTTTCGAATCGGTCGCGAGGGCACGTGACGCCTCCCACTGTCCGCCATGGCCAGCTCGATGGCGGCACTGGGTGTCATGGCCGGCGAGGAATGCGACATCGGCAGCTTCCGCTCCATCACGCTGGAGGCCGAGGAGGGCTTCATCGTGATGCGTCAGTCCCGGCACCCGGACAGCAACCTGATTCTCAGGGGCATAGCCGATTCGGAGGCCCTGGTCGGCAAGGTGATCCTTTACGGCAAGAAGGCGGCCGCGCAACTGGCCCGGGCCTGAGAGGGCGGGGTGATTTGCCGAAACCCCTTTCCGTATTTTCGCAACCCTTTTCAACACACGGTCAACGAGGACTGGTTAACGAGTAACAGCACCGAATCCCTGCAGAACGTCATGGAGCTGGAGGGTGCGATGTGTGCCGCGCTGGTCGATTCCGAGAGCGGCAGGATTCTCGGTCAGCAGGGTGGTGGCGTCGATATCGAGCTGGCAGCGGCCGGTAATAGCGAAGTGGTGCGGGCCAAGCTCAAGACGATGCGTTCGTTGGACCTGGACGACAGCATCCACGACATCCTGATCACCCTGGACAAGCAGTACCACATCATTCGCCCGCTGGCACAGAACGAAGGGGTGTTCATGTCCCTGGTGCTCGACAAGCACCATTCGAACCTCGCCCTCGCCCGACGCAAGGTCCAGGATGTGGAGAGCGGTCTGGATCTTTAGATTTCCCGACGCCGGTCGAGCCCGCGTCGACGCGCTTTTCATGCGAGGCTCGCCGATTTTGGCGGGCTTTTTCTCGTTATGGGGCAGGGCATCTGGTTGGCAGGAGTCACCCTGTTTTCCGACTACGCGCGAGAGACCGGTAGATAATCAGTGTTTTCTAATGGGTTGGTCGTTATCCTTTCGAAAGCGGTCATGGTCGGAATGCCGAAAACATGATTCTTATGGCCGGATGTATGTCGAATGGTGTTATCAGTGATCCATTATGTTGACGAGCCTGTGCTGGTGATATAGATTCTCGCCGTGAGTGAATGTCGGGTATTTGTTCCCGGTTTTGATCGAAAATGGCGCGAGACGTTATCAGACAGAGGATGAATTCCAGATGAGCCAGATTGACGTGAAGAATCTTTCGGCCGATGAGCTGAAGAAGCTGGTCAATGACGCCGAGCAGGCGCTTCGGGACCGAAACAAGGAACGGGTAATGGAGCTGCGGCGCGAGGCCGAGGCGCTGGCCGCCGAGCTCAACACCTCGGTCGCCGAGCTGTTCGGCCTGGACAAGCCGGCAAAGCAGGCCGGCAAGAAGCTGCCGCCGAAGTACATCAATCCGGCCAACCCGTCGCAGACCTGGTCGGGGCGCGGCAAGCGTCCCAACTGGCTGGTCGACGAGCTGAACAAGGGCAAGAAGCTGGAAGACTTCCAGATCTGAGAACCCCTTCGGTCAGCTGCCCATGCCGCCTGTGCAAGTTCGGCCTGGGCAGATCACGGAAAACCCGGTCATGTGACCGGGTTTCTTTTTGGAGGTGTCCTGCTTCGGCACGGCCCGTGCAGCGAGCGCATCGGGATGCGGTCGGGGGCGTCCGGTCGGTCAGTGCTCGATCGAACGGCGTAGCCACTCCGGCGGATCGGGAATTTTCGACAGGCAGTGGCGCGCGGCGCGGTCGATGACGCCGTGTTCGTGGTACAGACCCTCGTCCTCGGCCCACCGCTTCACGGTATGTTCCGGGACCCCATGATGCCGGGCCACGCTGATCAGCTGGACCACCCCGTCGCGGTGCCACTTGGCCTGCGAGACGCTTTTCTCCTGCTGGGTCTCGGCCACGGCGACGGAGGCGGCGGCGATCAGGGGGGCGTCCTCCTGTCGGCGAGCTTCCTCGCTGGCCAGCAGGCGGGCGGCGAGCGGGCAGGTCACCTCGGCCGGGGCCTCGAGGGCCAGTGCGCCGGTGAATGCCAGCAGCAGCCGATCCGGATCGATCGCGGCCTCCTCGACCAGCAGGTTGAGGGCCGCGTGGTGTTCCCCGGCGGCGACTAGGAGGCCCATGCCCCGCTCGCGAAGGCTCGCGTCGAGGTGGCGTGCCAAGCGGGCCAGCACGAGCTTCCAGAGCTCGAGCCGCTGGTCGGTGAGGTGGGCGGCGATCAGCCGGACGGCCTCGTCGCCACCGCCCTGTTCGACCAGCTGGTCGATCAGGGCGCGGGCGGCCTCGAGCAGCATCTCGGTGTCCGTCGAGCGTGCCGCGATCTCCACCGCGCGCGTCAGGGAGGGAATGGCCTGGAACAGGGCCCCTTCTTGCTGGTGCAGGGTCGCGAGGTCGAGAAGGACCTGGGTCGCCATTTCCGGGGGCAGCTCGTCGAATTCGGCCGTCGAGACTAGGGACGCGAGCTGCTCGACCGCCCCGCGCCGATCTCCGGTCGCGGCGGTGGCCAGGGCCAGGGTGTGGCGGAGTCCCGGATCGGGGTGTTCCCCGAGAAGCGGCCGGGCCAGCGCCGCGGCGTCCTCCGGTCGGCCTTCGCCCAGCAGTGTCACGCAGAGCCCGTCGCCGATCTCGAAGCGTCTCGGATCGTCGCAGTGGCGCATCCAGTCGAGCAGCCACTGGAGTTCGTCCCGCGTGATCTTGTCTTCCTGCCAGCAAGTCCGGTAGCACCAGTCGATCGCCGGCATGGCCTTCTGGCAGTCGATGTTGCTGTCCGCGGGCGCTCCCCGCATGTTCTCGAGCAGGGAGGCGATGGGGGCGGGCGGGTTTTCCGGCTCTGATGAAGTCGTCATGTAAATCGGGGCAGCACCTGGTCGAACGTGGGATGTCAGTCTACCGCGAATCACGGTCGCCGTGATTCGGCTTCGACATGGGGCATGGCTCGGTTATACTCCGCGCCCGGAGTTGGCCAGATTGTCGCGGCGCCCTCGTGGCGTCGAGGAAAGTCCGGGCTCCACAGGGCACGGTGCCAGGTAACGCCTGGGCGGCGCGAGTCGACGGAAAGTGCAGCAGAGAGTAGACCGCCGATGGCCGCAGCGATGCGGCACAGGTAAGGGTGAAAGGGTGCGGTAAGAGCGCACCGCACGCGTGGCAACACGTCGTGGCACGGCAAACCCCACCGGGAGCAAGGCCAAATAGGGGAACGATGGCGTGGCCCGCGCTGTTCCCGGGTAGGCTGCTCGAGCGCAACGGTGACGTTGCGCCCAGATGAATGGCAATCCACGACAGAACCCGGCTTATCGGCCAACTCCCCCAGTCATTGCAGACCTTCCCCAGGCGTCGGCCCATCGGTTCGCGTGAGCCGCCCGGCACTCCGGCGACCGCTGGTCCCCCACTTTTCCCCCGGATCCCCCGGGGAAAAGAAAAATTCCCCCGTCATCTTCCTCGTGCGGTTTGTTACCAATGCGAGGTAACCCCCTGTTTTTGTCTGGAAACGGTGAGCGTTTTCCGGTGCCGACTCGTGGCTAACCCCTTGTGGTCAAAAGAAAAATCCCGTCATTGGCTTGATCGGGTTTCGGGGTGGGGCTATAGTGCGCTCAGGTGTAGGAAAGTGGGAAAAAGTGGGAAAAAGTGTTCCGAGGCATCACCAACCTGAATCTCGACACGAAAGGACGCCTGGCCATGCCCACGCGCCATCGGGATGCCTTTGCCCAGGATGACAACCAGCTGATTCTCACCATCGATACCCAGGAACACTGCCTGCTTGTCTACCCGCTCGGCACCTGGCTCGAGATCGAAAAGCAGATCGATGCCCTGCCGTCGTTCAACAAGACGGCCAACCGGATCAAGCGGATGCTGATCGGCCACGCCACCCAGGTGGAATTCGATTCCGCCGGCCGGATCGTCATCCCGGCCGCCCTGCGTGCCCACGCCAGGCTGGAGAAGGAGGCGGTGCTGGTCGGGCAGGGCAAGAAGCTCGAGCTCTGGGCGCAGCCGCTGTGGGCCGAGATGACCGAGGAATTCCTCGATCAGTCCGACGAGGACGATCAGCTGCCGACGGCTCTGGAGACGTTGTCGCTATGACGCAGGACGCCAGCCATGACACGGTGCTCAGGAACGAGGCGGTCGCCGCCCTGGTCACCGACCCGGCGGGTGTCTACGTGGACGGCACCTACGGGCGAGGCGGCCACAGCCGTGCCATCCTCGAGCGCCTGTCCGCCGACGGTCACCTGGTCGGCTTCGACCGCGACCGCCAGGCGGCCGTGGATGCCGAACGTCTGGCTGCCGCCGACGAGCGTTTCACCTTCGTGGCCGAGCCCTTCTCCCGCTGGGGCGACATCCTTGCCGAACGCGGCATCGCCGAGCGCGTCGATGGCGTGATGTTTGACCTGGGGGTGTCTTCCCCCCAGCTCGACCAGCCTGAGCGCGGTTTTTCCTTCCGATTCGACGGCCCGCTGGACATGCGCATGGACCAGTCGCGGGGCGTGTCCGCCGCGGACTGGCTGGCCGTCGCCGAAGAAGACGAGGTGCGCGACGTGATCGCTCGCCTTGGCGAGGAGCGCTTCGCCCGGCGGATTGCCGCCGAGATCGTGGCCCGCCGCGCGGAGAAGCCCCTGACCCGGACCACCGACCTGGTCGACTGCGTGCTGGCGGCGACGCCGAAGCGCGATCCCAACAAGCACCCGGCCACTCGCACGTTCCAGGCGATCCGGCTGTTCATCAACCAGGAGCTCGACCAGATCACTGCCGCGCTGGAGCAGGCGATCGCGCATCTGCGCCCTGGTGGGCGCCTGGTCGTGATCAGCTTCCATTCGCTGGAGGACCGCATCGTCAAGCGATTCATCCGCGATCACAGCACTCCCGGCAAGGATTTCTTCGGCAACCCGGTCGGCCCGACGGCCTTCCGCAAGATCGGCAAGGCCATCCGCGCCGGCGAGGCCGAGAAGAAAAGCAACCCGCGTGCGCGCAGCGCGATCATGCGGGTCGCGGAGCGTGTGGCATGAAGGCGCTGAACTTCATCCTGGTCCTGCTGGTGGTGGGTAGCGCCCTGCAGGTCGTGCGGCTGGTGGCCACGGACCGTCACCTGACCCAGCAGATCGCCGTGAGTCGTGACGGCATCGAGCGGCTCGAGGGGACCTATGCCGAACTGCAGCTCGAGGAGGGCACGCTCACCGCTCAGGGCCGCATCGAACGCATCGCCGCCGAGGAGCTCGGCATGGGGCCGCCGGCGCCGGAGCGGCTGACGGTGGTGTTCCGATGAAGGCGCTCTGGGCCATTCTCACCAACTGGGCCGGCTGGCTGGGTGTGCGCTGGCGGGCGGGTGTTGTGCTGATGGTGTTCGCGCTGGCATCAATGGTCCTGCTGGGCCGCGCGGTGCAGTTGCAGGTGACCGAGCGAGACTTCTACGCCGAGCAGGGCGGCGACCGTCACATGCGGATGCAGACCATCCCGGCCCATCGAGGCATGATCACCGACCGCAACGGCGAGCCGCTGGCCATCAGCGTGGGGATGCACGCCGTCTGGGCGGACCCCAGCGTGATCTCCGCCCATCCCGATGCGCTGCGCCGGCTGGCGTCGCTTCTGGAGCAGCCCGCCGACCAGCTGATCCGCCGGGTGCGCGAGCGCTCGTCGCGGCGCTTCGTCTACGTCGCCCGCCAGGTGCGTCCCAGCCTGGCCGAGCAGGTGCGCGCCGCCAACCTGCCGGGTGTCGGGCTGCAGCGTGAGTACAAGCGCTTCTACCCGACCGCCGACGTGAGCGCGCCTCTGCTGGGTTTTTCGAATATCGACGACGAGGGGCTGGCGGGCATCGAGCTTGCCTTCGACCGCATGCTGTCCGGCGAGCCGGGCAAGCGGCGCATACTCAAGGACGGTGACGATCGCGAGATCGCCGATCTCGGCATTATCCGTGCCGCCCGCCCGGGCGAAGGCCTGGCGCTGTCGATCGACCGGCGGCTGCAGTACCTGGCCTATCGCGAGCTGGTGCATGCCATCGAGCAGCACGAGGCCGAGTCGGGCACCGTGGTCATGATGGACGTGTCGACCGGCGAAGTGCTGGCCATGGCCAGCGCGCCGTCCTTCAACCCCAACAACCGCGCGACCATCGACCCGAAGACCACTCGCAACCACGCCATCGTGGATCAGTTCGAGCCCGGCTCGGCGGTTAAGCCCTTCACGGTCGCCGCGGCCCTCTCCACCGGGCGCTGGCAGCCCACCGACATCCTCGATACTGCCCCCGGCTACCGGCGCGTGGGCGGGTACACCATCCATGACCACCGCAACTACGGGAAACTGGACTTCGAAGGCGTGCTCGAGAAGTCCAGCAACATCGCCGCGAGCATGCTGGCCGAGGACCTCGGTGCCGAGGCGCTGTGGCAGACCTACCGGGGACTGGGGTTCGGTCAGTTGACGGCGGTGGGTTTCCCCGGGGAGGCGTCGGGCTCGCTGAGCCTCTGGCGCGACTGGCGGAAGGCCGACACCGCGGCGCACAGCTACGGCTACGGGCTGAGCGTCACGGCCCTGCAACTGGCCGCGGCCTACGTCGCGCTGGGCAACGGCGGCCAGTACATTCAGCCCAGCCTGCTTCGACGGGACGAACCCGCCGAGACCCGCCAGGTATTCGACCCGGGCACGGCAAGGACGGTGGTCGGCCTGCTGCGCTCCGTGGTCTCGCCCACGGGCACGGCCCCCGTGGCGGCCGTCACCGGTTTCCAGGTGGCGGGCAAGACCGGGACGGTGCGCCGCCTCGGCATGGAGGGCTATTCCCGCAGCGACTACAACACCGTCTTTGCCGGGCTCGCCCCGGCGAGCGACCCCCGCCTGGCCCTGGTGGTGGTGATCAATCGGCCGAGCGCCGGGAAGGTCTACGCCGGCGACGTGGCCGCACCCGTCTTCCAGCGCGTGATGAGCGGTGCCCTACGCATGCTCAACATCCGTCCGGACGATCTGCCCCGGCTGCCGCTCCAGCAGATTGCCGGCGACACGGGTTCGGTCGTTCCGCCGGTGCCGGCATTGCCCGGCGAGACCAGGGAGGAAGGCTGACATGGCGAGAATCGAGTTCCCGGAGATCGCCCTGCACGAAGTCGCCTCCCTGCGGCATGCCGGCGCGCCGAACGTCTCCGTCCGCGCGATCAGCGACGACAGCAGGGACGTGGACGCCGCCACGCTATTCTTCGCCCGGGCTACCGTCTCGCAGCCCGTCGACCGGTTCGTGGACGATGCCATCGCGCGCGGCGCCGCGGCCGTCATAGGTGCCGGGTTGTCGCATGCCACGGGAGTCGTGCGGGTCGACCGCCCGGAGGAGGCAATCGCCGAGATCGTCCGGCAGGCCAACGGCTGGGGACGCGACGAGATCACGATCACGGCAATCACGGGCACCAATGGCAAGACCACCGTCGCCCACCTGGTCGCCGGCCTGGCGGCTGCCGATGGCGACCCGGTCGGCGTGATCGGCACGCTCGGCTGGGGTCTCTGGTCGCCGCGCGCCGACTACCAGCCGACCGGTAACACCACGCCCGGCCTGATCGAGAACTGGCGCCTGATCGGCCAAATGATGCGTGAAGGCGCCCGGGAGATCGTGATGGAGGTCTCCTCCCATGCCCTCAGCCAGGGACGGGTGGAGGGACTGCCGATCCGCACCGGGGTGTTCACCAATCTCGGCCGGGATCATTTCGACTATCACGGCGACGTGGAGGCCTATCTCGGGGCCAAGGCGCATCTGTTCGCGCTTCCCTCGCTTCGCCAGGCGGTGCTCAACGCCGACCAGGACGCCTCCGGGCGGATGCTCGCCAGTCTGCGCGAGCGCGACGATGCCGTCCGGCTGTTGTGTTATTCGCTGGTGCCGACCGCCGGCCTTCCGGACTGTCACCCGTGCCTGAGCGGCGATCTCGAGGCGCCGGTCGCAGGCCGGATGCGGCTGTCGGTCGGTTACCTGAACGAGCGCGAGGTGATCGAGGCGCCCCTGGCCGGCCGGTTCAATGCCGAGAACCTGCTCGCCGCCCTGGCCGCCCGCCTCGTGGTGGGCGAGTCGCTGGACAGGCTGGCCGCCCATGCCGGGCACCTGAAGACGCCCCCGGGCCGGATGGAGACGTTCACCGTCGCCGGTACCAGGAGCGTCGTGGTCGACTACGCCCACAGTCCCGATGCACTCAAGAACGTGCTCGTCGGCCTGCGCGAGGGACTGGCCGAGGGGGGGCGCCTGGGCGTGGTGTTCGGCTGCGGCGGTGACCGGGATGCCGGCAAGCGCCCGCTGATGGGGGCCATCGCCGAGCGGCTGGCCGACTGGGCGGTCGTGACCTCGGACAACCCGCGTAGCGAGTCCCCCGAGGTGATCATCGAGGCGATTGTCGCCGGGATGAAGGACCCGGATCGGGCGGCCGTGATCACCGATCGAAAGGAGGCGATCCGGCATGCCATCGGCCGCCTGGTCGAGGGACAGCCGGGCGACTGCCTGCTGGTCGCGGGCAAGGGCCACGAGACGGGGCAGGAGATCGGCGAGCGCGTGCTGCCGTTCGATGACCGCCAGGTGGTTCGCGAGATCGCAAGGGAGGTGGCGGCATGATCCGGGCAACACTCGAACAGATCGCGGACTGGACCTCGGGGCGGCTGGCCGATTCCGCGGACGCCACGCTGGCCGTGCAGGGCGTGGGAACCGACACCCGCCTTGACCTCGGGCAGCGGTTGTTCGTCGCGCTCAAGGGCCCGAACTTCGATGCGCACGCCTTCGTCGGTGACGCCGCGGGGCAGGGTGCGGCCGCCGCCCTGGTCGAGTGGGAGGTGCCCGGCGTCGACCTGCCGCAGGTCGTGGTCGAGGATTGCCACCGCGCCCTGTCGGCGCTGGCCCGTGCCTGGCGGGACCGCGTCGACCCGGAGATCGTCGCGATCACCGGCAGCAGCGGCAAGACCACGGTCAAGGAAATGCTGGCCGCCATGCTGTCGCAGGTGGGGCCGACCTCGGCCACCCGCGGCAACCTGAACAACGACATCGGCGTGCCGCTGACCCTGCTCGAGTGGCCGCCCGAAACCCGCTACGCGGTGGTCGAGATGGGGGCCAACCACGTCGGCGAGATCGCCGGCCTGACCGAGCTGGTCGCCCCGGACGTCGTCCTGGTGACCATGGCCGGCCGGGCGCACGTGGGCGAGTTCGGCTCGATCGAGCGGATCATCGAGGCCAAGGGCGAGATCTATCGCCACTGCCCGAGAACCTCGCGCGCGGTGGTCAACCTCGACTCTCCCGGCGCGGACGACTGGCTGGCGGCCGCCGCCAATGCCGAGACCTTCACCATGCAGGCGTCCCGCGCCGACCGTGCCACCTGGTACGGGCGGTACCTCGTCGGGCGGCATTCGCTGGAGATCCGCGAGCGCGGCGAGGACCTGCTCGGGCCGCTGGTCGTGCCCATGCCCGGTGAGCACAACGCGGTCAACCTCCTGGCGGCAATCTCCGTGGCCCGGATGGTCGGCCTGCAGCCGGTCGACATCGAGGCCGGCCTGGCCATCTTCGAGGCGCCGGCGGGGCGGATGACCACCGTGCGGCTGGCCAACGGCTGGCGCGTGATCGACGACAGCTACAACGCCAACCCGGAATCCATGCGCGCGGCACTGGCGCATCTGGCCGCGATGGCCGGCACGCGAGTGGCCGTTCTGGGCAGCATGGGGGAACTTGGCGAGCAGTCCGGGGTCTTGCACCGGGACCTCGGCGCCGAGGCGGCCGCCGCCGGCCTGGATCGCGTCCTCGCGGTCGGCCCGGAAGCAGAGTCGACCCGGGCCGGATTCCTCGAGGCCGGGGGAGACGATCGCGGGCTGATCTGCGTCCCCGACGCCGAGACCGCCGCGGTCACGCTCGGGGAACTGCTCTCGGACGTCGGTGGGAATGCCGACGTGACGGTGCTCCTCAAGGGATCGAGATTCATGCACATCGAGCGCGTCCGGGATGCGCTCGAACGGGAGCACGGTACGGCAACCGGCTCCGGCGACAATTTCACAGGGAGGGGGCCGGATGCTGCTCTGGCTGACTGAATGGCTGACGCAATACGCCACGTTCTTCGGCGTGTTCGAATATCTCACGTTCCGCACCATGCTCGGGGTGGGCACCGCGCTGCTCATCTCGCTGCTGGTCGGTCCGTGCGTGATTCGTTGGCTGCAGAGCGTCAAGGCCGGCCAGCCGATCCGCGAGCTCGGCCCGCAGAGCCACCTGGCCAAGGCCGGCACCCCGACGATGGGCGGCGCCCTGATCCTGATCGCGATCGCCGTCTCGATGCTGCTGTGGGGCGACCTGGGCAATGTCTACGTCTGGGTGGCCCTGATCACCACCATGGGCTTCGGCCTCATCGGCGGCTGGGACGACTACCTCAAGCTGTCCCGCCGCAACAGCGACGGGCTGTCGGCACGCTGGAAGTACCTGGGACAGTCGGTGATCGCGCTGATCGCGGCGGTGTTCCTTTACCTGATCGCCGAGACCCCCGCCGAGACCAGCCTGCTGATCCCGCTGATCAGGGATGCCCTGATCCCGCTGGGCTTCGGCTTCATCATCCTCACCTACTTCGTGGTCGTGGGCAGTTCGAACGCCGTCAACCTCACCGACGGCCTGGACGGGCTGGCGATCATGCCGACGGTGCTGGTCGCCGCCGGGCTGGCGGCCTTCGCCTACGTCACCGGCCACTACGAGTTCGCGAACTACCTGGGGTTGCCGTACATCGCCGGCGTGGGCGAGCTGTCGGTGTTCTGCGCCACCATCGTCGGCGCCGGGCTGGGCTTTCTGTGGTTCAACAGCTATCCCGCCCAGGTCTTCATGGGTGACGTCGGTGCACTGGCTCTCGGCGCGGCGCTCGGCATCGTGGCCGTAATGGTCCGCCAGGAGGTCGTGCTGTTCATCATGGGCGGGATCTTCGTTCTCGAAACGGTCTCCGTGATGCTGCAGGTCGCCTCGTACAAGCTTACCGGCAAGCGGATCTTCCGCATGGCGCCGATCCATCACCACTTCGAGCTCAAGGGCTGGCCGGAGCCGAAGGTGATCGTGCGTTTCTGGATCATCACCGTGATCCTCGTGCTCATTGGTCTTGCGACGATGAAGGTGCGCTGATGGAACTGATTATCGGCATGGGACAGACAGGGTTTTCCGCCGGACGCTTCTTCCAGCGCCGGGGCATCCCCTTCGTCGGCGCCGATACCCGGGGAGCGGCCGCCCCCCGGGAGCAGTGGTTGCGCGCCTTCGGGGAGGGCACCCTGTTCGAGACGGAACTGAGCGCCGACCGGCTGACCGCCACATCGCTCGACCGGGTCGACGGCATCGTTCTCAGTCCCGGGGTCGACCCGTCGCAGCCGGGAATCGCGGCAGTGCTCGACCTGGCGCGGGAGCGGGGCATCCCCGTCCGCAGCGACATCGAACTGGCCGCCCGGCACGCCGAGGCCCCCTACCTGCTGATCACCGGCTCGAACGGCAAGAGCACGGTCACCGCCCTGACCGCCGAGCTGCTGGATGCGCTGGGCTACCGGGTGGCCGTCGGCGGCAACTACGGCACCCCGGCGCTCGACCTGCTCGCCGCGGCCTGCGACGTGATGGTCCTGGAGGTGTCGAGCTTCCAGTTGGAGTCCTCCGACCCGGAGGCGATCCGGCCGAACGCCGCCACGGTACTGAATGTCAGTGCCGACCACCTCGATCGACACGGTTCGCTGTCGGCCTACGCGGCGCTCAAGGCGCGCGTCATGGTGCATGCACAAACCGCCGTGGCCAATCTCGACGATTCGCGGGTCGCGGCGATGATCGACGGCTGCGAGGGTCGCGTGCTGGGATTTTCCGCGACGCCCGACCACGGTGCTACCCGCGTCGCTGCCCGTTTCCACCTCGACGACGGCGGCCGCCAGCTGTGCCGGGACGGCGAGGCGATCATCGGCGTGGACAGCCTGGCGTTGCCCGGGCGGCACAACCGCCTGAATGTGCTCGCGACCCTGGGGCTGATCGAGGGGTTCGCCGGGGTCGACGCGCTGCAGTCGCCGGCCCTGCATCGGGCATTGCAGCGTTTCGAGGGCCTGCCTCACCGCATGCAGGCCATTTGCCACTGGGCCGTGGACGACGGGGAGATCCGGTTCGTCAACGATTCCAAGGCCACCAACGTGGGTGCGGCGGTGGCGGCTATCGAGGGTCTGGCCGAGCCGACCGTCGTCATCGCGGGCGGCCAGGCCAAGGGGCAATCGTTCGACGATCTGGCCGAGGCGCTGGCGCAGCATGCGCTGGCCGTCGTGCTTCTTGGCGAGGACGCCGCGCTGATCGAGGCGGCCCTCCGCCGGCTGCCGGCCGCCGGTCCGGATATCCATCATGCCGACGACATGACGGGGGCGGTTGCCCGGGCCACGGAATGCGCCGTGGCCGGACTGACTCGTGCGCCGCGGGTGACGGTGCTGCTCGCGCCTGCCTGCGCCAGCTTCGACATGTTCCGCGGCTACGCCGAGCGCGGCGAACGCTTCGCCCGGGCGGCGGAAGCGGTCTGCGCCCGCGGCATGGAAACGGAGGGGGTGGCATGAGCCTGATGTCGACCGACAATCCGACCATGCAGCGACTGCGCGAGATGCGCGCGGTCGCCTCGCGCTGGGTCGGCGAGCAGGGGCAGGTCCAGCGGCACGTCGGCGGCATCCGTCTCGACCGCTGGTTCCTCACCAGCCTGATCGCCCTGATCGCGCTCGGCCTGGTCATGGTCGCCTCCGCCACCCTGGGGGGCGGGGACTCGCCGAGCGGCGGACTGCTGCTTCGCCAATCCGCCGCCGTGGTCATCGGGCTGGTGGCGATGGCCGTGATGCTGATGGTACCGATCCGTCACCTGGTCTCGCTGCGCACCTCGATCCTGGTGCTGTCGCTGGCACTGCTCGCCGTGCTGTTCGTGCCCGGCGTGGCCCATACCGTCAACGGAGCGACCCGCTGGATCGACCTAGGGGTGGTGCGGGTCCAGGTGAGTGAATTCGCCCGGCTGGGCCTGGTCGTCTGGATGGCCGCCTACCTGGGCATCCACCTCGACAAGGTCCAGGCCCGCATGCGGGGAATGTTCCCGCCGGTGCTCGTGATCGCGCTTGGCGCCACGCTCCTGCTGCTGCAGCCCGACTACGGCAACACCCTGGTGCTGGGCGGCACGCTGTTCGCCATGGCGTGGCTGATGCGCGCCCAGCTGCACACCATGATCATGCTGATGCTCGTCGGCGGGGCGCTGGCGGTGGCCGGTGTGTTCGCGGCGCAGTACCGTGTCGACCGCCTGCTCTCCTTCTCCAACCCGTTCGCCGATCCCTTCGGTGACGGCTACCAGCTGGTCAACGCACTGATCGCCATCGGCGGTGGGGGCCTGTTCGGCCGCGGCCTGGGCGAGAGCGTGCAGAAGCTCTCCTACCTGCCCGAGGCGCACACGGACTTCATCTTCGCCGTGTTCGCCGAGGAGTTCGGCCTGTTTGGCGTGGCCGGGCTGCTGGGGCTCTACGCGGTACTCGTCTGGCGGGGGTTCGTCATCGCACGGATGGCCTGGACGGTGCGTCACTACACCGGCGCGGCACTGGCCTGGGGTATCAGTGTCTGGGTCGGCATGCAGTCGCTGATCAACATGGGCGTGAACATGGGCCTGCTGCCCACCAAGGGACTGACCCTGCCCCTGATGAGCTACGGCGGCTCGGCCATGGTCGCCACGCTGCTGGCCATGGGGCTGATCCTGCGGGTCCACCACGAGGCGAGCGGCGCGCTGGCCGAGCAGGGCGCGAATGATGCCCGGGAGGTGAGGACATGACCGCGGCGACACCCTTGGTCTACGTCATGGCCGGCGGCACGGGCGGACACGTGATCCCGGCACTCGCCGTGGCGCGTGCCCTGGCCGAGCGGGGCTATGCCATCCGCTGGATGGGCACCGAGCGCGGCATCGAGTCCCGGCTGGTGCCCGAGGCCGGCTATCCGATCGACTACCTGCCCATCGGCGGGGTCCGCGGCAAGGGCTGGGCGACCCGGCTGGCCGCGCCCTTCGCGCTGATGCGGGCAGTCTGGGCCGCCGCGCGGCACCTGCGACGCGAACGTCCCGTGCTGGTGCTCGGCATGGGTGGATTCGCCGCCGGCCCGGGCGGGCTGGCGGCCTGGCTGCTGCGTCGGCCGCTAGTGATCCACGAGCAGAACGCCATCGCCGGCATGACCAACCGGGTGCTTTCCCGGTTCGCCCGGGTCACGCTCGCGGCCTACCCGAAGGCCTTCGGTCGCCGTCTTCCCGAGACGCGGGTCGTGGGCAACCCGGTGCGCCCGGAGATCGCCTCGCTGCCGGACCCGGACACGCGTCTCGCCGACCGGGAAGGCGCGGTACGGGTGCTGGTGCTCGGGGGCAGCCTCGGTGCCCGGGCACTCAACGAATCCGTGCCGCAGGCACTCGCGCGGGTCAGCCACTCGATCGATCTCGACATCCGTCACCAGGCCGGCGCGCGCCACCTCGAGGATGCCCGGGCCCACTACGCGAGTGCCGCCTGGGGCGAGGGCAGTCGACACGAGGTCACCGGCTTTATCGACGACATGGCCGAGGCCTTCGGCTGGGCGGACTTCGTCATCGGCCGGGCGGGCGCCATGACGGTCGCCGAGATCGCCGCGGCAGGCGTCGGCGCACTGTTCATCCCGTTCCCGCACGCGGTCGACGATCACCAGCGGCACAACGCCGCCTGGCTGGTCGATCAGGGCGCGGCGCGGCTGCTGGACCAGCGCGATGCGGACGTCGATCGGCTGGTCGACTTGCTCGGTACCGTGCTGGCGGACCGGACGCTGCTGAGGGACATGGCTGTCCGCGCCCGGGCGGCGGCGATCGCCGACAGCACGGCGAGAATCACGACGGTCTGCGAGCAGATCATCGCGGGCCAGCGCCCCGGGGAGGAAAAGTAATGGAACAGTTCGCTCCGGTCGCTCAGGTTCGCATGCGCAAGGTGCGCAAGCTGCACTTCGTCGGCATCGGCGGGGCCGGCATGAGCGGCATCGCCGAGGTGCTGCACACGCTCGGCTTCGTGGTCACCGGCTCGGACATGAACGAGTCGCCCGCCGTGCGTCACCTGCGCGAGCTCGGCATCGACGTGCACATCGGGCATGCTGCCGAGAATCTCGCCGATGCCGACGTGCTGGTGGTCTCCACGGCGATTGCCGCGGACAACCCGGAATTGCAGACCGCCCAGGCCCGCCGGCTGCCGATCGTGCGCCGCGCGGAGATGCTTGCCGAGATCATGCGCTTCCGCATCGGCCTGGCTGTCGCCGGCACCCACGGCAAGACCACGACCACCTCGCTGCTCGCGGCGATCCTCGCCGAGGCCGGCCTCGACCCGACCTACGTCATTGGCGGCAAGCTGCTGTCGAGCGCGTCGAACGCGCGTCTGGGACGGGGCGAGTACCTGATCGCCGAGGCCGACGAGTCCGATGCCTCGTTCCTCCACCTCCAGCCGCACGTCGCCGTGGTCACCAACATCGATGCCGACCACCTGGAGACCTACGACAACGATTTCTCGCGGCTGCTGGATCACTTCGTCGAGTTCCTGCACAACCTGCCGTTCTACGGGCTGGCGGTGATCTGTGCCGATGACACCCACGCGATGAGCATCGTCAATCGCGTCGGCCGGCAGGTGCTCAGCTACGGCATCGATGCCCCGGCCGACGTGCGTGCCACGGCCATCCGGAGCGACGGCTTCGAGTCGGCCTTCGACGTGCAGCTGCCGGACGGCCACAGCCTGCACTGCCGTCTGGCCATGCCCGGTCGACACAACATCCTCAATGCACTGGCGGCGATCACGGTGGCCCACGATCTGGGCGTCGGGGGCGACTCCATCGTCCGGGCGCTGGCCGGCTTCAAGGGCGTCGGTCGGCGCCTGGAGCGCCGCGGTACGCTGGCCTTCAAGCACGGTCGACGCCTGCTGCTGGACGATTACGGTCACCACCCGCGCGAGGTGGCGGCAACGCTCGCGGCCGTGCGTGACGCCTGGCCGGACGAGCCGTTGCTGCTGATCTTCCAGCCGCATCGGTATACCCGCACCCGTGACCTGTTCGAGGACTTCGTCGAAGTGCTCTCCCAGGTCGACCAGCTGATCCTGCTGGAGGTCTACGCCGCCGGTCAGCAGCCGATCGCCGGGGCCGACGGGCGGAGTCTGGCCCGCGCGATTCGCGCCCGGGGGCAGGTCGACCCCGTCTTCGTCGCCAAGCCCGAGCAGGTGTCCGAGGTGGTCGCCGACATGGTGCACGACGACGGCATCGTGCTCACGCTGGGGGCCGGCAACGTCGGCAGCCTGCCGGGCCTGCTGCTCGAACGCTGGGGGGAATCGGCATGACCGACACGATGGACTTCGGCCGGGTGGCAGTGCTGATGGGCGGCTGGTCCGCCGAGCGCGACGTGTCGCTCAACAGCGGTCAGGCGGTGTTCGATGCCCTGGCCGGGCAGGGCATCGACACGGTGGCGATCGACCTGCACCGGGAGGATGCGCGCGAGCTCGGCCGGATCCTGCGCGAGCAGGATGTCGATCGGGTATTCATCGCCCTGCATGGACGTGGCGGGGAGGACGGCCAGGTCCAGGCGCTGCTCGACCTGCTGGACGTGCCGTACACGGGCAGCGGCATGGCCGCCTCCGCCGTGGGCATGGACAAGGTCCTGTGCAAGCGCATCTGGCAAAGCGCCGGACTGGATACCCCGGCTTTCGCCGTGGTGGACGGTCTGGCCGAAACGCAGGCGGCCGCCGCGCGGCTGGGCTGGCCCGTGATCGTCAAGCCGACCGCCGACGGATCGAGTGTCGGGGTGAGCAAGGTCGACGGCCCCGACGAGGTCGCGCCCGCCTGGCGCGAGGCGGCCGCCCACGGGCCGGTGATGGTCGAACGCTTCGTCGCCGGGGGCGAGTACACCGTCACCATCCTGGCTGGAAAGACCCTGCCGGCGATCCGCATCGAGGCGAGCGGCGAGCACGCCTTTTACGACTACCAGGCCAAGTACGAGGCCGAGGACACGGGGTACCGGATTCCCTGCGGCCTGGCCGCCGACGAGGAGCGGCGCATGGCGGCCGCGGCCCGGGAGGCGTTCGAACTGATCGGCGCGACCGGCTGGGGGCGGGTGGATTTCATCCGCGACCCGGACGGCCGGCACTGGCTGATCGAGGTCAACACGGTGCCGGGCATGACCGGGCATTCGCTGGTGCCGATGGCCGCGCGCGAGGTGGGCATGGATTTCCCCGCCCTGTGCCGGTCGATCCTGGAACAGACCCTGGCGCCCAAGACGGCGGCGCACGGGGGTGCCGACGGAGGTGAGTCGGTCCATGGAGCGGTTTGATGACAGCCAGACGCAGATCGCAGGCACGGCCGAAGGGGCCGACCTGGCGCGAGCGGTTCGCGGCATTCGTGGCCATGGCCCGGCGTGCGTTGCGCGTCGGGATGACGGTGGCGCTCTGGGTCGCGTTCGTCGGGGCGCTGGTGCTGGTCGCCCAGCGCGTCTGGGTAAAGCTGGACGTGCCGGTGCGGGAGATCGTGGTCGAGGGGGGCAACCGGTTCGTCCCGGCCGCGCAGGTCGAGCAGGTGTTGGAGCCCTGGGCGGGGCGGAGCATCTGGGAGGTGGAACTCGAGTCGATGCGCGAGCGCCTGCTGGAGGATCGCTGGCTCACGGAGGTGACCGTCACCCGCCAGTGGCCCGACCGGCTGCGGGTCGAGCTGGCGACGCACCGGCCGATCGCGTTCTGGGGCGACGATGCCCTGATGAGCAGCTCCGGCGAGGTGTTTCGGCCCGCCGATCGGCCGGAGGCACTCGCCCTGCCTCGGCTGGCCGGCCCCCGGGACAGCCAGTGGTCGGTCTGGGAGCGCTACAGCAGCCTTCGCCCCGTGCTCGAGGGGGTCGGCCTGACACTCGTCGGGGTGGAGTTGAGCCCGCGCGGGGCACTGGACCTCACGCTGGCATCGGGGGCGGTCATCCGGGCCGGGAGGCAGTCGCTGGAAGTGCGGTTGCAGCGACTGCTGGACGTGTATCCCGACGCGCTGGAAGGCCGGATGCACCAGGTCCGCTCGATCGACCTGCGTTACAGCAACGGGTTTGCCGTGGCCTGGCGGAACGACGGCAGCGAACAGGCAGAGGAATGATGGACATGGTTATCAGCAGCTTCGCAACCAGGGGCAGAGACACAGCATGAGCGCGTTGAAGAAAGGAGAGCGTGAATTCGTCGTCGGTCTGGACATCGGCACCAGCAAGGTCGCCGCCCTGGTCGGCGAGTGCGACGGTGACGGCCGTCTGAGCCTGATCGGCTACGGATCGCACCCCACCAACAAGGGACTGCGACGTGGCTCGGTGGTCGATATCGAGTCCACATCCATGGCGATCCAGCGGGCGATCGACGCGGCCGCCACGCTGTCCGACACCGAGATCGGTTCGGCCTGGGTGGGCGTGGCCGGTGACCACGTGCGCAGCCTGGATTCACAGGGGATGACCGGGACCGGAGGCCGGGAGATCACCGACGCCGACGTCTCGCAGGTGATCCAGTCGGCCCGGGCGGTGAAGATCCCCGACGGCCAGCAGATCCTGCACTGCGAGGCGCAGGAGTTCCGCATCGACGGCCAGGACGGCATCAGAAAGCCGCAGGGCATGAGCGGGCACCGGCTGGAGGCGAACGTGCACATCGTCACCTCGGCGGCCAACAACGTCCAGAACATCATCAAGTGCGTCGAGCGCTGTGACGTGCACGTCGACGGCACCGTCCTCGAACCGATCGCCGCCGCGCGGGCGGTGCTCAACGACGACGAGCGCGAGCTGGGCGTGGTGCTGATCGACATCGGCGGCGGCACGACCGACGTGGCCATCTACACCGGCGGGGCGCTGCGCCACGCGGCCGTGCTGCCGATCGCCGGCGAGCAGATCACCAACGATCTCTCCTACGGCCTGACCACGCCGCCGGCCGAGGCGGAGAAGATCAAGATCAACCACGCCAACCTCGGAGCGCTCGACGAGCGCGAGGCCTCGCGGGCGATCGAGGTGCCCGGCGTGTCGGGGCGCCCGCCGCGGCGCATCCCGCAGGAGACGATGATGCGCATCGTCCGGCCCCGGGTGGAGGAGCTGCTCTCCTACCTGCAGGAGGAGATCCGCCAGTCGGGCTACCTGAACATGGTCAACGCCGGGGTGGTGATCACCGGGGGAACCGCCCAGATGCCCGGTTTCGTCGAGTTGGCCGAAGACTTTCTGCAGATGCCTGCCCGTCTGGGTACGCCCCAGGGCGTGGTGGGCAATCTGGATGCCCTAACGGACCCGGCGAATGCTGCCGGTATCGGCTTGATGCTGCACGGCCTGCAACAGGCCAGGGAAAACACGGCCCATGGATCGGAGACGATGCATGGAAATGTCCTGGAACGGCTCAAGGGCTGGTTCCGCGATCACTTCTGATTTTCAAGAACGCCAGGCGAGAAGGAGACGACACCATGAGCAATTGGAAGATGGCAGAGATGCAGACCGAGAGCGCCAAGATCAAGGTAATCGGCGTCGGCGGGGGCGGCGGCAACGCCGTGGCCCACATGGTTCACCAGAACATCGAGGGCATCGAGTACATCAGCGCGAACACGGATGCCCAGGCGCTGGTGAAGAGCAACGCGCCCTCGCAGCTGCAGATCGGCGCGAACATCACCAAGGGGCTGGGTGCCGGCGCCGACCCGGAACTGGGGCGGCAGGCCGCGCTCGAGGACCGCGAGCAGATCCAGGAGGCGATCAGCGATGCCAACATGCTGTTCATCACCACCGGCATGGGTGGCGGCACGGGCACCGGCGCGGCGCCGGTGATCGCCCAGATCGCCCGCGACATGAACATCCTCACCGTCGCGGTGGTCACCCGGCCGTTCTCCTTCGAGGGCCGAAAGCGCACGGCCGTGGCCATGGAGGGGATCCAGGAACTCGAGGACAACGTCGACTCGCTGATCGTCATCCCCAATGACCAGCTCACCGCGGTCATGGGCAAGCAGGCGGCCCTGCGGGACGCCTTCGCCGCGGCCAACGAGGTGCTGTTCACCGCCGTGGCCGGCATCTCCGAGCTGATCACCCGCCCGGGCGAGATCAACCTCGACTTCGCCGACGTCCGCGCGATCATGACCGAGAAGGGCACGGCCATGATGGGCACCGGCATCGGCACCGGCGACAACCGTGCCGCGGAGGCAGCGGAGGCGGCCATCCACAGCCCGCTCCTCGACGACATCAACCTCACCGGTGCCGAGGGCATCCTGGTGAACGTCACCTCCAACGGTGACCTGTCGATCGGCGAGTTCATGGAGATCGGCGAGATGGTCCAGGGGCTTGCCGGCGACGAGGCCGTGGTCAAGGTGGGCACGGCCGTCGACGACGAGCTCGATGGCCAGCTGCGGGTCACCCTGGTGGCCACGGGCCTGTCGCGCAACAAGGACATCGTCGGGGGCGGGCAGAGCAGGCCCCGCGTGGTGATCGACAACGCCCGCCGCGAGGAGCCGGCCGTCGAGTCCGAGGAAGCCGAGGCCCAGCAGCAGGGCTACGCCGCCGGTGCGGGCACGGCACATCGCGGCAACACGGCAATCAACCTCGACACCATCGACATCCCGTCGTTCCTGCGTCACCAGGCGGACTAGAGGTCGCCGACGACCGGGGGACTCCCCGGTCGACCGACAACTCGCAAGGCGAACCGAAAAAGCCCCGGGGACGGGATTCCCCGGGGCTTTTTCATGGAATGCAAAGCGTGCGGACCTTCACCACGCGGTCAGCGGCGCCTGGGCAGCAGCCTTACCACGCGCATGCCCAGCTTGCGGTCGATCCACGTCCGCCGCTTCTCGTCGGCAAGCGCGAGGAGGAACGGCAGGCCCGCGAGGCACAGGCTGAACACGCCGTAGAGAAAGCGTAGGAATGCCGGCCCGGCGCAGGAGCGGGGCGGTTGTCGCAACAGCAGCAGTCGCCAGACCTTCATGCCCGGTGTCTGGCCGACCCGGCACCAGAAGAAGACGAAGTAGCCGGCGATCCACGCCAGCAGCCAGGCCCGGTACAGCCACTGGCCGGGACCGTCCGGCGGGACCGGTTCGCCGCGGGTGACGGCCAGGGCGAGGAAGGTCGCCAGGATCAGCAGCGCGATCACGAACAGCAGGTCGTAGAACAGGGCGGCGGCACGGCGCCACAGCGGGGCGGTCTCCGCGGGCTGGCGTTCCTCGGTGGCTGGGGTTTCCGGCTGGGTCATTTCGCGGTCTCGGTATCGTTCCGGGGGAGGGCCAGGTCGTCAAGCAGGGCCCGGACGGTTTCCAGCCGCTCGTCGAGGGTGGGCATTTCCCGGGTGAATCGCAGGGTGTCGGCCGACAGGCGGTAGGTCTGTGGGTCGGCCTGCACGGCCGCCACCAGCTTGCCGGGATCGACCCGGGCGTTCTCGCCGAAGACAAGGCGTCCACCCCGGGCGGTGAGCTCGAGCTTGCGGATGCCGAGGTCGCGGGCCCGGATGCGCAGGCGGTGGGTCTCGATCAGGGCGGTGACCGGCTCGGGCAGTAGCCCGAAGCGGTCGATCAGCTCCACCTTCAGCTCGTTCAGGGCATCGTCGTCCACGGCGGTCGACAGGCGCTTGTAGAGTGTCAGGCGGGTATGCACGTCCGCCACGTAGTCCTCGGGGATGAGTGCCGGCTCGCCCAGATCCACCTCGGTGGTGACGCTGCCCACGGGCGCCTCGAGCTCCGGTTCGCGGCCCTCGCGGATAGCGGCCACCGCGCGGTCGAGCAGCTGCATGTAGTAGCGGTAGCCGACCTCGTGCATCTGGCCGGACTGACCGGATCCCAGCAGTTCACCCGCACCGCGTATCTCCAGGTCGTGGGTGGACAGCGTGAAGCCCACGCCGAGGTCCTCCAGCGAGGCGATCGCCTCGAGCCGTTTCTGCGCATCCGGGGTGAGCTGGCCCGGCTCCGGGGTGATCAGATAGGCATAGGCACGGTGGTGCGATCGGCCCACCCGTCCGCGCAGCTGGTGGAGCTGGGCCAGGCCGAACTTGTCGGCGCGGTGGATGAGGATGGTGTTGGCCGTGGGGATGTCGATCCCCGACTCGATGATCGTGGTCGAGACCAGCACGTTGAAGCGCTGGTGGTAGAAGTCCGACATCACCTGCTCGAGCGCCCGTTCGCCCATCTGGCCGTGGGCGGTGTTCACCCGGGACTCGGGCACGATTTCCTCCACCATTCGGGCCATGCGCTCGATGGTGCGCACCTCGTTGTGCAGGAAGTACACCTGTCCGCCACGCTTGAGTTCCCGCTGGATGGCCTCGCGGATCTGCACCTCGTCCCAGCGCAGGATCACCGTCTTGACCGCGAGCCGCTCGCGCGGCGGGGTGGCGATGATCGAGAGATCGCGGATCCCCGAGAGCGCCATGTTGAGCGTGCGCGGGATGGGGGTGGCGGTGAGCGTGAGCAGGTCCACCTCGGCGCGCAGGGCCTTGAGGCGCTCCTTGTCGCGCACGCCGAAGCGCTGTTCCTCGTCGATGATCACCAGTCCGAGGTTGGCGAACTCGGGCGAATCGCGCAGCAGCTTGTGCGTGCCGATGACGATGTCGACCTGGCCGGCCTTGATCCGTTCGCGCAGCTCGCCGGTCTTCTTGCCGCCGGACAGTCGCGAGAGGCTCTCGATGGTCACCGGCCAGTTGGCGAAGCGGTCGCGGAAATTGCGCATGTGCTGCTCGGCGAGCAGGGTGGTGGGCACCAGCACCGCCACCTGGGCGCCGTTCTGCACGGCGACGAAGGCCGCGCGCATGGCCACCTCCGTCTTGCCGAAGCCCACGTCGCCGCAGACGACGCGGTCCATCGGCTGGGAGGAGGCCATGTCGGTCAGCACCTGCTCGATGGCCAGTCGCTGGTCGTCGGTGGGCTCGAAGGCGAACTCCTCGGCGAACTGGCGATAATCGTCATCCTCGACGCGCATCGCGGTGCCCTTGCGGCTGGCGCGACGGGCGTGGATATCCAGCAGCTCCGCGGCCACGTCGTGGACCTGTCGGGCGGCGCGTTTCTTCGCCTTTTCCCACTGGTCGGAACCCAGCCGGTGCAGCGGCGCCGTCTCCTCGGCGCCACCGGTGTAGCGAGAGATGCGCTCCAGGCCGGAGACGGGCACGTAGAGCTTGTCGTCGCCGGCGTAGGTCAGCAGCAGGTACTCCTGCGGCTGGCCGTTCATCTCCAGGGTGACCAGACCCTGGAAGCGACCGACGCCGTGGTCCTCGTGCACCACCGGCGCGCCGATGGCCAGATCGTCGAGGTTCTGGATGATCGCGTCGGCATCGCGGCCGCGCCGCGCCTTCGCCCGGCGCTGGGCCACCCGCTCGGCGAACAGGTCGATCTCGCTGATGACGGCAACGGGTCCGGTGTCGCCGGGAAGGATCGCGCCGTGCTCGAGTTCGGCGACCGCCACGTCCAGCTCGGCTTCCGACTCGCGGCCTCCCTGCTGCCAGCCCTCGATGGCCGCAGTGCTCAGCCCGGTGGCGGTGGCCTGCTCGATCAGTGCCTGCCGGCGTCCGCTGCTTTCGGCCACCAGGAGGGTGCGACCCTCGAACTGGCGCACGAAGCCGGCCAGGCGCTCGATCACCGCGGCCTGCGAGGCACTGCCGGCCGACAGGTCGGGCAGGGAGCGGTCGCCCAGGTCGGCGGCCTGCGGGAAGCGGTCGTCGTCACCGGCGACCAGCTGCCAGCGCGGGCGGGCGACGACCTGCTCCTCGAATTCCCCGGGTGTCTGGTAGAGCGCCTCGGGTCGCAGGATGGGATGGTCGACGTCGCCCGATCGCTGGGCGAAGCGGTCGGCCGTCTCCGTGACGAAGCGCTCGATCGCCTCGGGGACGGCGTCGAACAGCATCAGTCGAGCGTCCCGGGGGAGGTAGTCGAACAGCGTGGCGGTCTGTTCGAAGAACAGGGGCAGGTAGCTCTCGATGCCCGCCGGCACCAGCCCCTCGGACACCTGGCGGTAGATCGGTGACCGGGTGGGGTCGCCGGAAAAGGTGTTGCGCCAGTTCTGCCGGAAGGTGCGGATGCCCTTGTCGGTCAGTGGGTACTCGCGGGCCGGCAGCAGGGTGATCTCGGCGACCGTTTCGGTGGAGCGCTGCGACTCGGGATCGAAGTGGCGCAGGGTCTCGATCTCGTCGTCGAACAGGTCGATGCGTACCGGTTCCTCGGCCCCCATCGGGAAGACGTCGACCAGCCCTCCGCGCAGTGCGTACTCGCCGTGCTGCTGGACCTGGGAGACCAGGCTGTAGCCGGCGGCCTCGAGCTGCCGGCGATAGGCCTCGCGGTCGAGCGTCTGGCCGACCTCCAGCACCATGCCCTGACCGGCGACGAACTCCGGTGGCGGCAGTCGCTGTAGCAGCGTCGGCGCGGCGATCAGGGTCAGGCCGGAGGTTTCCCGCGGCAGGCGCCAGAGCCGGGAGAGCCGGTCGGAGATCAGGTCCTGGTGGGGTGAGAAACGATCGTAGGGCAGGACCTCCCAGTCGGGGAAGACCGTGGTCTCGATGCCGAGAAACGCCAGGGCTGCTTGCGCGTCGTTGACGTGGCGGCTGTCCGGCAGGACGGCCAGCAGGGGGCGGCGCGCCGTTTCCATGGCCAGGCGCGCGGCGAGGGCGCGGCCCAGGTCGGTGTGTACCCGCAGGTAGATCGGGTCACCGGCGTTCTTCGGTTGGGCGGGGACGGGCTTCGAGTCGCTCATGACAGGCATTCGGCGGCATTACGTGCAGGCTGGAATCCGCGCCGTCGGCGCGTGGAAGGCGCTGATTGTGGCCCATTTGAGCCGCCGGTGCACGGCCTGGGCTCCATCTGGGGCGGCGGTTCAGCCCGGGCGTCCGGTCAGCAGGCACTCCTCGGCCATGTCCAGTGCCTCGGGGGCGCCGTAGAGGGTGAGGACGTCATCCTCCTGCAGCACCACCCCCTCATCGGGGCTCTCTCCCCGGATCCCGTGACGGTTGATGGCATCGACCACCACCGAGCCGTCCCGCGGCAGCACGTCGCCCAGTCGCTGGCCGACGGACTTCGCGCCGGGCACCAGCGTGACGTTCTTGAGGGTGCGCGGAGCGAGCGGGGCGAAGTCGTTCTCGTCCCGGGCCCGGTCTCCGTGAAAGGTGTGCCGGAGAGGGGCGTAGTCCTCCCGGCGGATCTCTTCCATCTGGCGCAGGATCTTGCTGATCGGCACCCGCAGCGTGCGCAGCACGTGGCCGCCCAGGGCAAGGCTCATCTCGTAGACGCTGGCCACGACCTCGGTGGCGCCGGCGTCGTGGATCCGGTCGAGATGCTCGTCGGTGCGCGTGCGCACGATGATCGGGATGTCACGGTTCGTCCCCCGCACGATCTCGATGGTCTTGATGGTCGAGGCATCGTCGAGGTGTGTCAGCACCAGTGCCCGGGCGCGGTCCAGGCCGGCCGACTGCAGGATGTCCAGGTGGGTGGAGTTGCCGAAGTAGACGCGCAGGCCGGCCTCGTTCGCCTGCTGGACGATGTCCGGGTCGACCTCGATCGCGGTGTAGTCGATGCCCTCGCTGCTCAGCAGGCGCGCGACGTTCTGACCGACGCGGCCGAAGCCGCAGACGACCACGTGATCGCGCAGGTCGCTGGTGTCCTGCCGGATCTCGACGGCGTGCTCGCGACGTCCGCGCGCGTAACCGGGCACGAGATACTTCGCGATCAGGCCGTTGTACTTGACCAGGATCGGGGTGAGGACCATCGAGAAGATCACCGTGGCCAGCACGATCTGGCGCTCGCTTGCGGTCATCAGGTCGGGGTTGGCGATCGAGAGCATGGCGAAGCCGAACTCCCCGCCCTGCGCCAGCACCAGGCCGGTGCGCAGCGCCACGCCGGGGGCTTCGCCCATGGCCCGGCCGATCAGGAAGATGATCAGGGTCTTGGCAAGGATCAGGATCGCCAGGAAGACCAGGACCCAGTGGAAGATCTCCGCCAGCCCGCCGACGTTGAGCATCATGCCGATGGTGATGAAGAACAGGCCCAGCAGCACGTCGCGGAAGGGGCGGATGTCGGCCTCGATCTGGTGCTTGTACTGGGTCTCGGACAGCGCGATACCGGCGAGGAAGGCGCCCAGTTCCCAGGACAGTCCGGCGCTGTTGGTCAGCCAGCCCGCGCCGAGCACCGTCAGCAGCACGGCCAGCGTGAACAGCTCGGCCGACCGCGACTTGGCGATCTCGCGGAACAGCGGGCGCAGCACCCAGCGCCCACCGAAGAACAGGAGGATCGCGGCGAGCACGCCGGCCCCCAGCGTGAAGGTGATCTCCAGTGTCAGGTTGGCGGCATCGTCGGCGGCCCCCTGCACCCCGAGGACCGGGATGATGATGAGGAAGGGAATGACCGCCAGGTCCTGGAAGAGCAGGATGCCGACGGCGTTGTTGCCGTGCCGCGAGTTGATCTCGAGCTGTTCGCCCAGCTGGCGGATGACGATCGCGGTGGATGAGACCGTCATCACCCCGGCCAGCGTGAAGGCCGCCGCCGGCGAAAATCCCATCATCAGCGCGGCGCCACCGGTGATGACCGCCGTCAGCATTACCTGCGCGCCGCCCATGCCCACCACCGCCCGGCGCATGGACACCAGCCTGGGCAGGGAGAACTCCAGGCCGAGCATGAACAGGAGGAAGACCACGCCGAATTCGGCGATCAGGTGGATGTCGTGGATGTCGCGGACCAGGCCCAGGGCGTGCGGGCCGGCGAGCACCCCCACGGCGAGGTAGCCGAGGATGGCCGGCAGGTTGATCCGCCGCAGCGCCACCACGGCCACCACCGAGATCAGGAGGAGTGTCAGCAGGATACCCGTAGTGTCGGTTTGCACGGCGGAGTCTCTATTCCTTGTCGTTTTTCCCTGTGCCCTCGGGCAACGAGGACGGCATGCGCTCAGGAGGTTTTATCACAGATTCCCGTGCCGGCCGTGGCAGCGTCGAGCCGCCGCCGGAATTCGTCGCGGGGCACTTCCTCGGCGCCCAGGCGCAGCAGGTGGGCGGTGCTGAACTGCGTGTCGAGGAAGTCGATGCTCCCCCAGATGCGGTCGACCAGGATGGCGGCCAGGGCGAACTTCGAGGCGTTGGGCGCGTGGCTGAACATGGACTCGCCGAAGGCGGCCCGCCCAATCTGCGTGCCGAACAGTCCGCCGACCAGCCTCGTGTCGTCCCAGACTTCCACTGAGCGGGCGTGCCCGGCCTCGTGCAGTGCGACGAAGGCCTCGCGCATCTCGGGGACGATCCAGGTCTCCGGATCGTCGCCACGGGGCGCGGCACAGCCGTCGACGACGGCGGCGAAGGCGGTGTCGGCCGTCACCCGGTAGCGTTCCTGCCGGCGCCACTTGGCGAGGCTCCGCGAGACGTGGAACCGCTCGGGGACGAACAGCGTGCGCGGATCGGGGCTCCACCACAGGATCGGGTCGCCCCGGCTGAACCAGGGAAAGATGCCGCGACAGTAGGCGGCCAGCAGTCGTTCCACCGAGAGGTCGCCGCCGGCGGCCAGCAGGCCGTTGGGCTCGTTCAGTGCCCAGGATTCGGGCGGAAAGCTGCCCGGGTCGGGTCCGAGCAGCGGGATCATTTTCCCTTGGCGCGGGGGAGGGGGTACTCGGAGTTCTTCTCGTGCGGGCGGAACAGGACGGCGACGTGCCCCACGGTCTGCACCAGGGTCGCGCCGGTGGCCGCGGTGATCGCCTCGGTGATCCCGCGCTTTTCCTCTCGATCCACGCCGGGGATACGCACCTTGATCAGTTCGTGCGTCTGGAGGGCCTGGTCGATCTCGGCGAGGACTGCATCGGTGAGCCCATGCTGACCGAGCAGGACGACAGGCTTGAGATGATGGGCCTCAGAGCGAAGGTACTGTCTCTGCCGGGCGGTAAGGGTCATGTCGGTATGGTTTCCTCGATGGTCGGGCGATAGCCGCGCACCGTGTTGTGTGAAATCACACATTGAAATGGCGCGGGTTGCCCGGCAGTTTAACGGCTACGTTCCTGCCGGCCAATCCGAGACATCTCGAACCATGCGCACGATCCGTATCCTTCTGCTCTCCCTGCTAGCCCTGCCGCTGCTTCCGGGCTGCTCGCCCGACGAGGCGGATGGCGGGCTGTCCGCCTACGAAACGCCGGATCCGCTGGTGCTGCGCACGCCCGAACAGCCCGTTCCCGTGCCGTCCGCGGAGCTTGAATCCGTGGACGGCGCCGTCTCGACCGACCAGTTGTTCGACGATCGCTGGACGCTGTTCTACGTCGGGTACAGCTACTGCCCGGACGTCTGTCCCACCGAACTCGGGCAATTGTCCCGCCTTCTCCCGGAACTTGAGGAACGCCTGCCGGAGGTGGACTGGCAGGTGGTGTTCCTTTCCGTGGACCCGGAACGTGACAGCCCGGCCCACCTGGCGAAGTACACGGCCTTCTACTCGGACGAGTTCGTGCCGGTGACCGGGACGCGGGAGGCGATCGACGCGGTGACATCGACCGTCAAGGCGGGCTACCGCATCGAGGACCACGAGGAAGGAGACGTCGGCTATAACGTCGACCACGACACGAGCTTCCGGCTGATCGACCCGGACGGACGGATGCTGGCGCTGCTGCCGGGCCCGCATGACACCGGCGCGATCGTCGATGTGCTCGAGGATTTCATGTCAGAGGTGAAAGAATGATGAAGATGACGCATTTCGCGGGAGTTCGATTCACCGGTCTGCTGATGGGGGCCTCCCTGCTGGCGAGCGCCGCTGTCGCCCAGGCGGCCGAACTCGACGTGCAGAAGCCCTGGGTGGCGTTGACCCCGCCGGGGGCGCATGCCACGGCGGCCTTCATGCAACTGCACAACCCCGGTGACGAGCCGGTCGACGTGGTGTCGGCGGATGCCGAGGGGTTCAAGGCCGTGGAACTGCACGAGTCGGTCAACGAGGACGGCATGCACCGGATGATCGAGCAGGACCGCATCACGGTGCCGGCCGGGGAGACGGTGTCGCTGGCGCCGGGTGGCTACCACGTGATGCTGATCGGCCCGGAGCGGTCGCTGGAGGAGGGCGAAACGGTGGTCATCGATCTCGGCCTCGGCGACGGCAGCCAGCTCGAGGTGGAGGCCCCGATCAGGCCTCGGGACAAGGCGATGGGTGGTGGCGGCCACATGCACTGAGCGACGCGCCCGCCCTCGAGGCGGGCAACGGCGATTTGGGCGGCCGGGGGCAATCGGGGATAATCCCGGCCCCCGGTTTTTTTACATGCCGCCCGGAGACGACCATGGCCCGTTCGGTCAGTAGCAAGCGTTGGCTTGCCGAACATTTTCGCGACGAGTTCGTGCAGAAGGCCCAGCGCGAGGGCTGGCGCTCGCGTGCCGTCTACAAGCTGATCGAGCTCAACGAGCGCGACCGCTTCCTGCGCCCCGGCATGACGGTGGTCGACCTGGGCGCGGCGCCCGGCGGCTGGACGCAGTATGCCGCCCAGGTCGTCGGTCCGAAGGGTCACGTGTTCGCCCTCGACCTCCTGCCGATGGACCACTTCGCCCACACCACCGTGCTGCAGGGCGACTTCACCGAGGACGCCGTGCTCGAGGAACTGGAGGCCGCCCTCGGCGAGACGGAAGTCGACCTTGTCCTTTCCGACATGGCCCCCAACATGAGTGGACTGGACTCGGTGGATATCCCCCGGTCGATGTACTTGGCGGAACTTGCACTGGACTTCTGTGATCGGATGCTCAAGGCGAAGGGTGCCTTCGTCACCAAGCTTTTCCAGGGGGAGGGCTTCGACGAGTACGTCAGGGAAGTCCGGCAGCGCTTCGACCGGGTGGTGGTCCGCAAGCCGAAGGCTTCCCGTCCGCGCTCGCGCGAGGTGTATCTGGTGGCAACCGGAAAGCGCCTGATATAAGGTATCCGAATAAATGATTACGTCATCGCTGGCCGGACACGGATCGTCGTGTACCGGCCATTGTTGCGATGACTGCTGGCAGAGGTGTTGCCTTGAACGACTTGACCAAGAACATCCTGATCTGGGTAGTGATCGCCGTCGTGCTGATGACGGTGTTCAACAGCTTCGATCAGCGCGCGACCACCGCCACGGCGATGCCGTACTCGGACTTCATCCAGGACGTGAAGCGCGGCAACATCGAGTCGGTCACCATCGAGGGGCAGACCGTCAAGGGCGTGACCGGCGGGGGTAGTCGCTTCGAGACCTACAGCCCGGAAACCGACAACCGTGCCCTGGTCGGCGATCTGCTCGACAACAACGTGAAGATCAATGCCAAGGAACCGGAGGAGCCGTCGCTGCTGATGACGATCTTCATCCAGTGGTTCCCGTTCATCCTGCTGATCGCCATCTGGATCTTCTTCATGCGGCAGATGCAGGGCGGGGGCGGCCGCGGCGCGATGAGCTTCGGTAAGTCCAAGGCCAAGCTGATGAGCGAGGACCAGGTCAAGGTCACGTTCAGCGATGTGGCCGGTGCCGACGAGGCCAAGGAGGAAGTGGTCGAGCTGGTCGATTTCCTCAAGGACCCGGGCAAGTTCCAGCGCCTGGGCGGCGCGATCCCGCGCGGCGTGCTGATGGTCGGCCCGCCGGGTACCGGCAAGACGCTGCTGGCCAAGGCGGTCGCCGGCGAGGCCAAGGTGCCGTTCTTCTCCATTTCCGGCTCGGACTTCGTCGAGATGTTCGTCGGCGTGGGCGCCTCGCGTGTCCGTGACATGTTCGAGCAGGCGAAGAAGCACGCGCCCTGCATCATCTTCATCGACGAGATCGACGCTGTGGGCCGGACCCGTGGCGCCGGCATGGGCGGCGGCCACGACGAGCGCGAGCAGACCCTCAACCAGCTGCTGGTCGAAATGGACGGCTTCGAGGGCAACGAGGGCGTCATCGTGATCGCCGCGACCAACCGGGCCGACGTGCTCGACAAGGCACTGCTGCGTCCGGGCCGCTTCGACCGCCAGGTGGTCGTCGGCCTGCCGGACGTCCGTGGTCGCGAGCAGATCCTCAAGGTCCACCTGCGCAAGGTGCCGGCGGCGAAGGACGTCGATCCCTCCATCATTGCCCGCGGCACGCCCGGCTTCTCCGGGGCGGACTTGGCGAACGTCGTCAACGAGGCGGCGCTGTTCGCCGCACGTGCGAGCAAGCCCGAGGTCACGATGGCCGACCTCGAGCGGGCCAAGGACAAGATCATCATGGGTGCGGAAAGGAAATCCATGGTGATGAGCGAGGACGAGAAGAAGCTGACCGCCTACCACGAGGCGGGTCACGCGATCGTGGGGCGCCTGGTGCCCGAGCACGACCCGGTCTACAAGGTCTCGATCATCCCGCGCGGCCGGGCGCTCGGGATCACCATGTTCCTGCCCGACCAGGATCGCTACAGCTATTCCAAGCGCAAGCTCGAATCGAACATCTCCAGCCTGTTCGGCGGGCGGATCGCCGAGGAACTCATCTTCGGCGACGAGGCGGTGACCACCGGGGCGTCCAACGACATCGAGCGGGCCACCGAACTCGCCCGGAACATGGTCACCAAGTGGGGCATGTCCGAGAAACTCGGCACGCTCTACTACTCGGAGGAGGACGCGGATCCGTTCATGGGGCGCCAGGCCTCGGGCGGCCACTTCTCGGACGAGACCAAGGAGATCATCGACGCCGAGATCAAGCAGGTCATCGACCGCAACTACCAGCGCTGCCACCAGATCCTGGTGGACAACATGGACATCCTGCACGCGATGGCCGATGCGCTGATGAAGTACGAGACGATCGACTCCGGCCAGATCGATGACCTGATGGAGCGTCGCCCGGTGCGCGAGCCGGCGGACTGGGACACGGGCAAGTCGGAATCCGACCAGCAGCCGCCGGGATCCGGCGCGGCGGCGGACACCGATGAGCAAGCCGACGCCGAGTCCGGTCGGGGCGATGACGTCCAGGGTGGCGATCGTGGCGAGCCCGACGGTCGCGACGACGGGGACCGTGCTCCCGACGGCAGTCCGGTCGGTGGCGGACCGCGAGGCGGATGAGCTCGACCGGCGCGCCATGCCCCGACTGGCGGGCCGACCGCCCGCTGATCATGGGCATCCTCAACGCCACGCCGGATTCCTTTTCGGATGGTGGCCGCTGGAACAGCGTCGACAAGGCGCTGGCCGCCGCCGAGGCCATGCTGGAGTCCGGTGCGGACCTGATCGACGTCGGGGGCGAATCCACCCGACCTGGCGCCGAGCATGTGTCGGTCGACGAGGAGCTCGGCCGCGTCATGCCGGTCATCGAGGCGATCGAACGCGATCTCCATTGCCCCGTTTCCATCGATACCAGTTCCCCTGTCGTGATGTCCCGCGCGACCGATGTCGGGGCCTGCCTGATCAACGACGTCCGTGCACTATCCCGTCCGGGTGCGCTTGAGGCCGCGGCCGCCTCCGGCGCCTCGGTGTGCGTCATGCACATGCGGGGCGAGCCGGGCACGATGGCGAGCCGAACCGACTATGATGACGTGGTGCGGGACGTGATCGACTTCCTCGCCGACCGCATCGACCGGCTTCAAAGCGGCGGCGTACCCCTTGATCGGGTGCTGGTCGACCCGGGTTTCGGTTTTGCCAAGACCACGGAGCAGAACTTCACGATGTTGCGCCGCCTCGAGGAGTTCGAATGCCTCGGCGTGCCCCTGCTGGTGGGGATGTCGCGCAAGCGGATGATCGGTGACGCCACCGGCGAGCCGGTGGAGCGCCGCGCGACCGGCAGCGCCGCGGCAGCGCTACTGGCCGCCGAACGGGGTGCGCGCGTGCTGCGGGTGCATGACGTGGAGGCCACGCGCGACGCCCTTGCCGTCTGGGCGGCGACCCGTGACTCGGGCCGCGTCGTTTGAACTGCCGGACCTGAGAAAATCACCTTTTGCTGCATAAGCGTGTTTATCTTGGATTGCATTAGTGTTTTCTGATAGTTTCCCCGCGGGGTTAATTTGGTTGACTTGTAAATCGCCGCAAGGCCGCCCGGCCGCTTTTCTCCCCGGGGTGTCCGACACGCCGGGAGACGGTCATCCAGGGTAGGCCGCGGCGCAACAGTTGAGAGTAGAAATCATGAAACAGATGCGTCGTTCACTCATCGCCCTTGCCGCCAGTGGAGCGCTTGCCGCCCCGTTGATGGGTCATGCCGCCGGTGACCCGGCTGCTGGCAAGGAAAAGTACGCCTCCTGTGCGTCCTGTCATGGCGCCGACGGTGCTGGTCAGGGCGGAGCCTTCCCGAAGATGACCGGCTTGGGTGAGGAGGAGACCGCCAAGAAGCTGACCGCCTACCGTGAAGGTGACAAGGACTATCTCAAGGAAGAAGGGCTTGGCGACCGTTTTGACACCATGGCGCCGAACGCCTCGGACCTGTCCGACGGCGATATCGCCGACCTGGCTGCCTACATCGCCGAAGAGTTCGGTGGGGGCGGTGACGAAGGCGACAAGGACGACAGCGACAAGGATGACGATCAGGCCAAGTCCGAGAAGGACGA
>NZ_JBKGYT010000001.1:0-59779 GCF_046545975.1 Guyparkeria sp. | reverse complement strand
AGCAGACCAAGACCAACAACGAGTTCTACGACTCGATGCGCCGCGGCTGAACCCGCCGCTCTGCACCGATACGAACAACCCGGCCAGTGGCCGGGTTTTTCATGGCGGCACTCGCTCAGTCGGCCAGCCATTCGATCCGCCGGCCATCCTCACGGATCGTGCCCGCCTCGCGCAGCCGGCGCAGGGCACGGTAGAGCGCCTCGTGGGTCAGCCCGAGCTCGGCGGCCCATTCCTTGCGGGTCTGATCGAGGACCAGTCCGCTGCCGTCGCCCTCCGTCTCGATGGCGTGTCGGATCCGTTCGGCCGCGGTCGGGCAGGCCAGGCGCTCGTTGCGGGCTCGTGCCTGCCGCAATTCACGCGACAGATGCGCGATCCATGCCCGGTTGAACCGGGCATCTTCCGCCAGCGCCGCGTCGAATGCCCGACGGGGAAACGCCAGCACGCGCCCGGCCACCCCGGCGACCAAGTCGCAGTGGTAACAGGTCGCATCCAGGCTCGCCTCGGCCACGAATCCCCCCTGCACCCGCTGCATGATCGTTTCCCTGCCGGCCGGCGAGCGGCGCAACAGGCGCACCTCACCCGCCAGCACGAAGAACATCGCCGCCGGCGCCTCCCCCTGACGGGCAAGCCGTTCGCCGGCCACGACGCGTCGGTCGACGGCCTGCTCGCGCAGGCTCGCGGGCACACCCGCGAGAACCGGGTGGTCGTCGCTCAATCGCTGCCAGTCGATCATCTGCCCGGACCCTCCTTGCGCCTCACCGAATGATCCAGATCATATGCAACTTGCGCCCCGGGGCCTAACCTTGGCGGTGCCCGAGGCACGTGGAGATCCTGGATACGCCCCTATCGATTCCTCGGATTGTCTCCCGGCATCACGCTGGCGACATCCGTCATCGGCGCCACTCCACACGATGGTCATGCCGGCTACCGGGCGGTCATCGCGGAATGACTACTGCCACATGAGCAAACCCATTGTTACAAAGGAAAACACGACATGAAGATGCATTACCTGGCACTGGGCGCAATTCTGTTGGCTGGTGGCGCGGTCGCAGAGGAACACCTCCACGTCCAGAAAGACGGCCTGGTGGAATATTACGGATCACAGGCAGCTATCGCGCAGTCCGGCAAGACCGAGGGAGACCTGCCGATTGCCGAGATGTCAGGGGACAATGCCACCTTCGGAGTGGGGGCATGCAATCACCTTGACGGCGAAATCACGATTGCCGAAAGCCAGCCCTACGTCACCCGGGTACGTGATGACAAGTTCATCATGGAACACAGCGGGGACGGCAAGGCGATATTCGGTGCCTGGACGAAGAACAAGGAATGGAATGAAGTAGCGGTACCCGCCGAGGTCGAAAGTTACCTGGATCTGCAACGCTTCGTTCGGGATCGCGCAACGGCAGCCGGCGTCGATACCAGCTCGACCCCGTTTCCTTTCCTGCTCAAGGGCAAGCCCGCGTACGTGAAGTGGCACATCAACGTCAATCGCACCGATGGAAGGCCAATGAGACGCAAGTTGTTCGCCAGATCCAAGGAATTCTACGAGTTGGAAGAGGAAAAAGTGACCATCGTCGGCTTCTACTCTGAAAAACACCACGGTCAGTTCATCGGCACCTATTCGCCTGCTATCAAGGACAAGGATGTCAAGAACGCCATTCACATCCACATGGTGTCGGCGGACGGAGAGGCGGCCGGCCACATCGATGACGTGAAATTCGATGGCGGGATGACGCTGTTTCTTCCCAAGTAATCACGACGAACATAAACAAGGGCGGCGCGCAGGCATTCTCACCCGCCGCCAAGGAGTCCCAACCATGGATCGATCCAGCTTTTGGAAGACCACCCGCCACATACTGCTCGCGGGGATCGTCGTGTTCACTCCACCCCTGTCATCCGGTGTCATGGCCGACGGCCCGGCCGATTCACGAATCGACCTCGGCTTCACGCCCGAGGAGAAAGCCACCTTCCTCGCCGACATGCGCATGATGCTCGGCAGCGTTCAGGGCATCCTGCGCGGGATCAGCGAGGAGGATCGCGAGGCCATCGCCGAGGCGGCGCAGGTCTCGGGCAACCGCATGGCGCGCGGCACGCCCGCCTCCATTCGCGACAAGACCCCGCCCGAGTTCAAGGCGATCGGCGGGCCGATGCACATGACCTTCGAGGAGATCGCCATCCGCGCCGAGACCGATCCGCTCGAGGACATCACCGCCATGACCGCCGAGGCCATGAACCAGTGCATGACCTGTCACGCGCAGTTCCGCGTCGACTGACGATTCAGTCCTCGCCGCGCAGGGCCTCGAGATCGTCGAGCACGTCCTTCACGTGCTCGTCGGGGTCTACCTTGCGGTAGATCGTCGCGATGTTGCCTTCGGGATCGATGATGAAGGTCTGGCGCTTGGCGAACTTCACGACCATGAAATCGCTCAACGCCCCGTATCGCTCGACGACCTCGCCCTCGGGGTCGGCGAGCAGCGGGAAGGGCAGCTCGTGCTCGCGGGCGAACGCCGCATGGCTCTCCACGCTGTCCATGCTCACGCCCAGCACGGCCGCGTCCTGCGAGATCAGGCGGTTGATGTTGTCGCGGAAGCTGCAGGCCTCGGTGGTGCAGCCGGGCGTGTCGTCCTTGGGATAGAAGTACAGCACCAGCCACTGGCCGCGATAGTCGGCGAGCCGGTGGGTCTCGCCGTCCTGGTCGGGCAGGGCGAAGGCCGGGGCGGCATCGCCCGGCGACAGGTCCGAGGCGTTGGCACCGCCGACGAAAAACAGGGAGGCAAGGATGGCGAGAAGACGGGGCATGATGGGGTCACCGTGACGAGGGCAGGGCCACGGAGTAAAGCAGCTTTCTGCCCGATCGCCAGTGCTTGTTCGCACCGAGTACTCAGTCGCGGCCGATCGCCCGCCAGCCGATGTCCCGGCGGCAGAAGCCGCCCTCGAAGTGGACCCGATCGACCCCGGCATAGGCGGCCCGTTGCGCCGCCTCGACCGTTTCGCCCAGGGCGGTGATGCAGAGTACCCGCCCACCGTTGGTAGCGATATTGCCGTCCCGCTCGACGGTGCCGGCGTGGAAGGCCTTCACGCCCTCGGGCAATGCGTCCAGACCGGTGATCACATCTCCCTTCGACGCGCTTTCCGGGTAGCCGGCGGAGGCGAGGACCACGCCCACGGCGGCCTGCGGAGTCCACTCGGCGGTGACCTGGTCGAGCGTGCCGTTGACGCCGGCCTCGAGCAGATCGACCAGATCGCTTTCCAGGCGCATCAGCACCGGCTGGGTTTCCGGGTCGCCGAAGCGGCAGTTGAACTCCAGCACCTGCGGCTCGCCGTCCGCGCCAATCATCAGGCCGGCGTAGAGAAAGCCGGTGTAGGGCAGGCCGTCGAGGGCCATGCCGTTTACGGTCGGCTCGACCACCTGCTCCATCACTTTCTCGATCATCGCGTCATCCAGGACCGGCGCGGGCGAGTAGGCGCCCATGCCGCCGGTGTTGGGGCCGCGGTCGCCCTCGTCGCGGGCCTTGTGGTCCTGGCTGGAGGCCATCGGCAGGACGTGCTCGCCGTCGACCATGACGATGAAGCTCGCCTCCTCGCCCTCGAGAAAGGATTCGACCACCACGCGGGCGCCGGCGGCACCGAACTGGCCGGCGAAGATGTCGCGGATGGCGGCCTCGGCCTCCTCGATGGTCTGGGCGACGATCACCCCCTTGCCGGCGGCCAGCCCGTCGGCCTTCACCACCACCGGCGCGCCGTGCTCGTGGACGAAGTCGATCGCCGGGGCGGCGGTGTCGAACACGCGATACTTGGCGGTCGGGATGCCGTGGCGCTCCATGAAGTCCTTGGCGAAGGCCTTGGAGCCCTCCAGTTGCGCGGCCTTCTGGGTCGGGCCGAAAATGGCGAGACCGGCGTCGCGGAAGGTGTCCACCACGCCCTCGACCAGCGGGGCCTCGGGGCCGACGACCGTCAGATCCACGCCGTTGTCGGCGGCAAAGGCCACCAGCTCGGCGACGTCGGTGGCGGCGATCGGGACGTTGCGGCACTTGGCCTCGGCAGCCGTGCCGGGATTGCCGGGACCGACGAAGACCGTCTCGACCCGCGGCGACTGGGCGATCTTCCACGCCAGGGCGTGCTCTCGCCCGCCCCCACCGATAACCAGTACCTTCATGCCTTCACCTCTTCATGCGTGTCTCGTTGGCGGGGAGCCAACTCGTCCCCGTCGGCGTTGGCCCTATAATGCCAAAATGCCGTCGATCATGCTGTTCGAACCCGAGATCCCTCCCAACACGGGCAACCTCATCCGCCTGTGCGCGAACACCGGGTCGAGCCTGCATCTGGTCGAGCCCCTGGGTTTTTCCCTGGAAGAGCGGGCCGTGCGACGCGCCGGGCTCGACTATCACCAACTGGCCTGCGTGCACCGTCACCGCGACCTGGAGGCCGCCCGCGCCGCGCTGGCCGGTCGCCGCCTGCTGGCGTTCTCCACCCGCGGCACCCGCCGCTACGACCAGGTCGCATACCGGGGCGACGACGTGCTGGTCTTCGGCCCCGAGACCCGCGGCCTGCCCGAGGAGGTGCTGGACTCCGTGCCTGACGATCAGCGCCTCTACCTGCCGATGGCGCCCGGATCACGCAGCCTCAACCTGGCCAACGCCGCCGCGGTGGCACTGTTCGAGGCCTGGCGGCAGCTGGGCTTCCTGGGCAGCGGAGAGAGACGATGAGCGAGGAATGGACCCTGCGGCCGGTCGGCCACATCGAGAGCCCGTACCGCGAGGGCTTCGGCATCCCCCGCCAGTCGGGAGTAGTGCCCGCCGCCACGGGCCTGTTGGTCCCCACGCCCGAGTGGCAGCAGCCCGTCGCCTGGCAGGGCATCGAGACCTTCTCGCACCTCTGGCTCGTCTGGGTGTTCCACGCCAAGCGCCGGATGCGGCCCGGTGACAGTTCCGCCGTTCGCCCGCCGCGGCTGGGCGGCAACCGGCGGGTGGGGGTGTTCGCCTCGCGCGCGCCGGTGCGTCCCAACCCGATCGGCCTGTCGGTGGTGCGCCTGCTGGACGTGACCGAGAGCGACGGGCGGGTGCGGCTGCATCTTGGCGGGCTCGACCTGCTCGACGGCACGCCGGTACTGGACGTCAAGCCGCATGTGCCCTACGCAGATTGCCCGCCCGACAGCCGGGGTGGCTGGGCGAGCGCACCGCCGGAGCGGCTCGCGGTGGTCTGGGGGGCCGCCGAGCCCTGGCTCGAGCGACTCGATTCGGACACGGTCGCCCTGATCGAGCAAAGCCTGGCACAGGACCCCCGGCCGGCCTTTCACGACGATCCGGATCGGGTCTACGGCATGCGCATCGAGGACATCGACGTGCGTTTCGTGGTGCAGGAGCACCGGGCGGAGATCCGGGAGATCGTCCCGGTCGGCGACTGAGACGCGCCGGGAATCACGACTCGCGGGAGCGCGGCTCGCGCGAGAGCAGTTCGGTGACCGCCTGACGGGCCGGCAGGTCCTCGAACAGGACGCGGTAGACGGCCTCGGTGATCGGCATGTCCAGGCCGCGGTCCTGCGCGAGGCGATGGCCCTCGCGGGCGGCGCCGATGCCTTCCACGGCCTGGCCGATCGCGGCGACGGCCTCGTCCTTGGACTCGCCGCGGGCGAGCCGCAGGCCGAACTGGCGATTGCGGGAATGATCGTCGGTGCAGGTGAGCACCAGGTCGCCCAGACCGGCTAGGCCGAAGAAGGTCTCCGGCCGCGCGCCCATGGCCTCGCCCAGGCGCATGATCTCCGCCAGACCACGGGTGATCAGTGCCGCCCGGGTGTTGGCGCCGAAACCGAGACCGTCGGACACGCCGGCGGCGATGGCCAGCACGTTCTTCAGCCCGCCGGCAAGCTCGATGCCGATGACGTCGTCGTTGGGATAGCAGCGGATGTGGTCGTTGCGCAGGGCGGCGGCCACGGATTCGGCCACGGCCGCGTCCCGACTGCCCACCGCGATGGCCGCCGGCTTGCCGTGCGCCACCTCGATGGCGAAGGTCGGACCGGAGACCACCGCGAAGGCGACATCGCCCAGCGCCCGCTCGACCAGCTCGTCGATGCGGGCGCCAGACCCCGGCTCGAACCCCTTCGAGGCACTGACGAAGATCGCCGAGCGCGGCAGTTCGGAAGCGTGCTCGGCGAGGAAGCCGCCCAGGATCTTGGTCGGCAGGACCAGCCAGACCTGCTCGGCCCCCTCGACGGCCCACGACAGGTCACAGGTCGCGCGCAGGCCCACGGGAAGGGTCACGCCGGGGAGGTAGCGGGCGTTCTGGTGATCGGCGTCGATACCGGCGGCCTGGTCGCAGTCACGCGCCCAGAGGCGCACCTCGGCGCCGTTCGCCGCCAGCAGGGCGGCCAGCGCCGTTCCCCAGGAGCCGGCGCCGAGGACCGCGATCCGCTTGTGTCCCGTCTGGGTCATCGGACGGCTGCTCGAACGTGCCTACTGGGGGCGCGTTTCGGCGCCTTCGGCCTGCGCCGCCTGTTCCTGCATGTGCTGCTGGTAGAGGGCGTCGAAGTTGATCGGCTGGAGGACCATCTGCGGGAAGCCGCCCTTCATCACCAGATCACTGACCGTCTCGCGGATGTACGGGAACATCAGGGTGGGGCAGTAGGCGCCGAGCAGCTGGCGACGCGTGGCATCGTCGAAGCCCTTGATGGTGAACACGCCGGCGTACTGCACCTCGGCGAGGTAGATGGTCTTTTCCTCGTGCGTGGCGGTGACCGTGATGGTGAGTTCCGTCTCGAAGGCGGTGTCGGCGAGGCGGGTGGCGTTGTTGCCGACCTGCACGTTGACCTCGGGCGTCCAGTCGTTGCGCGTGAAGATGTCCGGCGCCTGCGGCGACTCGAAGGACAGGTCCTTGAGATAGATCTTCTGCACGAAGAACTGCTGTTCGTCCTGGCCGTTGCCGGCCGCGTTCTGTTCACCCTCTGCCATGGTCTGCGTTCCTTGTGTTCGTTGTTCGTTTATTCGTTGTTCGTTGGGATTCAGCGGATGCCGTGCCCGGCCAGCCACTGCCTGAGCTGGGCGGCCGGCATCGCGCCGGAAAGGCGGTCGACCTCGCGACCACCGGAGAAAAGAACCAGCGTCGGAATGCTGCGAATGCCCAACCGCGTGGAAACGCCGGGGGCCCGCTCGGTCTCCAGCTTGGCCACGACCAGCCGCCCGCCGTAGTCGCGGGCCAACTGGTCGAACACGGGCGCCATCATCTTGCAGGGACCGCACCACTCGGCCCAGAAGTCGACCAGCACCGGGAGGTCATTGCGACCGACGTGCCGCTCGAAACCGGCCTCGTCGAGGATTACCGGCTGGCCGGGGAAGAGGGGCTGTCGGCAGCGCCCGCAGGTTCCGCTGCCCAGCCGGTCGACCGGCACCCGGTTGACGGCCCCGCAGGCGGGGCAGACCACGTGTCTGGATTCGCTCATCGCCGGATTCTCCCTCACCGGATACAGACCCCCATGATAGCGCCACGGACAGGCGCGTCACGCCCCCTCGACAGGAGGGTCGCCCTCGGCCCGACGTGCCTCGGCCTCCACCAGACGCATCAGGCGGTCCTCGCGGTCCAGGGCGGCAAGCTCATCGTAACCGCCGACATGTGTCTCGCCGATGAATATCTGCGGGACCGTCAGCCGCTTGCTGCGCTGGATCATCTCTTCCTTCTTCGCCTGGGAAAGCTGCACGTTGATCGAGTCGAACGACAGCCCGCGCTTCTTCAGCAGGCGCTTGGCGAAGTGACAGAAGGGGCAGAGCGGGCTCTGGTAGACGACGATCGACGGCTGACGGGACGACCCTTCCACGCGTGTCGCCTACTTGCCCTTGCTGACGGGGTAGTTCTGCGACTCCCAGGCGATGATGCCGCCTCCCAGGTGACTGACGTTCTCGAAGCCGTTCTTGACCAGGAGGTTCGCCGCCGTGGCCGAGCGGTTGCCGGAGCGACAGTAGATGACCACCTCCTTCGGGGCCTCCCCCTTGAGTTCACCCAGCTTCCCTTCGAGCTTGCCCAGCGGAACATGACGCGCACCCTTGATGTGGCCTTCCTTCCATTCGTTGGGCTCGCGCACGTCGATCAGTGCCACGCCCTCACGGCCGGCCTTGCGGGCGACGTCGGACGGTTCGATCGTCTCGAACTTCTGCAGGCGCCGGGAGAGTTCGTTGCCGATGAGCAGCACGATGAGAACGAGAGCCGCCAGGGACAGGGCCCAGTGACGCACGAGGAAGTCGAAAAAGGATTCCATGGAGCCTTCTCAATAAGCACGGGAAAGTGCGCCATACAATGGCGGGGTGTGCAGAAAAATTCAAGGCGCCGCCGGCGCCCTGATCGGCAGGACGCCGGGGAAGGGCCGCGATACGCGGCCGCGGAAGGCCGTCAGGTGGCGCGACGCACGCCCATCTTGGCGAGGATCGAGTCCAGCGGGCAGAAACGGGTGATGCCGCTCTGGAACAGGTTCAGGCCGATGAAGGCGGTCAGCCACAGCCAGGACAGCTGCCCCAGGTTGGCCTGGCCGGTCAGGTGCGCCAGGGCCAGGGTGATCAGGATCATCAGGCCGGCGATGATGCGAACGTAGCGGTCGGTTGTCATGGCAAGTACCCCAGGTAAGCGGAAAAACAGGTGGCAAAACGCCCACCGTGAGGCGGGCGTTCCACAGCTATATAAGCATTTTATAATAGGCTAGGTTAATGGGCAAAAGACTTCCTGCATCATGCTGATCAGGCGCAGTGTGCGGGCATCCGATACCCGGTAGAAGACACGGTTGGCGTCCTTGCGGGACGCCAGGATTCCCTTGTCGCGCAGGATGGCGAGATGCTGCGAGATGTTGCTCTGGGTGGTTCCCACGGCCTCGACGATCTGCTGGACGCTGAGCTCGCCGTCGCCGAGCACGCACAGGATCTTCAGGCGCAACGGATGCGACATGGCCTTGAGCGAGCGGGAAGCGCGCTCGATGTCCTCGGAGCGACCCATCAGTCGGGTGGCGGGGTATTCCTCGGTTTCCAGATTCATGGCCTTGACCCAAGTAGATGAAAAAGGCGTCGGTCCTCGCTCGAACCGGCAGCCTGACAGCCGCCCGCCGCTCGGCGAAATTCCTTCTGATTCCGTATACTACCGCTTTTCGTCCATTTTGTTGCGATCTTCCCGGCCAGGGTCATCGCATCGCCACCGGCCAGGGACAGCCTTGTTTTCATTCCCGCCCACCACACGGCCGACTCTCGTAGCCATCCTCTGGACGGCCGCTGCCGGATTCTGCCTGGCGGGGGCGGCGCCCGCCTGGGCGGCGCAGATCGAGGAGGAAATCGAATCCAAGCGCGAGACGATCGAGACCACGCGAGCCGAGCGCGAAAAGGCCCGCAAGGAACTCGAGCGCCACGAGGAGGCACTGGCCGAGCTCGAGAGTCAGGCGCGAGACCTCGACGAGCGCCGCGCCGAGTTCGAGGAACGGCGGGAAGCGCTGGACATCCGGGAGGCGGAGCTCAGGGACGGGCTGGCCGAACGGCAGGCCGAGCTGGAGTCGCGGCTGCACGCCGCCTACCCACTGACCCGCGGCGGAGCCCTGCAGGCCCTGCTCGCCGAGGGCGATTCCCTGCAGGCCCGTCGCGACCTCCAGTATCTCAAGACCATGATCGAACCCATCCAGCGGGCACGCGAATCGCTGGTCAGGCAGCAGGCGGCCCTGGAGGAGAATCGCCGGGAAATGCAGGCGAACGACGAGAAACTGCGCGAGGCCGGCGAGGCGCTCGAATCGAACTACCGCCAGGTCGCGGAGAACCTCGACCGGCAGGAGACACTGCTCGCCAGCCTCGGCGAGGCGCTCGACCGGCAGCAGGCCGACCTCCGCTCTCTGCTGAAACGCAAGGAACGACTCGACCGCGAGGTTCGCGCCGCCCAGGCGGAAAAGGACGCCAGGGCTGAGAGGGAGGCCCGCGAGCGCGCCGAAAAGGCCCGGGAAAAGGCCGGCAGCGATGGCGAGAAGACCCCCGCCCCGTCGGGGAACATTCCCGTCGAGGGCGAGGTGATGCGGGCCTTCGGTGAATCATTGCCCAACGGCCGCCTGCGCCACGAGGGCATCGCCTTCCGGGCCGAGAGCGGACAGCCGGTCCGTGCGGTCGATTCGGGAACGGTGGTCTACGCTGGGGCTCTCAAGGGATGGGGCAAGCTCGTGATGCTCCGCCATGGCGACAACTATCTTTCGCTGTACGCTCACTGTCAGACTGTTGGCGTCAGCAAGGGCGATCGCGTCGCCCGGGGAGACCAACTCTGCGAATCCGGAGTCATGGACGCCGGTCAATCCGGCCTGTACGTTGAGGTGCGTCACAACAACCGCCCCGTCAACCCAGGACGCTGGCCAGCCTGGCGGAAAGTCGCCGGTGGCTGATCTGTCCGGGCGGCGCCGGTCTTCCCGATCCGGGTCGCCGTTGGAGATCGCCAATCCGACGGTGGTACCCTATTCTTTCAGGGAACGGGTACCCGTGGCCCCGACCTGTAACAGGCCGGGGCAGGCCGTGCCGACCGGTGACCGGGTCACGGACATGCTCCGGCTCCGGGCCTTGCAATCAGTCGAAACGACCCGAATATCGGGAGAGTGCTCGTCTGGCGACGAGTGGGGTTCCTGGACCCACGCGGACAGCACCAGCTGTCCGAACAGACGGCCGACGGGCCGGATATGCCGCACACGTCTAGAGAGAACATCATGACCACCTGGATCCGCAAAGCCTCGACCCTGGGCATCGCCGCCTTCTTCGGTTTTGCCATCGCCATTGCCATCAACGCGGTTGCCGAGCGCCCGGGGGCAGACGAAGTCGACGTCCCGCTCGACCAGCTGCGCACGTACTCCGACGTGCTCGACCGCGTCCGCTCTGACTACGTCGACGACATCAGCGAGTCGGAACTGATCGAGAAATCCATCCGGGGCATGATCTCCGAACTCGATCCGCACTCGGGCTACCTGGACGACGAAGAGTTCAAGAGTCTGCGCGAATCCACCTCCGGAGAGTTCGGCGGCCTGGGCATCCAGGTGGGCATGAAGGACGGGGTGCTGACGGTCATCGCGCCAATCGACGACACCCCGGCCAAGGAGGCCGGACTGGAGGCGGGCGACAAGATCATCCGCATCGACGGCGAGCTCACCCAGGACCTGGATCTCGAGAAGGCCGTCAAGAAGATGCGCGGCAAGCCGGACACCGACATCGAGCTGACTATCGCTCGCGAGGGCGAGGACAAGCCGCTGGAATTCACCATCACCCGGGCCATCATCAAGACCGAGTCGGTACGGCACGAACTGCTCGAGCCGGGCATGGGCTACATCCGTGTCTCGCAGTTCCAGTCGCGAACCGTCGAGCAGATGCTCGAAGCGCTCGACAAGCTGGTCGAGGAAAACGACGGCGAAGCGCTCAAGGGACTCGTGCTCGATCTGCGCAACAACCCCGGCGGGGTGCTGGAGGGCTCCGTGGAGATGGCCGACGCCTTCCTCGAGGAAGGGCAGATCGTCTACACCAAGGGTCGCATCGCTGACGCGAAGATGAGCTTCGAGGCCAGTGCGGGCGACCGGCTCGACGGGGCACCGATGGTGGTGATGGTCAATGGCGGCTCGGCCTCCGCCTCCGAGATCGTCGCCGGGGCGCTGCAGGACAGCAGCCGCGCCCTGATCGTCGGCGAGAAGACCTTCGGCAAGGGTTCGGTGCAGTCGATCATGCCGCTGTCCGACGGCGGAGCGCTGCGTCTGACCACCGCCCGTTACTACACGCCCGACGGCCGCTCGATCCAGGCCGAAGGCATCGAGCCGGACGTGACCGTCCACCAGCTCAAGGTCAGCAGCATCGAGGAGGCCTTCTCGATCTCGGAGTCCAGCCTCAGCGGCCACTTGGGCAATGGCGATTCGGAGATGATGGACGTGATCCGTGAGGCCGAGGAAGGCGAAGGCGAAGACGATGACGAGGAAAAAGAGCCGCTGGTCCTGCGTGACTTCCAGCTCTACGAGTCGCTCAACCTGCTCAAGGGCATGGTGGTCGTCAGCAAGAATACGCCTCGCTGAGCACGACCGCCGGCACACTTCAACCGAACCCGGAGGGAACGCCCCATGGCATGCAAGGCACTTATCCTCCTGGCCCCGGGATTCGAGGATCTCGAGGCCATCACGACCGTCGACATCCTCCGTCGTGCGGACATCGACCTGACGGTTGCCAGCCTGCACGAGGACAAGGCCACCGGGGCGCGCGGCATCACGGTCATCACCGACACCAACCTCACCCTGCTGGGCAGTGAACCGGTATTCGACGCAATCATCCTGCCGGGCGGCCAGCCCGGGGCGAACAACCTCGCGGCGGACAAGCGCCTCATCGCCCGCCTGCAGGAGCAGTCCGCGGAAAGGCGCCTGATCGCCGCGATCTGCGCGGCGCCCAAGGTACTCGCCACCGCCGGCCTGCTCAAGGGACGGCGGATCACCCACTTCCCGGGCGCCCTGTCGGCCGAGGAAACCGCCGGGGTCGAGGTGGTCGACGAGCCGGTGGTGGTCGACGGCAACGTGGTGACCGGGCGTGGCCCGGGCGTGGCCATCGACTTCGCCCTGGCCGTGGTCGAACAGCTTGCCGGCAGGGAAGTGCGCGATCGCGTCGACTCCAACCTGGCCCGCTGAACCGCGACACCAGCCGTTTCATTCGCGCCTGCCCACCCCGGCAGGCGCTTCACGTTGCAAGCGATGTCAGACGCCACCTTCTTCACTCCCGCCGAAACGATCGAGCGCGAGCTCGAGGTCAGGAAGAGCCGCTTCATCGCACGTGCCGGCGCGGTGTCCAGCCGCGCCGAAGCCATGGCGTTCGTCGAGCAGGCTCGGGCCGATTACCCGGATGCGCGCCACCACTGCTGGGCCTATCTCGTCGGCAACCCGGAGACTGCCGCCAGCGCTGCAATGAGCGATGCGGGCGAGCCCGGCGGCACCGCGGGCAAGCCCATCCTCAACGTGATCCGGCACAAGGGCATCGGGGACGTGATCGTGGTGGTAACCCGCTATTTCGGTGGCGTGAAACTCGGTGCCGGCGGGCTGGTCCGGGCGTATTCGGGAGCCACCCAGCTGGCGCTCGCCAACCTCCCCCTGACCGAACACCAGCCCCAGCGGTCCTACCGGCTGCGATTCGATTTCGCCGCCGAGCAACCGCTGCGTCACTGGGCCGACGGCCACGGGGCCACCCTGCTGTCGATCGATTACGGGCAAGGGGTCACCGCCCGGGTCAACGTTCCGGAGGAACAGGTGGAGGCATTCGAGGCCTTCCTCGGCGCGCAGTCCATCACGCAGATCGATCCGGCTGACGCCGACTGAACGGAAGTCACGAAAAAGGCCCGGGCTGTCGCCCGGGCCTCGATCCTTCTCGGCACATCCCCTGTGCCGTCATCTCCCTGTCGGTTCGTCCCTATTTGTTGGTGAACTCGGGGTAGGCCTCCATGCCGCACTCGACCGAGTCGACGCCTTCCTCTTCCTGGTCCTCGTCGATCCGCAGCCCCATGACCGCCTTGAGGATCAGCCAGATCACCAGGCTGGCGACGAAGACGAAACCGCCGATGAGGGCCAGGCCGGCGAGCTGGCCGCCGAGGGTCGCCTCGTCGTTCGACAGCAGGACCGCGAGCACACCCCAGATACCGGCCACGCCGTGCACCGACAGGGCGCCGACCGGGTCGTCGATGCGGATCTTCTCGAAGCCGACGATGGAGAAGACCACGATCACGCCGCCGATCGCGCCGATGATGGTCGCCAGCAGAGCCGACGGGGAAGCCGGGTCGGCGGTGATGGCCACCAGACCCGCCAGGGCGCCATTGAGCACCATGGTCAGATCCACCTTGCCGAAGGTCAGGCGCGAAGCGATCATCGCCGCGATCACGCCGCCGGCAGCGGCCAGGTTGGTGTTGGTGAACACCTGGGCCACCGCGTTGGCCGAGCCGACGTCGGAGACCTTGAGTTCCGAGCCGCCGTTGAAGCCGAACCAGCCCAGCCACAGGATGAACGTGCCCAGTGTCGCCAGCGGCAGGTTGGCGCCCGGCAGCGCATTGACCTGGCCGTTCGGGCCGAACTTGCCCTTGCGCGGGCCGAGCAGCAGCACACCTGCCAGGGCGGCGACCGCACCGGTGAAGTGGACGATGCCCGAGCCGGCGTAGTCGGAGTAGCCCAGATCGCTCAGGATACCGCCGCCCCAGCTCCAGTAGCCCTGGATCGGGTAGATCAGGGCGGTGAGCACCACGGTGAAGGCGAGGAAGGCCCACAGCTTCATCCGCTCGGCGACCACGCCCGAGACGATCGACATGGCGGTGGCCACGAACACGACCTGGAAGAAGAAGTCGGCCATGTTGGAGTAGTAGATGTCTCCATCACTCGCGGCGACCTCTGCCGCCGTGTTGTCGCCGCCGATGAAGAACGACAGGCCGGGAATCAGGCTGGAGACGCCGTCGCCGTACATGATGTTGTAGCCGACGATCATGTACATGATGCTGGCGATCGAGAACAGCGCGATGTTCTTGGTCAAGATCTCGACGGTGCTCTTGGTGCGCACCAGCCCGGCCTCGAGCATGGTGAAGCCCGCCGCCATCCACATGACGAAGGCACCGGCGATCAGGAAGTAGAACGTATCGAGGGCATAGCCCAGTTCGATGACTTGAGTTTCCACGGTGAATTCCTCCGCTTAAAGGGCGTCCGTACCGGTCTCGCCGGTCCGGATGCGAATGGCTTCCTCGATCGGCGAGACGAAGATCTTGCCGTCACCGATCTTGCCGGTACTGGCCGCGTTGGTGACCACCTCGATCACCTGCTCGGCGAGATTGTCGTCGACGACCATTTCCAGCTTGACCTTGGGCAGGAAGTCGACCACGTACTCGGCGCCCCGGTAGAGCTCGGTATGACCCTTCTGCCGCCCGAAACCCTTGACCTCGGTCATGGTGATGCCCTTCACGCCCACCGTACCCAGTGCCTCGCGCACGTCGTCGAGCTTGAAGGGCTTGATGATTGCCGTAATCAGTTTCATGTCTCTCTCCTCGGATACGGGCCGTTGGCCGGCCCGGTTGTCCGTGATTCGGGCGGGATCAGAAGGACTTGGACCAGCTGATCCAGAGCTTCAGATCGTCGGAATTGTCATCGCCAAAGACAGCGTTCTCTTCGTCGATATCAGCCAGCTCCAGGTTCAGGCCGAACGAACCAAAGTCTCCCACGTCCTTCGAAACCCCTGCACTCCAGTGGCCATAATCCAGCTCATTGGTCGAGCTGTCGTTCTCGAAGGAGTAGTAACCGTAGGTCAGGCTGCCACTGAAGCCGGAATCGCCGAAGGGCACGTCGACGCCGGCGTAGTAGTACATGTCGCCCGTATCGAAGGCGGCGATGTCTCCCGAGGCCTGGGAGTTGACCGTGTAGGCAAGACCCGCGGTGAAGTAGCTATAGCTCAACGAACCATAGATCTCGCCGAAGTCGAGGTCGTCCCCGTCGGGGTAGGCGTAGTAGATGTAGCCGACGTCGTAGCCGAGATCGCCGAGGCTGCCGCCGTAACCGGCGTACAGGTCGGCTTCGTAGCTGGTGCCATCGCCGAAATCGACGGTGGACGCCCAGGTCCCTGCGTAGAAGCCGGACTCATGCTCGTAGTCGAGGCCGCCCTGGACGGCCGCGCTGTCGTCGGTCTGCGTGACGCCACGGAAGAAGTAGTTGGACACCACGCCGACGTTGGCCGAGACCTCGGCCGCGGCCACGGAGGGCAGGGCGAGGGCCGACAGGCTGACGGCGGAGGCGATGCTGGTTGCGATGAGGGTCTTTTTCATTTGTCTTGCTCCATCAGGTGAACATTCGGGTTCAGTCCCTCTTCTGCATCGGTCGTGCCACATTGGATTTTGCCTTGCGTTACAGGTACTTGGATTGCTTCTCGGTCCGCCGCTCGAATCACCCCGCGGCGCCGGGCCCCAAAACGGGGCCCGGTTTCCGCCGACCTGCTCCACGTTGGTGCAGCTGCGTCCGCCGGATCACTCCCCGCCTCCATGTCACCCGCGCGGCCGGAGGCAGCCTTGAAGTTGCATCCTCGCCGGGTATCCCCAACAATCAGGTTTCGATCGGCCCCGAGGTTCGAAGGACGGGTCGACGCGGACCACCCGTAGCAGCCCACCAGGCAGAGGTAGCGAGATGTCCATCACCAACACGATCGAAGAGATCTCCCAGCGCATCGAGCAGGCCATGCCCGAAAGCCTGCGTGAGGGAAAGCATGAGTTCGAGAAGACCGTACGGCAGGCCGTGAGCAACGGCTTTTCCCGCATGGACCTGGTCACCCGCGAAGAATTCGACGTCCAGACGCAGGTGCTCGCCCGCACGCGGGCCAAACTCGAGGCCCTCGACCAGCGGGTAAGCGACCTGGAAGCGCAACTCGAGGGTCGACACCCGCACAAGCACTACCCCGAGGAAGGTGACCTCTCCAGCTGAGGACCGGCCCCTCGCCCGGCATGCCGGGACGACGCCCCGTTTACTATTCCCTTGCGAGGCATACGGACATGCCCATCGCCAAGATCCACAGCCGTGCCCTGCTCGGCATCAGCGCGCCGCTGGTGACCGTCGAGGCACACGTCTCCGCCGGCCTGCCGGCCTTCACCCTGGTCGGCCTGCCGGAGACGGCCGTGCGCGAAAGCCGCGACCGCGTGCGCGCCGCCATCCTTTCCTCCGGCTTCGAGTTCCCGCCTCGACGGCTGACCGTCAACCTCGCCCCCGCGGACCTGCCCAAGGAAGGCGCCCGCTTCGACCTGGCCATCGCCGTGGCCATCCTCGCCGCCACCGGCCAGTTGTCGCCGACGGCGCGTGATCGGCTGGGACGGATCGAGTGCCTGGGAGAACTGTCCCTCGACGGCTCCGTCCGCGCCATCCGGGGTGCGCTGTCGGCCGCCCGCGCCGTCCGGGATGCCGGCCGCGATCTTGTGCTGCCCGCGGAAGGTCGGCGGGAGGCGCAGCTGATCCCCGGCGTGCGGGGCCATACCGTGGCTCACCTCACCGAACTGGTCGGCTTCCTGGCCGGGGAACGGGAACTCGAGGCACTGAGACACGAGCCGCCGTCCGGCATCGACCCGGCCGCCGACGGGGATCTGGCCGACGTGCGTGGCCAGCCGCGGGCCAAGCGGGCCCTGGCGATCGCCGCGGCGGGCGGCCACAACCTGTTGCTCGTCGGTCCGCCAGGGGCAGGCAAGAGCATGCTGGCGCGCCGGCTGGCCGGGATACTGCCGCCAATGACCGAAGAGGAGGCCCTGGCCGCGGCCGAGGTGGCCGCCGTGACTCCCGGGGGATTCGATCCGGATCGCTTCGGGCGTCGCCCGTTCCGCGCGCCGCATCATTCGGCCTCGGCCGTCGCGCTGATCGGCGGCGGGTCACAACCGGGGCCGGGAGAAATCTCGCTGGCGCACCACGGCACGCTGTTTCTCGACGAACTGCCGGAATTCGACCGACGCGTGCTCGAAGCGCTCCGCGAGCCGATGGAATCCCGGGAAGTGATGATCTCGCGGGCCGCGAGACAGGCCACCTTTCCCGCCGACTTCCAGCTGATCGCGGCCATGAACCCCTCGCCGCAGGGGACCGAGATCCACTCGCGCGCCGCTCAGCGCTACCGGGCAAAGATTTCGGGCCCACTGCTCGACCGCATCGACATCCATCTGGAAGTCCCGCGCGTTCCGGCCACGGACCTGGACCGGACGGATCGGGATGGCGAGGACAGCGCCACGGTACGCTCCCGCGTGATCGCGGCGCGCGAACGCATGCTGCATCGTCAGGGGAGAATCAATGCCCGACTGGACGCCCGCGGCGTGGCGGACCACGTGCCGCTCGCTGCCGCCGAGCGGACGATGCTCAACCGGGCGATCGAGAAACTGGGGCTGTCGGGCCGTGCCCGCGAACGAATACTGAAACTCGCCCGCAGCATCGCCGACTACGACCAGCGAGACGAGATAGATGCCACCGCCCTGGGCGAGGCGATCGGCTACCGGAACCTGGACCGCTGGTTCTGGACCTCCGGCTGATGGCCGGGAACGGGGCGGGATCAGCCCGGGCGACGGGCGGTGAATATCGCCCGTCGCGGCGCCGGCAGGCCTTCGCGGGTCAGGGAGGGCTCCTGCGGGTCGAGGAAGTCGACCAGCGACTGGCGGTCGCCGAACCACTCGGTGCGGTGCTGCTCGGCCTCGGTGGTCACCGACACGTCGACCAGCCTCGGCTCGACGAATCCCATCCGCGAGAGCCAGCGCTCGACCACCGCCGGGCTGGGCAGGAACCAGACGTTGCGCATGCCGGCATAACGGTCCTCGGGAGTGAGGATCGTGCGCTCGTCGCCCTCGACCACCAGCGTCTCCAGGATCAGCTCGCCGCCGGGGCGCAGGCAGGCCTTGAGCTCGGAGAGGTGGGTAAAGGGATCCCGGCGGTGATAGAGCACGCCCATGGAGAAGACGCTATCGAACACCGGCCGGTGGGGAAAGCGCTCCAGCGGGGTCGGCACGATGCCGGCGCGGGTCTCGTCGAGCAGCTGCGCCACGGCGTGGAACTGCGCGGCGAACACCCAGGTGGGGTCGATGCCCAGGGCGGCATCCGCACCGGCACCGAGCATGCGCCAGAGGTGGTAGCCGTTGCCGCAGCCCACGTCCAGCACGCGCCGACCGGCCAGTGGCTGGATGTGGTCGATCAGCCGGTCCCATTTCAGATCCGAGCGCCACTCGGTATCGATGCGCACGCCGAGCAGATCGTAGGGCCCCTTGCGCCAGGGAATCAGCGCCCGCAGCACATCTTCCAGCCCCGTTGGCGTGCCGGACGGGGCGGTCACGGTAACCGCCGCCTGGTCGAGGTGGTTGACGGCATCGGCGGGGCGCTCCGGCAACCGCCCGAGCGCGGCCAGCCAGCGAGGCCAGTCGCCGTGGTTGATGGCCAGCCAGTCACGGGCGATCCACTCGTCGAGCGGCAGCCCGAAACGGGGGAGGGTCACGGCATTGCGGGCGGCGAGCCGTTCCGCCCCGAGACGCACCTCGGGTTCCCGGGGTCCGGTGGCCATCGTCAGAACCGGTAACCCAGACCGACGGCGAACACGCCCGTCTGCTGGTCGTAGAAGCGGATGTCCGAGTCGGACTCGGACCAGACACCCCGGGCATCCACCGACCAGTTCGACCAGCCGAAGGGCTCGGAATAGCGAACGCCCGCGACCACGCCCACCTGCTCGGCGTCCCGGTACTCGTCGTAGACCGGCTGGCGCAGGTCGTAGCGGTCCACGCCGTAGAAGCCCGTCAGGGAGAGGCTCAGCCGGTCGACCTGCCATTGCGCGGTCATCTGCGGGCGCAGCAGCCAGCCGCGGTTGGCCCCGCCGTCGGCATCCATGCGGCGGTACTGCAGTCCGGGGGTGAGCGTCACCCCTGACACGACCGGCAGGCGATAGGCCAAATCGAACCGGTGCTCGGTGGCATCCCGGTCGAGCAGGGCGCGATCGGCGGCCGACAGGCCGAGGGCCTCGCCGGAACGTTCCTCGTCGATGTCGTGGCGGAACAGGTGGTAGTCCACCGACAGCCCGGTGCCGCCGATGGCGGCCATCCCCAGGTGAAGACCGCGACGGCTCGCATCGGTCGCGGTGCGTCGCTCGCCGGCGAGGAAGGGATCCGACCACACCTCGTTACCGGCGACGCTGGCCGGGATCACGCCCGCACTGAAGACCCCCGCGTTTCCCAGACGATAGCGGGCACCGGCCTCCAGCGAAATCTCGCCGTCCTGGAATGCCGTGCGCGGCGTGCCCGCGTACAGGGCGAGCCTGCCGGGGGTGATGGTGTAGTCGACCCGTCCCAGGGCCCCGCCGACCGGGCGGTACTCGCGCGATGACAGGCGGTAGAGCGAGTCGATCTCCTTCTGGCCGCTGGAGACCGCCAGGTTCGACCGGCTCGATATCACGCCCACCAGCGGGGTGATCTGCCCCGACCACCCCGTCTCCCCGGCGATCGGCCCCGCCTGGCCCATGGCCGCCCCCGCCAGGAACAGCGCCGATGCCGCGAGCATCCGTCCGGCCAGGCGACACGAAGTACGTTGGATCGTTCTGCTGTTGTCAGTCATCAACCGTTTCCCTGTCGACTGGGCGCAGATGGCGCGCCCGCAGGACATATGTCTTCTCAGCCGTCGGAGGGTTCCGCTGACGCCGGCGTGGCTGGACCGGTTGCAGGCGGCACCGTTGTTTTTTCGCCCACCTGTGCCAACCACAGGCAGAACCCGTAGTGGCGCGAGAGCATGACGACACGATCGAACCCGGCCCCGTGCAGGCGCGACTCGTGGTCGTCGACGGTCTCCGTGCGCAGGACGTTCTCCAGCGCCTGGCGCTTGTGGGCGATCTCGAGTTCAGAATAGCCGTTGGCACGCTTGAAGTCGTGGTGAAGCTCGGTCATCAACCGCTCGGCTGTCGCATCCGGCTCGTGGACCTTCTCGGCCAGCACCAGCACCCCCCCGGGCACCAGCCCGGCCCGGATGCGCCCGACCACCGCGGCGCGCTCCTCCAGCGGGACGAACTGCAGCGTGTAGCCCAGCACCACCAGCGAGGCGTTCTTCACCGCCGCCTGCTGCAGGTCGCCGCAGACCAGCTCGGTGCGGTACGGCGACTGGAAGGCGGCCAGCTGGCTGCGGGCGCGCTCGATCATGGCCGGGGAGCTGTCCACGCCGACCATCTCGACGCCCGCCGGCGGTTCGGCAAGCGAGGCCAGCGCCGAGCGGATGGAGAGCGTCATGGCGCCCAGCGAACAGCCCAGGTCGTAGACCCGCGTGTGCGGTTGAACGTGGCGGCGGGCAATGGCCGCGACCAGTTCCAGGTTGAAACGGTAGCCGGGCACGGACCGCGAGATCATGTCCGGAAACACGGCCGCCACTGCCTCGTCGAAGCGGAAAGCGGCGGGCGGTTGCGGCGTCCGGAACAGGTCGTCCCGGCCGTCGCCTGCCTTGGAATCGGGAGGTGCGGTCATCGTCTGGTTCTGCTGGATTTCGACGGGCGCCAAGTCTACCGCGTGAGGCGCGCCGACACACCCCGACGCAAGCGAATGCCCCCGGCGACTGCGACCCGGGCGGTCAGCGTGGGCGCAGGCCCCGCGCCTCCAGCCACTCGGCGACCTCGTCCGGCGAGCCGGTGAAACGGATCCGGTCGCGCTTGTGCCGCAACTGGTAGTCGTACATCGGGTCGTAGTACTCGACCAGCATCACCCGGATCAGATCGCGCAGGCCTTCGCGGTCGCCGTGCCGGTACCAGGCATCCAGTGCCGATTCGGCCATCCCCCGCACGCGCCGGTGGCGCACGCCGCCCAGCCGCCTGGCGACCCGGTCGATCGCGCCCAGGATGTGCGCTCGCACGTGGGGCTCGGCATCGGCACTCCCCGCGGCGAGCACGTCCCGGTAACCGGCCTCCAGGTCGATGATGTAGTCCTTCAGGCTCTGCTCGACGCGCTCCTCGATCGGCCGCTCGATGACCACCAGCGGAGAGCGCCCCATGCGCTCGAACAGCGCCGGCGGCACCTGGCGGGCGCCGACCATCTTTCCCTCGTCCTCGACCAGGATCGGTGCGTCCGGCGCGTGATGGTGCAGACGGAGCAGGTCGATCGCCACTTGGTTCTCGAAGTCGATGGGTGTCGGCTGCGGCACGGGCTCCCGCCCGAATGCCGATCCCTTGTGGCGGGCGCGGCCTTCGAGATCGATATATCGATCGAAGCGGAACAGGAACGGCGTCTTGCCCACGCCGGTCCGGCCGCCGAGCATGATCAGCGGCGCGGTGGGCGAGACCTCCTCCAGCGTATTGAGCAGGAACCGCCGCAGGGCCTTGTACCCCCCGGCGACGCGCGGATAGGCGATGCCGGTGGCCTCGAAGAGCATCTGCTGGGTCAGCTGCGAGCGCAACCCGCCGCGAAGGCAGTACAGCGCCCCGTCGGGGTGCGCCCGGGCGAATGCCTGCCACTGCGCGATCCGCTGCGCCTTTTCCGCCTCGTCGACCAGCCGGTAGCCCAGCTCGACGGCCGCGTCCTGGCCGGCCTCCTTGTAGCGGATGCCGACCTGGTGGCGTTCCTCGTCGGTCAGCAGCGGCAGGTTGTGCGTGCCGGGAAAGGCGCCTTGGCCGAATTCCACCGGAGCGCGCACGTCCATCAGCGGACGACCCTCGAGGAAGATCGCGGCCAGGTCGGTGACCAGGGGCAGATCACGCGTACCGGCCATCGTCACCGTCGCTCGCGGAAGGTCACGCGCGGACCCTCGGCGTGGGCGGCGAGCGCACCGATCGGCCGCGAATGCAGCCCCTCGGTCTCGAGCAGGGCAGCGACCCGGTCGGCCGCCTCGGGCCGTACGGCCACCAGCAACCCGCCCGAGGTCTGGGGATCGCAGACCACGGCACGGGCGCGCTCGCTGAGTTCGCCGAGATCGTGGCCGTAGCTCGCGTAGTTGCGGCCGGTCCCTCCGGGCATCTGGCCCCGGGCGAAGTAGTCGGCCACCGCCTCGATCAGCGGCAGGGCGTCGACGTCGACCTCCGCGCGAAGATCGCTGCCGCGGCACAGCTCCAGCAGGTGCCCGCCGAGGCCGAAGCCGGTGACGTCGGTCATGGCGGTCACCGCCTCGATGGCGGCCAGGTCACGGCCGATGCGGTTAAGACGCATCATGCTCTCGGGCGCCAGGTGCGCGTGCGCCTCGTCGAGCACGCCGTTCTTCTGGGCGGTGGTCAGTATTCCCACCCCCAGCGGCTTGGTCAGGAACAGCAGGTCGCCTTCCCGGGCACGGTCGTTGCACTTAAGCTGGTCAAGTTCGACCCGGCCGGTCACGGCCAGGCCGAAGATCGGTTCCGGGGCATCGATGGAGTGCCCGCCGGCGAGGGTGATGCCGGCCTCGTGGCAGGCGCTACGACCGCCGTCGATGACCGCGGCGGCGACCTCCGGACCCAGCCGGTCGATGGGCCAGCCGAGGATCGCGATCGCGAGCATGGGCTGGCCGCCCATGGCGTAGACATCGCTGATCGCGTTGGTCGCGGCGATCCGTCCGAAGGTGAACGGATCGTCGACGATCGGCATGAAGAAATCCGTGGTGCTGATCACGCCCGTGCCGTCACCGAGGTCGAACACGGCGGCATCGTCACGCGAGTCGTTGCCCACGATAAGCCGCGCATCGGGCTCGATCGGCGTGAGCGTCGAGGCGAGCATGTCGTCGAGCAGCGCAGGGGCGATCTTGCAGCCGCAACCCGCCCCGTGGCTGTACTGGGTAAGGCGGATGGTGGTGGATTCACGTTTCTCGGTAGTCAATGGCATACCCTCGGCATGATGGTCACGGCATGGTTGGTTGCGGAAGGCTTTCGAAGCCGGGGCGGGCAAACCAGTAGCCCTGGAACAGGGACAGCCCCATGTCCCTGAGGGTTTCGTATTCCTCGCGGGTCTCGACACCCTCGGCGATCAGGCGGATGCCCATTTCCTCGCACAGCAGCGCGGTCGAGCGGATCACCGCCTGGCGACTGCGGTGCCGATCGACGCCCCGGACGAGGTTCAGGTCGATCTTGACCAGGTCCGGCTCGAGCTCGATCAGGTGGTTGAGCCCGGCGAATCCCTCGCCGTAGTCGTCGATCGCCCGCATCAGTCCCTGTTCGCGGTACTCGTCGAAGATCCGCCGGAGATGCGGCCGGTCGGCGATCTTCTCGGCCTCGGTGACCTCGAAGATCAGCCGCCGTGGGTCGAAGCCGTAGATCCTTGCCGCCTCCATGGTCGCCCGGATGCAGGACTGCGGCTTGTAGATCGCGTTGGGCATGAAGTTGATGCTCAGATTCGTCTGGATCCCCAATTCCGAGGCCAGCCGAATGGCGGTCACGCGGGCCGCCTGATCGAAGTAGTAGCGGTTCGACTCGTCGACCCGCGAAAGCACGCTGCCTGCGGATTCCCCACCCGGCCCCCGAACGAGGGCCTCGTAGGCGTAGACCTCGCCACGGTGGGTATCGACGATCGGCTGGAAGGCCATGGAGAAGGAGAAACCGAGTCCCGCGCTCGCCTCGGCGAGACAATCCCGGCAGGTCACCTGCCTCACCCCGTCAGGAAACACCTCGGGCGGATTCGAATTCGAGACATCGCCCTGCATCCCAATACCTCCGGGGTTTCGCATCTAGCACGGTGGCGGTCGATCGTCGAGGGATTCTATCAAACGCTGGTGCTCGAGATTCAGCCGCATGAGGTAGTCGTCCATGACGAACCCGCCACCGATGGGCTTGACGTCCTCGGCGATCACCTCGAAACCCGCCCGGCGATAGGCGCGGATGGCCGGCCCATTGCCACGGTTGACGCGCAGCGACACCGCGGCGAGGCCGGTAGCGGCCGCTTCCCGGGCCACCTCGGCCAGCATCATCCGTCCCAGGCCGAGCCCGTGGTATTCCGGCTCCAGGTACAGCTTGTCGAGAAACGCCTCGTCTTCCGCGGCTTGCCAGGCGAGAAAGCCGATCGGCTGCCCACCGGCCCGCAGGAGCCGGAAGCGCGCCCCCGCACGGGCCTGGCCGCGCAAGGCCGGAAGCCCGTAGCCGCGGCCCAGCATGTAGTGCACCTGCTCGGCACCGATGACGGGCGGATAGCATTTCCACCAGATCGATTCGGCCAGTGAGGCCACCAGCGGAAGCTGCGATCCCGTTACCCGCTCGAGGCGAAACCAGGGGTAATGCGCCGAGTGAGCGGTGAAGGCCGGGAGGTCAGCCCGTCGAGAGGTCATGCCCGTGCAGAGAGCACCATCTGTTGCAGCGTGTCATAGCCGTGGCGGTGAACGAAGCGATTGATGACGTCGACGGCCGGCTTGAACCGGCGCTCGTCGGCGTACTGGGCCGACTGTTCGGCGTGCCGCATGTCCGCAAAGAGTTTTTCCCAGTCCGGCACCAGTTCGGCCCGCGGCAGGAAACGGGCCGAGGTGTAGCCCACCTTCTCGCCGTTGCGGACGATCGGGGCTACCCGCGTGAGCACCCAGTAGTGGTCGCCGTTCTTGCAGCGATTCTTCACCACGCCGAAGAACTCCTCGTCGTTCTGGATCGCCTTCCACATCAGGTAGTAGACGGTATCCGGCATGTCCGGATGACGGAGGATGTTGTGCGGCTGCCCGATCAGTTCGTCGACGGAAAACCCGGAGATCTCCGCCAAGGAACGGCTGGCCTGGGTGATGATCCCGTGGAGATCGGTCTTGGACTGCAGCGCCCGGTGGGTACCGAGGCCGACCACGTTGCCAGTCACCTGCCGAATATCGATCGGCGGCTCATATCCCATCGACAGCATGAGGACAGCCCTCCCAAGGTGAAAACCATCTTGTATTAAAGCCCGACCGAACACGGTTTTCAACCGAGCAGGCCGCTGCACCAATCCCCACCCGGACCGTCGTGGACGTCACTTGCCGATGCAGAAACTGCCGAAGATCTCACCCAGGAGGTCGTCCGCCGTGAAACGCCCGGTGATGATCTCCATGGATTCCTGGGCCTGGCGCAGGCTCTCCGCGGCGAGTTCGCCGGCGCCCAGCACCACCAGCGCCTGCCGGGCCTCGTCGAGACTGGATTGCGCCTGCTCCAGGGCATCGAGGTGTCGCCGTCTCGCGATGAACGGGTCTTCGCTGCGCTCGGTCACGCCGGCCATGTGCCGCAGTTCGCGACGCAGCGCGTCGACCCCCTCGCCGCTGCGTGCGGAAAGGCGCAACACGCCGTCTTCGGCCGACTCGGACGGTGGCTCGCCGGTCAGGTCGATCTTGTTGATCACGGTCAGCAGGGGCTTGTCCGGGAGACGCGCGAGCGTCTGCTCGTCCGCCGTCGTCCGCCCGCGCGTGCCGTCGATCAGAAGCAGCACCAGGTCGGCCTGCTCGATCTCGGCCCAGGCGCGTCGGATGCCCTCCTGCTCGATGGGGTCGTCGCTGTCGCGCAGCCCGGCGGTGTCGATCACGTGCACCGGCAGGCCGTCGATATTGATCTCGGCCCGCAGGACGTCACGGGTCGTTCCGGCGATCTCGGTGACGATGGCACGGGATTCGCCGGCCATCTGGTTGAGGAGACTGGACTTGCCGGCGTTCGGCTGGCCGACGATCACCAGCTGCATCCCCTCCCGCAGCCGGACGCCTTCCCCGGTTCGCGCCAACAGGTCGGCAAGCTCGGCACGCAGGGCGTCCAGCTGATCGCGCAGGCGGGTATCCGAGAGAAAGTCGATCTCCTCCTCGGGAAAGTCCAGCGCCGCCTCGATGTACATGCGCAGCTGCACGAGATGATCGACGAAGGTGTCGATCCGGCGGGAAAACACGCCGGTGAGCGAGCGACGAGCCGCGTTGGCCGCCTGGGCGGAACCGGCCTCGATCAGGTCGGCGACCGCCTCGGCCTGGGCGAGATCCATGCGCCCGTTGAGAAAGGCGCGCTCCGTGAACTCGCCCGGACGGGCCATGCGGGCGCCGGCGTGGATCATCTCGCGGACGGCCTCGTCGAGCAGCACGGGGTTGCCGTGCCCCTGCCACTCCACCACGTCCTCGCCGGTGTAGGAATGCGGCCCGGGGAAGAAGAGCACGATGCCGTCATCGAGCACGCTGCCGTCGGCGGAACGCCGGAGCGTGGCGTAATGGGCGTGACGGGGAGACGGATCGAGGCCGGACAGCTGTCCGATGATCGGCCTGGCATCCGGCCCGGAGAGCCGGACCACCCCGACGCCGGCCCGGCCGGCGGCCGTGGCCACGGCACAGATCGTGTCTACCTTGGGTTCAGTCACGTCGGGCACCCGCCCGATGTTTCACGGGAAACATCAAACTCGGTCAGCTCGACCCCTTGCGGGCGGCCATCTGCCGCTCGACACGGCGGGTGATGATCGTCTGCTGGATGATGGAGAGCAGGTTGTTGACGAACCAGTACAGCACCAGGCCCGCCGGGAAGAAGGCGAAGAACACCGTGAACACCACCGGCAGCCACTGGAAGATCTTCTTCTGCATCGGATCGACCGGGGCGGGGTTGAGCCTCTGCTGCGCCCACATCGACAGGCCCATCAGCAGCGGCAGGATGAAGTACGGATCCCGCTGGGTGAGGTCGTCGATCCAGAGGATCCACGGCGCCTGTCGCAGTTCGACGGATTCCACCAGGACCCAGTAGAGCGCGATGAACACGGGGATCTGGATCAGGATCGGCAGACAGCCGCCCAGCGGATTGATCTTCTCCTTCTGGTAAAGCTTCATCATCTCCTGGGAGAGGCGCTGCTTGTCGTCGGAGAACCGTTCCTTGAGGGCCTGCATCTTCGGCGTGACCGCCCGCATGCGCGCCATCGAGCGGTAGCTCACCGCCGACGGCCACAGGAAAATGAGCTTGATCACCAGGGTGACCAGCACGATGGCCCAGCCCCAGTTATCCACCCAGTCGTGGAAGAGGTCGAGCAGCCAGAAGATCGGCTCGGAGATGAAGGTCAGGATGCCGAAGTCCACCGCCAGGTGCATGCCCGTGGCGAGCGACTCGAGGTTCGACTGGATCTTCGGCCCCACGTAGAGGATCGACTCCAGCGTCTCGGTCGATCCCGGCCCCACGGTGGTCGTGGGCGACAACAGGCCCAGCGAATACACGGGGAAACCGTCACGGTCGCTCTTGAGGGTGTAGTACTGGTTGACCTGCTCGGGGTCCGCGGGCACCCAGGCACTCATGAAGTAGTGCTGGATGATCCCGGCCCAGCCATCCTGCAGGTTCTTGTCGAGACGGACCTCGCCCATCTCGTCAAATTCGATCTTCTCGTAGTTCAGACGGTCACCACCGCCGGTCGGGGTGCCCGCGTAGACGCCACCGGTGTAGGTATACATCAGCTGCATGCCCGGGGTGGAGCCCGAACGTGTCAGCTGCCGGTACTGCTGACCGCGCCACTCGGCCTCGGTGGTGTTCTCGACGGTGTAGCGCACGTCGACAGCATACGAGCCGCGCTTGAACAGGTAGGTCTTGGTGACGCGCACCCCGTCCTCTTCCCAGACGAGCGGCACCTCGAGCACCGACTCGCCGTCCGCCAGCCGGTATGACGCTTCCTCGACATCAAAGCGTGCGTGGTGATCCGGGGCCGGGGCATCGTTACGGCCCAGCAGACCGGACTGCGCGATGTAGGTGAAACCCTGGCTGTCTTCCAGCAGGCGCACCGGCTGATCGGGTTGATCGAGTTCGACCGGGTACTCGAGAAGATCGGCCCGGACCAGGGTGCCACCAGCCGGGTCGATGGCGAGCGAGAGGACGTCCGTTTCGACGGCTACCAGCGAATCATCGGAGGCGCCGGCAGGTGTATCGCCCGACCCTTCCGGCACCGTGGCTCCGTCGGGGCGTTCCTCGCTCGCATCCGGACCGTCCCCCGTCGGCCGATCATCGGCCACCTGGTCCGACGTGGTGGAGGACCGCTGGCCGTCCGTCTCGGACCGGTTATCCCCCAGCCACGCCTGCCAGAGCAGGATGAGGACAAAGCCCAGGGCGATGATCAGGATCAGGCGACGTTGTTCCATGGGAGGTCAGTCTCGCGATTGGACGACATGGGAACCGCCCCCGGAGGTGGGGTCGGTTTCACGTGAAACGGATTCGGTGGAGCATCGGCATGCCGTGTCCGATACCCTTTCGCTGCCCGGAACGGGATCGATGCCCCCCTCGCAGAAGGGGTGGCAACGACCCACGCGCCTGAGCGTGAGCCAGCCGCCCCGCAATGCCCCGTGCCTCTCGAAGGCCTCGATGGCGTACTCGGAACAGGTGGGATAAAAGCGGCACGACGGCGGCAGAAGGGGGCTGATCAGCAAACGGTAGGCCTTGACCAGCGCTATCAGGACTGCGCGCATTTCCGACTCGCCTTTTTCAGTGCGTGACGCATCTGCCGATGAAGCTCGTCCATCGACACCTCGTCGGCACCCGGTTTCGCCAGGACGACCACGTCCATGGGAGCGAGGTCCGTCCGCATCAACCGGAACTCTTCCCGGGCGACACGCTTGATGCGATTCCGCTCGTGGGCCCGTCGCACCCGGCGCCGGCTCACCGCCAGACCGAGGCGCGCCTGCCCCTCGGAACGGGCCGACACCACCAGCATCAGGTTGGCCGTGTGCACCCGGAACCCGCCACGCATCACCGTCTGGTAATCACGTCCGGTCAGCAGGCGCGCAGTACGGGGAAAGCGAGCCCAACGGGGCTCGTCACCCCCGTCGTCGGCACGGGAACCTGCCGCGGTCTCCGACGACGTGACCGAGGTCACGATCTCAGGCAGAAAGACGCTTGCGGCCCTTGGCACGACGGGCGTTGATGATCGCGCGACCACCACGGGTCTTCATGCGGGCACGGAAACCGTGAGTGCGCTTGCGACGCAGGTTGCTCGGCTGAAATGTTCTTTTCATGACGCTCTACCAGATGGTTTGTTCGGAATGGTAACGGCAAAGCCGACACGGGCATCCCCTGACGCCCGTATCCGCTTGAAAAAGGGGCCGAATACTGTGCCAAAAGCGCCCTCGCTGTCAAGTCCGACCGGTGATGGATGCACCAGGCCCGGCCCGAAAAGGCTGGGGATCCGACATCGATCAACTTGTGGATAAGATGCCGGAGCATCCTGTGGAATGTTATGATCGCCGTTTGTCGAACCGACCCGTGGACCAGGGAGAACAACCGTCGTCATGCAGCACTTTCCGATGTGGCAACAATGTATTGATCGCCTGTCCCAGGAGCTGCCGAACGACCAGCTGACGATGTGGATATTCCCGCTGCAGGCCGAGGAGCGCAGCGACTCCCAGTGGCTGCTGTGGGCACCGAACCGGTTCGCCGTCGACTGGATCGAGCAGAAGCTGCTCGAGCGCATTCGCCTGCACGCCCGCGAGGTGTCCGGTCGCCCGGACCTTGATGTCTCGCTGCGCATCGGCGAGGCGGGTAGCACCATGCGCAAGTCCGCCCCGCCAAAACCGGCCGAATCCCCGCGGCCGGCCGGGCAGCCGGCAAGGAAGACCACGCCCGCTCCGGCGCCCGCGGAGCCGGACGAGCCGGACGACAACCAGGAATTCGGCCACAACCTCAATCGGGGATTCACCTTCGCCACCTTCGTCCAGGGCAAGTCCAACCAGCTCGCCTGTGCCGCCTCCCAGCAGGTGGCCGCCAACGCCGGCGCCAGCTACAACCCGCTGCTGATCTACGGCGGCGTGGGCCTGGGCAAGACCCACCTGATGCATGCGGTCGGCAACGAGATCATCGACCAGCAGGCCGACAAGCGCGTGATCTACCTGCACAGCGAACGCTACGTGCAGGAAATGATCACCGCGATCCGCAACAACAATACCGAGCAGTTCAAGAACTTCTACCGCGGCATCGACGCGCTGCTGATCGACGACATCCAGTTCTTCGCCACCAAGCCGCGCAGCCAGGAGGAGTTCTTCCACACCTTCAACGCGCTGATCGAGCAGGGCAAGCAGATCGTGATGACCTGCGATCGCTACCCGAAGGAGATCGAGGGACTCGAGGAACGCCTGAAGTCGCGGTTCGGCTGGGGCCTGACGGTCGCCGTCGAGCCGCCGGACATGGAGACCCGGGTGGCCATCCTGCACAGCAAGGCCGAACAGTCCGGCATCGATCTCGACTCGGACGTCGCCTTCTTCATCGCCCGGCGCATCCAGGCCAACATCCGCGAACTCGAGGGGGCGTTGCGGCGCGTGATCGTGACCACGCAGTTCTCCAAGCGGCCGATCACGATCGAATCCACCAAGGATGCGCTCAAGGACATGATCTCGGCCCACGCCAAGATGATCACGCTCGACAATATCCAGCGCACCGTCGCCAAGTACTACAACATCAAGATCCAGGACCTGACCGGGGCACGCCGCACGCGCTCGATCGCCCGCCCCCGCCAGATCGCGATGGCGCTGGCCAAGGAACTGACCAGCCATTCGCTGCCGGAGATCGGCGAGTCCTTCGGCGGACGCGATCACACCACGGTGCTGCACGCGGTACGCAAGATCGAGGAACTTCGGGAGAGCGACAGCAAGATCAGCGACGACTACAACCTGCTGAGACACACGCTCAACGTGTAGCGGTCCGGATCCGGGTATAACCTCGGCAAGATGCCGGGACAGCCGCTGGGAAAACTGTGGACGGAATGACGGGAAATGCGTTATCCACAATCCGTCCCAAACGTTCCACAGGACCTCCCGAGGCGTCCAGCCGAGATATGATTTTCATAACCTGTTGAAAAAATGGCCGTTCGATGGGTTATCCAGAGCTTTTGTCCCCCTTCACATTCATCATCATCAACAGAAAAAAACATCTGTTACTGAATAAGAGGAAGCGCATGCCATGCAACTGACCGTCAACCGACAGGACCTGCTCGATGCGATCAACCGGGTCATTGGCGGCGTGGAAAAACGCCAGACGATGCCCATCCTCGGCAATCTGCTGCTGGAGGCTTCCGACCACGCGCTCCAGATCACGGCCACCGATCTGGAGATCCAGCTCGAGAGCGGCACGCCCATCGAGGTTCAACAGCCCGGGCGCACCACGGTCAGCGCGCGGAAACTGCATGACATCGTGCGGGCCATCGGCTCGGAGGCACCCATCGAGCTCCGCCAGGAAGACGGCTTTCTCATCCTTCGCTCCGGGCAGAGCGTCTTCCGGCTCGGTTGCCTGCCTGCCGACGAGTTTCCCCGGATGGAAGCCACCGCGGAGGAACACCGGGTCGTCCTTCCGCAAAACCACCTGCGACTGCTCCTGGAGAAGACGCAGTTCTCCATGGCGCAGCAGGACGTGCGATACTTCCTCAACGGTCTGCTCCTGGAGGTCGCCCCGGACCACATCCGCTGCGTGGCGACCGACGGTCACCGCCTCGCCCTGGCGGAAACCGACAGCGAGCAGTCGGTCGCGGACACCCTGCGCATCATCGTGCCGCGCAAGATGGTCATGGAGCTAATGCGTGCGCTCGACCGCGACGATGACAGCCCCATCGATCTGCTGGTGAGCAACCAGCAGATCGAGCTCGAGCTCGCCCGGCAGCGGATGGTGAGCAAGCTCATCGACGGGCGCTTCCCGGACTACGACCGGGTCATCCCGAAGAACAACAGCAAGGTGGTGATCGCCGACCGCGACTCGCTTCGACAGGTCCTGCAGCGCGCCGCCGTCCTGAACACCGACCGGTTCGCCGGCGCCCATTACCTGCTGGAGACCGACCAGCTGGCCATCGAGGCCATCAACAGCGATCAGGAATCCTCCCGCGAGGAGATCCCGGTGGACTACCAGGGCGACAGCCTCAAGATCGCGTTCAACATCGGCTACATGCTCGCCATCCTGGCCAACATCGACGACCCGCAGGTCCGCATGGAATTCGAGACGCCGGAATCCAGCGCACTGGTCCAGCCGACCACGGCCGACCTGATCCGGACGCGTTACGTCCTGATGCCGATGAAGATCTAAGCCGGTTTCCGTGACACGGCTCACCGAACTCCACGTCGAACGGCTGCGCAACCTGCAATCCGTCGATCTGGAACCCGCCGGCGGGATCAACCTGATCAGCGGCCCGAACGGTTCCGGCAAGACCAGCCTGCTCGAGGCGATCCATACGCTGAGCCTGGGCCGGTCGTTTCGTGGCAATCAGCCCGCGGAACTGATCCGGCACGGCACCGGCGACCTGTTGGTCCGGGCGCGCGTCCAGGAAGGCGCGCCGGGCCAGCGCGAACACCGCATCGCCCTGCAACGAGACCGCAAGGCGCTTCACCTGCGCATCGACGGGGAGAACGTCACCCGCCTGAGTGAACTGGCCCGGCTGCTGCCGGTGCTCGCGCTTCATCCGCAGTCGGACGACCTCGTGCTGGGCTCGCCCGACCACAGGCGACGTTTCCTCGACCGCGTCGGCTTCTACGCCCTGCCCGAGTTCTTCGACCGGCATCGCGAGTTCCTCAAGGTGCTCAGGCAGCGCAATGCACTTCTGAGGCGGAGGAAACGGGAAGCGATTTGGGAGGCCCTTTACATCCGCAACGCCGACCGGCTCGAGTCCGCCCGTCGGGAAGTGTTGCGGCATCTGATCGAGCGCGTCGAAGCACTGGCCCCGGCATTGTTTCCGCAGGGGGTCCTGTCGTTGCGGTACCTCCCGGGCTACCGTCAGGATCTCGATCTCGCCACGGCCATCGAGCAGGGACGGGAACGAGAGACGGAGATGCAGTCGACGCTGTTCGGTCCGCACCGCGCGGACCTGAAGATCGCCATCGACGACCAGGAGGCACGGCATGTCGCCTCCCGGGGCCAGATCAAGATGCTCGTGACCCTGCTGCACCTCGCCGTGCTCGATCTGTGGCAGAAGGCCCGGGGGGAGACGGCCGTCATCCTGTTCGACGACCTGGCCTCGGAGCTCGATCACGACAACCGGCGACGGGTGCTCGACTTCCTCACCACAAGCGGCCACCAGGCCTTCATCAGCGTCATTGCCGCCGATGCGCTCGACGACGAGGGCCGTATCGACGCGCGCTTCGCGCTGGCCGACGGCCAGGTGCGGAAAATGGTATGATCAGAAGGTTTTACAGCACTGAACAGCCGTACCGTGCGGCAACGGGATCGCAGGATATTGCGAGCCCGTTTTCGGCAGGACGCTGCCGAGCAACCGGAATGGACATGAAACGATGAGCGCCGAAAACAGTTACGATTCCAGCAGCATCAAGGTCCTCAAGGGGCTGGACGCCGTCCGCAAGCGGCCGGGCATGTACATCGGCGATACCGACGACGGCACCGGCCTGCACCACATGGTGTTCGAGGTGGTCGACAACGCGGTCGACGAATCCCTGGCCGGTCACTGCACGAAGATCGACGTGGTGATCCACGCCGACGGCTCGGTGTCGGTCACCGACGACGGTCGCGGCATCCCCACCGACCTGCACGAGGAAGAGGGGCGGTCGGCCGCCGAGGTCATCATGACCGTGCTGCACGCCGGCGGTAAGTTCGACCAGAACAGCTACAAGGTGTCCGGCGGCCTGCACGGTGTCGGTGTCTCGGTGGTCAACGCGCTTTCCGACCGGCTGGACCTGACCATCTGGCGCAACGGGCGCCGCTGGGTGCAGGAGTACCACCTGGGCGAGCCGCAGTACCCGCTCAAGGATGCCGGCCCGACCGAGCGGACCGGCACCCAGATCCGGTTCCTGCCCAGCCCGACGATCTTCACCGACGTCACCTTCCACTACGACATCCTTGCCAAGCGGCTGCGCGAGCTGTCGTTCCTCAACTCCGGGGTGCACATCTCGCTCTCCGAGGAGCAGAGCGGCCGCTCGGACACGTTCTACTACGAGGGCGGCATCCGCGCGTTCGTCGAGCACCTGAACAAGGACAAGACACCGATCCACAAGAACGTGATCTACCTCTCGGGCGATCGCGACGAGGTGGGCATCGAGCTGGCGCTGCAGTGGAACGACGCCTACCAGGAAAACCTGTTCTGCTACACCAACAACATCCCGCAGCGTGACGGCGGTACGCACCTGACCGGTTTCCGCACCGCGCTGACGCGCACGCTCAACGACTACATGGATCGCAACGGGATCCTGAAGAAGGCCAAGGTCAGCACCACCGGCGAGGACTGGCGCGAGGGCCTGGTGGCGGTGATCTCGGTCAAGGTGCCCGACCCGAAGTTCTCCTCGCAGACCAAGGAGAAACTGGTCTCCTCCGAGGTGAAGACCGCGGTCGAGTCGATGACCGCCGAGCACCTGGCCGACTTCCTCGAGGAAAACCCCCAGGACGCCGAGGCGATCACCTCCAAGATCATCGAGGCGGCGCGCGCCCGCGAGGCGGCCCGCCGTGCCCGCGAGATGACCCGCCGCAAGGGTGCGCTCGACATCGCCGGGCTACCCGGCAAGCTGGCCGACTGCCAGGAGAAGGACCCGGCGCTCTCCGAACTGTATCTCGTCGAGGGCGACTCCGCGGGCGGCTCGGCCAAGCAGGGCCGTGACCGTCGTACGCAGGCGATCCTGCCGCTCAAGGGCAAGATCCTCAACGTGGAGAAGGCGCGCTTCGACAAGATGCTGTCCTCGGCCGAGGTGGGCACCCTGATCACCGCGCTCGGATGCGGGATCGGCCGCGAGGACTTCGACCCGGACAAGCTGCGCTACCACCGCATCATCATCATGACCGACGCGGACGTCGACGGCAGTCACATCCGCACCCTGCTCTTGACGTTCTTCTATCGCCAGATGCGCGAGCTGGTCGAGCGCGGCCACGTCTACATCGCCCAGCCGCCGCTGTACAAGGTCAAGAAGGGCAAGCAGGAGCAGTACCTCAAGGACGACCTGGCCCTGAACCAGTACCTGCTGCAGCAGGCGGTCGACGGCGCCCGCATCGAGCTCGGCGAGAACACCCCGCCGATCAGCGGCCCGGGGCTCGAGTCGCTGGCTCGCGAATACCTCTCCGCCCAGGCGATGATCGAGCGCATGGCCAACCGCTTCGACATCAACGCGCTTAAGGCGCTGATGCAGATCTCGCGTCTCGACCCGTCGATGATGGACGACGAGTCGCGCCTGGCCGGCTGGCTGGGCCACTTCAACGGCATGCTCAACGTCATCGCCGACCCGGGTGTCGAGTATGGCGTGTCGATGGAGGAAGGCGAGCACGGCCACGTGTTCCGCATCGAGCGCAGCCAGCACGGGGTTTCACATGAAACCACCATCCCGGCGGCATTCTTCCAGGGCAGCGAATATCGTATGCTGGGTGATCTGGGCGAGCGCCTCGACGGACTGATCAACGAGGGGGCCGAGGTCGTGCGCGGCGAGCGTCGCCATCCGGTCGAGCGTTTCGAGCAGGCGATCGACTGGCTGATGGCCGAAGGGCGCCGCGGGCTGTCCGTGCAGCGCTACAAGGGTCTGGGCGAGATGAACCCGGACCAGCTCTGGGAAACGACCATGAACCCGGACACCCGTCGGCTGCTGCAGGTGAGGATCGAGGACGCGGTCGCCGCCGACTCGGTGTTCACCGTCCTGATGGGGGACCTGGTCGAGCCGCGGCGCGACTTCATCGAGAAGTTTGCGCTGTCGGCCTCGAACATCGACGTCTGAACCGACCGACCCGCCAGCGGCGGGCGGCATGGAGGCTGAATTCACATGGGTATCGCGCTGTCGATCATCGTTTTCCTGCTGGTGCTGGTCCTGATCTGGGGGATCGTCATCTACAACGGGCTGGTACGCCTGAAGCACAACGTCTCCCAGGCCTGGTCGAACATCGACGTGCTGCTGCGCCAGCGGAACGACGAGCTGCCGAAGCTGGTCGAGACCGCCCGCCAGTACATGCACTACGAGCGCGACACCCTCGAGCGGGTCATGGAGGCCCGAGCGGCGGTCAACCAGGCGCAGCAGCGCGGTGACGTCGCGGCCCTTGGCGGGGCCGAGCAGAGCCTCCGGCTCGGTCTGGGCAATCTGTTCGCGGTGGCCGAGGCCTACCCCGAGCTCAAGGCCAACGAGACCTTCCAGCATCTGCAGCAGCGCATCACCGGGCTGGAGAACGAGATCGCCGACCGGCGCGAGTTCTACAACGCCGCGGTCAACACCAACAACATCCGCATCGAGCAGTTCCCGGATGTCATGATCGCGCAACTGTTCGGCTTCCGAGCCTTCCGCCTGCTGGAGTTCGAGCGTGAGACCACGCAGGACGTGGACGTGAAGGCCCTGTTCCGGTAACCGGCCGGTCGCTTCGGAGTCGGCTCCGTCGATGATCCAATCGTTGCGCGACTGGCTGTCCGGGCTGGACGGGGGGTTCTTCCTCCTGCTCTGGGCCGGGTCGGCGGGACTCACCCTCCTGTTTGTCTTCCTCGGCTTTCGCTACGTCGCCCGAGCGCGCATCATCGCCCACACCCCCACGTCGCGGTTGCGATCCGCCGCCCAGGGGTTCAACGAGATCGAGGGCACCGGACGGCCGCTCAACGGCTCGCCCCTGCGTTCGCCGCTCACCTTCACGCCCTGCCTCTGGTACGACGTCACCATCGAACGGCGCGAGGGAAGCGGCAAAAACCGCCGTTGGGTGACCACCGAGCGCAACCGCAGCGATTCGCTGTTCCTGGTGGACGACGGCACGGGCGAGGCATACGTCGACCCGGACCATGCCCGGGTGGTCGAGCATCGTCGTCGGCGCTGGCGTGAACGGGGCGCGCGAACCTGGCACGGCGGCTCGGGCGCCACGGGATACGGCGGCGACGACCACCGCTACACCGAGCGCCTCCTGCTCCCCGACTTTCCCGTCTACGTGCTCGGCTGGCTGGAGACCCGCGGGCATCGCAACACGGGCGAATCCGTCGCCGCAGCGATCGAGCACCGCCGCCGGGAACTGCTCGCGGAATGGCAGCGCGACGCTGCCCAGCGGCAGCGATTCGACCTCGACGGCGATGGCGACATCTCCCAGCGGGAATGGCAGTGGGCGATGCGCCTGGCGCGCTCCCAGGCGGAGAAGGAGGTCCACCAGGTGGACACCGTCGGCAACGGGGGGAGCCATACGGCCAACCTGATCCGGCGTCCGGGCAACGGGGATCCCTACATCATCTCCGGGCTCGACCAGGACGCGCTGATTCGCCGCAAGTCCCGCCTGGCGGCCCTGTTCATGGCAGCGGCCGTCGTCCTGTTCGTCTTCTGGTTGATTGCCCAGACCACTCGCAGTCCATTCTGACGTCATGCCCCAGGGCCCGAGTTCTGAGAGAATGGCGCGCCCCGAGATTCACCAGGAAGCCCCGATGAATATCGTCACTTGGAACGTCAATTCCCTGAAGGTGCGTCAGCCACAGGTACTGGACTGGCTCGCCGAACAGCCTGCCACCCTGCTCGGCCTCCAGGAGCTCAAGCAGACCGACGAGGCCGTCGATCGCGCGGCCCTGGATGCGGCCGGCTACCGGATCCTCAGCAACGGGCAGAAGACCTACAACGGCGTGGCCTGGGTCTATCCGGCGCACTGGCCGGAACCGACCGACGTGGTCACCGACATTCCGGAGTTCGAGGATCCGCAACGCCGCGTGATCGCGGCCACCTTCGGCGACCTGCGGGTGATCAATCTCTACGTGGTCAACGGCGAGGCGGTCGGTTCGGAGAAGTATCGCTACAAGCTCGAATGGCTGGAGGCACTGGCCCGGTGGCTGGCCGCCGAGGCCGGTCGCTACCGCCATCGGGTGGTGGTGGGCGACTTCAACATCGCGCCCACGGACGCCGACGTGCACGACCCGGAGGCATGGCACGAACGCATCCTCTGCAGTACCCCGGAGCGCGACGCGCTCGATCGCATTCTCGAGACCGGCCTGATCGATGCCTTTCGGCTGTTCGACCAGCCGGAGAACGCGTTTTCCTGGTGGGACTACCGTGCCGCCAACTTCCGTCGCAACCGCGGACTGCGCATCGACCTGATCCTCGTCAGCGACGAACTGCGCGACCGGGCACGCGCCTGCCACATCGACGTCGAACCCCGGCGGTGGGAGCGCCCCTCCGATCACGCCCCCGTGGTGCTCGAACTCGACTACGGCGCGCCCGGGTCGTGACCGGGAGGCTCAGCCGGTTACCGCCCCGGGTGGCGGCTCGCCCAGCACGTCCTGCCACTGGCGGATGACGATGTCACGTTGCTGGGAGTAGGCGGCGGCATTGACGATCGACCGGCGTCCCTTGAGTGCCTGGCGATGCCCCGCGTCCCGGAGGCTCCGGTAGGCGTGGGTCAGGTCCTCGCAGATCGTCTCGTCGATCACCCCCGCACGGCGGAGCGATTCCAGCTGACGGATGTTGTCCGTGAAGCGCAGGATCTCCGGGTGCTCCCCGGCATGCCTGAGCAGCAGGTACTGCACCAGGAACTCGATATCGGTGATGCCGCCGACGTCGCGCTTGAGATGGAACAGGCCCGGGGGGGTCGTTTCCTGGTTCTCGCGCATCTTCCGGCGCATGCCGACGACCGACTCGCGCAGCTCGGCCTCGTCTCGCGGCTGCGCCAGCGACTGCTGCCGGATCGAGGCGAAGGCCTCGCCGACCCGCTCGGTGCCCGCGACGAACCGGGCGCGGCACATGGCCTGGACCTCCCAGACCCAGGCGTGCTCGGCCTGGTACTGGGCGAAGGCGTTGATCGACGAGACCAGCAGGCCGCCCACGCCGTCGGGCCGCAGCCGCGTGTCCACCTCGTAGAGCACGCCCGCCGGCGTGCGGATGCTGAGCGTATGGATGATCTTCTGCGCCAGGCGGGCGAAGAACAGGCTGTTGTCGATGGTCTTGTCGCCGTCGGTGACCGCCTCGCGGTCGGTGGAATCGTGCAGGAAGACGAGATCGAGGTCCGACCCGTAGCCCAGCTCGATCCCGCCGAGCTTGCCGTAGCCGATGATCGCCAGCCCGGGCGTGAACGGCTCGCCCGACTCGTCCACCGCGCGCGGCTGGCCGTGGCGTGCCTCGATCTGTGAGCGGGCCCGCTCGTAGACCGCCTCGAGAATCACCTCGGCGATCCACGTCAGCTGGTCCGACACCCGCATCACCGGCAGCGCCCCGACCACGTCGGCGGCGGCGACCCGCAGGGTGGCCAGCTGCTTGAAGCGCCGCAGCTCGTCGAGGCTGCGTTCCTCGTCGTCCGGGCATTTCGCCAGCAGTTCACCCAGCTCGCGGGCCAGCTGTTCCTTGTCCGGCGGGGAATAGAGCGTCTGCGGGTCGATCAGCTCGTCGAGGAGGATCGGGTGCTGGGTGAGCAGCTCCGCGATCCACGGGCTGCCGTCGAGCAGTCGGACCAGCTGGCGCCGGGCCTGCGGCTGCTCGATCAGCAGGGCCACGTAGACGCTGCGCCGCAGGATGGCGGCGAGCAGGTCGAGCATCCTCGAGAGGATGGTGGCCTCGTGGTGGTACTCGGCGATATCGCGCAGCAGGTCGGGCATGAGCTGGTCGAGCCGTTGGGCCACCGTGCCGCTCAACGCCGTGTCTTGCTCCTCGCGCCAGGCCACCAGCCGCCGGTCGATCTCCTCGGCCTCGTCGAAGCCGGTCTCGCGAAGGATCCGCACCCGGGTTTCCGGCTCGTCCGTGCCGTTCCATACCCGCTCGAGCGGGTCGGCGCTCTCGTCCTCCTCGTCGGGCAGGCGGAGCACCTGCGAAAAGTGGCCGTGGACCCGGACCCGGTGACGGTCGAGTTCGGCCAAGAAGGCGCCCCAGTCGTCGAATCCCATCGCCAGGGCCAGGCGCATCTGGTCGAACTTGTTGTCCGGCAGGGTCTGGGTCTGCTGGTCGTAGAGCATCTGCAGCCGGTTCTCGCTGCGACGCAGGAAATCGTAGCCGGCGGTGAGATCCGCCACGGTGGCCGGTTCGAGCTCACCCATGGCCTCGAGCGATTGCAGTACCGGAACCAGTCGCCGGCATTGCAGGTCGGGTTCCCTGCCGCCGCGCAGCAACTGGAACAGCTGGGCGATGAACTCGATCTCGCGGATCCCGCCGGGACCGAGCTTGATGTTGTTCTTCATCGCCGCGCCGGTCATCTCGCGCTCGATCATGCGCTTCATTTCCCGCAGCTGGCTGAAGGCGCCGAAGTCGAGGTAGCGGCGAAAGACGAACGGCCGCAGCAACTCCATCAGTTCGCGGCCGGCCTCGAAATCGCCGGCGATCACGCGTGCCTTGATCCAGGCATAACGTTCCCATTCGCGGCCACGGGTGGCGTAATAGATCTCCAGCCCGTCGAAGCTCATGGCCAGCGGCCCCTCGTCGCCGTTCGGCCGCAGCCGCATGTCGACGCGAAAGACGAAGCCGTGACCCGTGACCTCGTCCAGGGAGCGGATCATCCGCTGGCCCAGCCGGACGAAATACTCGGCATTGCTGATCGACTTGCGCCCGTCGGTCTCGCCCTCGTGGGCATAGGCGAAGATCAGGTCGATATCGGAGGAATAGTTCAGCTCCTCGCCGCCGAGCTTGCCCATGCCGACCACCACCAGTCCGACGGGCTCGCCGTCCGGACCGCGTGGCTGGCCGAATCGCTTGTGCATGTGGTGTTCGTGGTAGGCGAGCGATTCGGCCACGCAGAAGTCGGCCAGCCTGGAGAGGGCCCGCAGGGTGGAGTCGGTGCGGTCGATGCCGGCTAGGTCCCGCCAGGCGATCAGGATCATCTCGCGGCGGCGGAAGCGGCGCAGTTCCCGGCCGAAGTCCGTCGCGTCGAGGGCATGGCGGGCGTCGCGATCCCCGCAGAGATCGGTCAGTCGCTGCTCGACCCCGTCACCGAGGAACGGGTCGTCGAGCCCGCGGATCACGTAGTCGAGAATACCGGGCTCCGCCGCCAGGCTCTGCTGGATGAACGGGCTGCAGCGCAGCGCACGTTCGAGATCGGCATGCTGTCGATCGTCCAGCGACACCGCCGAGGTCAGCCGGCTGAACAGTGCCTTGTCGGGGGTGATCTCGTCGAGTTCGGACACGGGGAGCAACCTTGTGAGAATGCTTGTGGGTTGCCTTCGATCATACGTGTACCGCCGGCCGGTTGCCTATGTCCCCGGGATCAAGTCTGCACGAATCCGAACGGACCCCGGCAAGCGGTACCGGTTTTTTCGTCCCATGGGCGAGACCTAGTCCCGGTGATACGCTTCCGGCTTTTGGCGCGCCAAGCTGTTGACCTGACGTTATTTTTTAGCGAACATATCGAGCAATAATCGGGCAAGCCTTTGCCCGAGCCAGCCTCGTCCCGCCGTTCGCCCTGCTGCCGATGGCCCCGGGACGATCCATCGACCGAACTGAACGCGCTCGCGGGACCTGATCCGGCGAGTGCAGGCGTTGTCTTGCATCATGACGTTATTTAAACAGCTGCTGAAAAATCCCCGGGGTCGGGATTTCATCGTGGGTGACCTGCACGGCAGTCGCCCATTGCTGGAAAAGATCCTGGAAAAGCACGAATTTTCCCCCGAGAACGATCGGGTGATCGCCGTGGGCGACTTGGTCGACTACGGCGAGGATTCGCTGGGCACGCTGCGCCTGCTCGGCGAGCCGTGGTTCTTTTCGGTGGCGGGCAACCACGAGCGCGTGCTCGCCAACCATCGGGTACCACTGGCCGAGCGCTGCCTGAGCGAACGGCAGCGGGGGGATCTGAAGGCCATGGGCGCCGGCTGGCTGCTGGAACCGTATGACAGGCTCAAGGACGACAAGTGGGACGACCTGATCACCGAGGTGATGAACCTGATCAGCCAGATGCCCCTGATGATCCAGGTAGGTAACGGGCCAGCGGCCGTGGGCGTGGTCCATGCCGAACTCCCGCTGTGGGACTGGGACCAGAACATCGCCCGGCTCGAGCGCGTCAAGAAACTGACCTACTGGGGCGGCGAGGCGGGCGATCCGCAGCTCGATACCCTGCTCTGGGGACGGTCACAGCTTGCCGAGGTGCTCGACGGTCGCCGGCTGGAACGCCATGTGCGCGGCATCGACTGGGTGATCGCCGGTCACACCATTGTCGATCAGCCGCTGCGCGCCGGCAACCGGCTCTGGATCGACAGCGGCGCCTGGGACGAGCGGCCCGGTCGGGGCCTGACACTGGTGGAAGTGGGCGACACCCTCGCGGTCAGCTCGCACTACCACGATCCCAGCGTCCGCACGCAGCGCTTCGTGCGGCGCGGTCACCATTTCCATTCGGTGATCGGCGCGACGGGTTGAACGCCATGCTGGATCTCGACGGACTCGACCATCACGAGTTGCGGGCACTGCTCGAGCAGGCGCGCGCGGAACTGGAGCGACGGGAGTCGGCGCCCGTCGACGAGGAGGTGGCCATCAAGTCACTGCAACTGGAACTCAAGCGGCACCGGCGGCGCCGCGACGAGCCGTTCGACCCCTTCGCCTGATCCTGGAACGAACGAGGCCCCTCACCAGGAGGGGCCTCGTTCGTTTGGGGCGACGCTCGCCGGCTCAGTGGCGGAAATGCCGCATGCCGGTGAACACCATGGCGATGCCGTGTTCGTCGGCCGCGTCGATCACTTCCTGGTCGCGCATCGAGCCGCCCGGCTGGATCACCGCCCGGATGCCCGCCTCGGCGGCGGCATCGATGCCGTCGCGGAACGGGAAGAAGGCGTCCGATGCCATGACCGACCCCTCCACCGGCAGGCTGGCATCGGCGGCCTTGATGCCGGCAATACGGGCCGAGTAGACGCGGCTCATCTGGCCGGCGCCCACGCCGATGGTCTGCTGGCCGCTGGCGTAGACGATGGCGTTGGACTTGACGAACTTGGCGACCTGCCAGGCGAACAGCAGGTCCTGGATCTCCGCCTCGTCGGGTGTGCGCTTGGTGACGATCTTCAGGTCGGTTTCGCCGATCACGCCGTGGTCGAAGTCCTGCACCAGCAACCCGCCGCCGATGCGCTTGAAGTCCATGCCCGGGGCCTGCTTGACCGACCAGTCGTCGATCGCCAGCGCCCGGACGTTGGGCTTGGCGGCCAGCTCGGAGGCCGCCTCGTTGCCGATCTCGGGGGCGATGATCACCTCGACGAACTGTCGCTCGACGATGGTCCGCGCCGTGTGGGCGTCCAGCGGCCGGTTGAAGGCGATGATGCCGCCGAAGGCCGAGGTCGGGTCGGTGGCGAACGCCCGGTCGTAGGCGGTGGTGATGTCCTCGCCGGTGGCCACGCCGCAGGGGTTGGCGTGCTTGACGATCACGCAGGCCGGCCGGTCGAACTGCTTGACGCACTCGAGCGCGGCATCGGCGTCGGCGAGGTTGTTGAAGGACAAGGGCTTGCCTTGCACGATCCGGGCGCGGGCGAGCGTGCCCGGGGCGGCGTCCGGTTCGACGTAGAAGGCCGCGTTCTGGTGCGGGTTCTCGCCGTAGCGCAGGTCCATCGACTTGTTCAGCGGCAGGTGCCAGGTCGGCGCGAAGGCGCTGTCCTCGAACTGGCGGCCGAGGTAGTCGGCGATCATGCCGTCGTACTGCGCGGTGTGGCTGAAGGCCGCCGAGGCGAGCCGCTGGCGCGTGGCCATGGAGATGCCCTCGCCGTTGATCTCCTCGAGCACCACCTCGTAGTCGGCCGGGTTGACCACGATCGCCACGTCGTTGTGGTTCTTGGCCGCCGCGCGGACCATCGCCGGGCCGCCGATGTCGATGTTCTCGATCGCCGTGGGCAGGTCGCAGTCCGGGTCGGCCACGGTGCGGGCGAAGGGGTAGAGATTGACCACCACGAGATCGATCGGGGTGATGCCGTGGGTGGCCATCACCTCGTCGTCCGTGCCCCGGCGGCCGAGAATGCCGCCGTGGATCAGCGGGTTGAGCGTCTTGACTCGCCCGGCCATGATCTCCGGGAAGCCGGTGACGTCGCTGACCTCGTGCACGGGCACGTCGTTCTCGCGCAGCAGGCGGGCGGTGCCACCCGTGGAGAGCAGCTCCACTCCGGCGGCGTGGAGACCCTGGGCCAGGCCCAGGATCCCGGTCTTGTCGGAGACGCTCAGCAGCGCACGGCGGGGCTTGACGGCATGATGGCTCATGAGATGTCCGGTTTCCTGCGATTGGTTCGATGGAAGCGGGCCGGACCGCCGAACGGTGCCGACCGGAAACCCGTCATTGTACCCGCTGGCAGGCGGCTTGTTGAGCGACTTCCCGGGTGGCTCAGTGCAGCGGGCGCTGGCGGACGATGCTCTCGTAGAGGGACGAGTAGTCGTGGGTGCCGTGGCCGGCGCAGACGCCTTCCTCGAGCACGTGCTGCAGCCCGATCAGCAGGTGGGTGTCAATGTCCTGGCCGGCCGCGCTGCGGGTGAACAGGCGGATGTCCTTGAGCAGGTGCTTCAAGGGGAAGTTGGCCTTGTCGAAGGAGTGATCCAGCATGTTGGCCAGTTTCTTGTCGAAGGTCGGCGCGTAGAGGGCCGACTCGCGCAGGGTGTCCATGAACTTGTCCACGTCCACCCCCTCGCGCTGCACCAGCCCGAGGCTCATCGAGAAGGCGGCGGTCAGCGAGCCGATCAGCTGGTTGAACGCCAGCTTGGCCGCCGCACCGCTGCGTATCTCGCCGAAGTGCGTCGGCGTGCCCAGTGCCCGCAGCAGGTCGTCGTGGCGGGCGACCAGGGCGTCGGGGCCGCCCAGCAGCAGTTGCAGCGTGCCGGTGGTCGCCTGCGGGATCGAGCCGAGCACCGGGGCTTCGAGATATTCCCCGCCCAGCGCCGAGACGCGCCGGGCCAGCGCGGAGGACTCTTCGGGGGCGATGGTCGAGCTGTTGATCACGACATGGCCGCGGACGCCCTCCTCTCCCAGCGACTCGATCACCTCGCGGCAGGCCGCCTCGTCGCTGACCATGAGCCACAGCGTCTCGGCGCGCCGTGCGAACTCGGGAAGCTCCGAGAGCGTCTCGACGCCATCGACCTCGCGGGGTGTCCGGTTGTAGCCCAGCACCGACCAGCCCGCCTCGGCCAGTCGACGCGCCATCGCCGCTCCCATCAGCCCCAGGCCGATGACTCCGATCGTCGTGTTCATGTTGTTTCGCCCTCGCTGGAATATCTATCGGTGTGACCGCCGCCCGTATCCCCGGGCCGGGTCGATCGATTGCGGCGGGTATAGGGTTGTGGTTCTCTATTCCGTATCGTTCCGGGCAGACCGCGTCTGCCGCCCCCGGTCGGGGTCCGGGAACCCCAGAAGGCTAGCAGAAGGGCCGGGCTATTTCCGGCGGTGGCCGAAGACCGCGAAGCAACCCCGAGACTCCCGCGAGGAAGACATGATTCAGGACCTGGACGAGCACTGGCGCCGCTGGCTGAACCCGGACCGCCGACGGCCCGGTAGCGGCAGGACGGCTCCGGGCGTGGGCAGCCAGCCGCGCACCGCCATCGAGCGCGACTACGACCGCGTGCTGTTTTCCACGCCCGTGCGGCGCATGGCCGACAAGACGCAGGTCTTTCCCCTCGACCGGTCGGACAGCGTCCGCACCCGGCTGACCCATTCTCACGAGGTGGCCAACCTGGCCCGGTCGGTGGGCATCGACCTGGTATTCAATCGCCGGGTCGCCGCCGGCCTGCCCGAAGCCCTGCGCGACGTGCCCGCCCTGCTGGCAACCATCGGGCTGGCCCACGACCTCGGCAACCCGCCGTTCGGCCACCAGGGCGAGGACGCGATCGCCCGCTGGTTCGCCATCAATCGCCACCAGGTGCTCGATGGCAGCGGCGACCTGACGCCGGCGATGAAGGAGGATTTCCTGCGCTTCGAGGGCAATGCCCAGACCCTGCGGTTGCTCACCAAGCTGCAGCTGATCAACGACGATTACGGTCTGAACCTGACCATGGCCACCCTCGCGGCGCTGGTGAAGTACCCCACCGCCAGCGATCGGCTGGATGCCTACCGGGTCACCCACAAGAAACACGGGTACTTTCAGTCCGAGTCGGCGCTGATGGAGGAGGTCTGGGCGGGCACGGGGCTGGTCGCCGGGCAGCGACATCCGCTGACCTGGATCATGGAGGCCTGCGACGACATCGCCTATTCGGTCCTCGATGCCGAGGACGCGGTCAAGAAGGGGCTGCTGTCGTTTTCCGATACCATCGCCTTCCTGCGCCACGAGGCGCCGGACGACCCGGTGGTCACCGCGGTCTGCGAGTCGGCGATGGCCGAGCACCGGGCCTACCGCCGCGAGCGGCTCTCCCCCGACGAGCTCAACGACATTTCCATGCAGACCTTCCGCATCCGCGCGATCGGGGCGCTGATGGAGGCGATCGGCGAGGTATTCATCGAGTCCCTGCCGGCCATGGCCGAGGGCCGGTTCGAGCGGGAACTGGTGGCCGCCTCGCGCGGCGGGCGCCTGCTGTCGGCGCTGAAGGCCTGCAACTGGCAGCACGCCTACCGCCACAAGTCCGTGCTGCGCGTGGAGCTGACCGGCCTGACGGTGATCCACGGGCTGATGGATGCCTTCTGGTACGCGATCACGGCGCGCAGCGACCCGGACGATCCGGCCAGTGAGCGCGCCACTCCGCTGGCCGGCTACATCTACCAGCGCATCTCCGAGAACTACCGCCGGGTGTTCGAGTCAGCGGACAACCCCATGCCGCTGCGCTACCGGGAGGCCCAGTTGCTGACCGACATGATCTCGGGGATGACCGACGGCTTCGCCGTGAGCCTCCACGAGGAATTCCGCGAGGTGGGCTTTTGCCCGACCACGCAGGCCTGACCGAGCCGCCCGCTCGAGACCGTTGACCGATTACCCGAAACGATTGCAGAGAGCCCGATGAGCGAATCCGATCAAAGCCCCGAGAAAAGTCACTTCTTCGCCTACCTCTCGCGGATGAAGTACATCTACCGCTGGGGGCTGATGCGCAATACCCGGAGCGAGAACGTCCAGGAACACAGCCTGCAGGTGGCGATGATCGCCCATGCCCTGGCGGTGATCGGCAACGAGCAGTTCGGCGAGACGAACGACGTGGGCCGAGTGGTCAGCGTGGCGCTCTATCACGACGCCTCGGAGATCATCACCGGCGATCTGCCCACGCCGGTGAAGTACTTCCGCGAGGACATCCGCGATTCCTACAAGGCGCTCGAGGCGCACGCCGAGCGCAAGATCGTCCGGCTGCTGCCCGAATCGCTGCGGGAATCGTTCGCCGAGGTGATCGAGAGCGCGCGCATCGAGCCGGAGGTGCTGCGGCTGGTCAAGGCGGCCGACTCGCTGTCGGCGTACCTCAAGTGCATCGAGGAGCGGGCCGCGGGCAACCAGGAGTTCCGGCGGGCCGAGGAGTTCCTGTACGGGAAACTCGAGGAAATGGAGGACCTACCCGCGGTGGGCTACTTCCGCGAGCGGTTCGTCGATGCCTTCGAACTGACCCTGGACGACCTCAGCCACGACTGACGCCCCGCCCGGCATCAGCCTGACGGCGGTGCCGACTCGGCCTCTTCCTCTTCTCTGTCGGCGGTCGCGTCCTCGGTCTCGTCGGTATAGAAGGTGCGCCGGCTGATCTGGCAGAAGGCCCCCTGGCGCTTGATGAAGTGGACCGAGCCGGCTACAACCAGACTGCCGATCACCAGCAGCAGCAGACTGCTCTGCACGTAGCCCAAGGTGACGATGGCCACGCCCAGCCAGCCGACGTGCCGTGCCTGGATGTGGACGAGATCCTCGTGGCGTTGCTGGAGTGCCGCGAGCGCCGCCCACTCGATGGCCAGCACGATCATCAGGATCAGCGGCGCGGTGGCGGCCTTCGGGTAGATCACCGCGATCGTCCCCAGGACCAGGATGATGGCCAGTACCGCCCACTGGGCCAGTTGCTGGTTGCGCGAGCCGCGTCGCTGGGCCTTGATGGAACCCTTGAGCCGCAGCCAGTGGATCAGACCCGCCACCGCGCTCCACACGCCGATGAAGATGCCGATCAGGGCCGTCAGCCTCAGGTCCCAGGCGCGGACGTAGAGGGTGGTCTGATCCCAGCCGATCAGCCCGAGCAGGGCCAGGGTCAGGCCGCTGCCGATCAGGACGATCGAGACGCCGCGCACCAGGTCGATCAGGCGGGTTTCCTGGTCGCGGCTGCCGGGGTACCAGGGCGCCGCTGCCACGCCGAATGCCAGCACGGCGATCACCAGCCACGCCTTCCAGCCCACGCCGTCCATCTGTCCGCTCACGGCCGGGAAGAGCACCCCGACGAGGACGATCAGCAGGGCGACGGGCAGGGCCCAGATCCAGAAACGCCGTCGCTCCGGGTGGGTCAGTGCCGACAGGGCGATCAGGACCAGACCCAGCGCGAACCAGCCGGCGTTGTCGATCAGCAGTCCGATACCCATCAGCCTTCCTCCCCTTGGGTGCCGCGGGCATGGCGCAGCGCCCGGGCCTGTTCATCCTCGTCGAGCAGTTCCTGCTCGTCGGGCTCGTCGTCGGGCTCGGACTGGACCTCCTGGCGCAGCAGCAGGAACGCGGTGGCCGCCGACTGGGCACCGAAGAACACCGCGATGGTGGAAAGCACCAGTTCCAGCGCACTCTGGGCGGAGAGCAGCGCACTCACGGCGGCGACCACCAGAAATCCGGCCAGGGTGGTGACGATCAGGATGCCCCGACCGCAGTGTTCACGTTCGGCGCGCAGCGCCCCGGTCAGCCCGAGTGCCAATGCCAGGATCACCACGTAGGCAGCGATGGTTGGGTCCATGTCGGTCCCCTTGTCTCGTGTCGGGTGGGCACGCCCGGCCGGGCGTGCCAAGCGGAATCAGCCGTCGAGCTTCTCGAGATAGGCCTTGGCGTCCAGCGCGGCCATGCAGCCCGTGCCGGCGGAGGTGATGGCCTGGCGGTAGACATGGTCCATCACGTCGCCCGCGGCGAAGACGCCGTCGACGGAGGTCGCCATCGCGTTGCCCTCGGTGCCGCTGTTGACCTTGATGTAGCCACCCTCCATGTCGAGCTGGCCCTCGAAGATGCCGGTGTTCGGCGAGTGGCCGATGGCGATGAACACGCCCTGGAGCTCGAGGTCGGTGGTCTCGCCGTCCTTGTCCTTGATCCGCAGGCCGTTGACGCCCATCTGGTCGCCGAGCACCTCGTCGACCTCGTGGTTCCAGTGGATCTCGACCGTGCCTTCCTCGGCCTTCTTCATCAGGCGGTCGATCAGGATGTCCTCGGCGCGGAAGCGGTCGCGGCGGTGGACGACGTGCACCTTCGAGGCGATGTTCGACAGGTACAGCGCCTCCTCGACGGCGGTGTTGCCGCCGCCGACCACGGCTACGGTCTGGTTCCGGTAGAAGAAGCCGTCGCAGGTGGCGCAGGCGGACACGCCCTTGCCGCGGAAGGCCTGTTCCGACTCGATCCCGAGATACTTCGCCGAGGCGCCGGTGGCGATGATCAGGGCATCGCAGGTATAGGTGGCCGAGTCACCCTGCAGGGTGAAGGGACGCTTGCCCAGGTCGGTGGTGTGGATGTGATCGATGATGATCTCGGTGTCGAACTTCTCGGCATGTGCCTTCATCCGCTCCATCAGCGCCGGACCGGTCAGGTCTTCCGGGTCGCCGGGCCAGTTCTCCACCTCGGTGGTGGTGGTCAGCTGCCCACCCATTTCCATCCCGGTGATCAGGACCGGATCCAGGTTGGCACGGGCCGCGTAGACGGCGGCACTGTAGCCGGCGGGTCCGGAACCCAGGATGAGCAGTTTGCTGTGGCGGGTGTTGTTTTCGGACATGCTGGCGAGAACTCCTTGAGTCTGCGATTGTACGTAACAGGTGGAAAGACGGTCGGGCATGACGAACTGCCGGTCGGCTCGGCAAGCGGTCGGGGCATTGCCTAAAATGCCCCGGGCCGTCGGTCGGCGTGGGTTTCCCGGGGAGCCTTCTCCGGCCGACGATCGTCTACCAGACTGTAGGATACTCGTCGAAAAATTTTGAGGCCATAAGATGAACTATCAAGGTGAACCGGATTACCGTCACGGCAGCCAGGAGCGACTGGGGGTCCTTCTCCTCAATCTGGGCACGCCCGACGCACCGGACACGCCGTCGCTGCGACGCTACCTGAAGCAGTTTCTTTCCGACCCGCGCGTGATCGAGCTGCCCAAGTGGAAGTGGTGGCCGATCCTGCACGGCGTCGTGCTGCGCACCCGCCCGGCGAAATCCGCCGAGGCCTACCGTTCGGTCTGGGATCACCACGGCGAGGGCTCGCCGCTGCTGACCATCGCCCGCCAGCAGCAGCAGGGCCTGCAGGAGCGGCTCTCCGAGCAGATGGCCGGCCCGGTGACCGTGGCGCTCGGGATGCGCTACGGCAACCCGTCGGTGGCCTCGGCCCTGCACGAGCTGCGCGAGGCCGGTGCCCGTCGCGTAGTGGTGCTGCCGCTCTACCCGCAGTACGCCGGGGCGACCACCGCCTCGACGCTGGACGCGGTGTTCGACGAGTTCATGCACTGGCGCTGGGTGCCGGAGCTGCGCACCATCAACCAGTACCACCGCGACCCGGGCTACCTCGACGCGCTCGCGGCGAGCATCCAGGAGCACATCGACGAGCACGGCAAGCCGGACAAGCTGATCATGAGCTACCACGGCGAGCCCAAGCGCTACCTGCTCAACGGTGACCCGTATCACTGCCAGTGCTACGTCACCTCGCGTCTGGTTGCCGAGCGCCTGGGGCTGTCCGAGGACGACTACATGGTCACCTTCCAGTCGCGCTTCGGTCCCGAGGAGTGGCTCAAGCCCTACACCGACGAAACGCTCAAGGCCCTGCCCGGCCAGGGGGTCAAGCACGTCGCCGTGGTCTGCCCGGGCTTCTCCGCCGACTGCCTCGAGACCATCGAGGAGATCGGCGACGAGAACCGCGAGTACTTCGAGGAGGCCGGTGGCGAGACCTATCACTACATCCCGGCGCTCAACGATCGCGACGACCACCTCGACGGCCTGGCCCGCCTGGTCCGCCAGCACACCCAGGGCTGGGTGGAGCATTCGGACTTCGACGCGGTCGAGGATCAGCGCGAGCGCGAACGCGTGCACCACAATGCGCTGAAGATCGGCGCGAAGCGGTGAGATGAGCGCGTCGCATTCCAGCGGGCCGCTTGCCGGCATCGGGGTGCTGGTCATCGGCGACGAGATCCTTTCGGGGCGTCGTCGCGACCGTCACCTGCAGGCGGTGATCGACCGCCTGGCCCCACGCGGGCTGGTCCCGTCCTGGGCGCAGTTCCTGCCGGACCGGGAGGAGACCATCGTCGACCTGCTCCGGCGCAGCCGTCGGGACGGGGCGACGGTGTTCTGCTTCGGCGGCATCGGTGCCACCCCGGATGACCTGACCCGGGACTGTGCCGCCCGTGCCTTCGACCGCCCCCTGGTGCGCCATCCGGGGGCGGTCGAACTGATCGAGGGCAAGTTCGGCGAGGCGGCCTACCCGAAGCGGATCCTGATGGCCGACCTGCCCGAGGGGGCCGAGCTGATTCCCAATGCGTTCAATCGCGTGCCCGGCTTCTCGGTGGAAGGGCATTTCTTCATGCCCGGGTTTCCGGAGATGGCGCATGCCATGCTTGACTGGATTCTCGACCATCCGCTCGCCGACCTCGGGGACGCGGACTATGCCGAGCGATCCCTGTGGCTGGCGGACACCCCGGAGAGCGAGCTGATCGACCTGATGGACTTCCTGTGCATCGAGCATCCCCGGCTGCGTCTGTTCAGTCTGCCCGTGCTCGGTGGCAGTCGCCGACTGCTGGAACTGGGCCTGAAGGGGGATCGCGCCGAAGTCGACCGGGTGATCGGCTGGCTGACCGGCGAACTGTCCGGGCGCGGCTTCGAGGTGTATCCGGAGCGCCCGCAATGACGGCCTGACGTGCCTGCGGGGGTTGAACTTCCGCGGCGCGTCTTTATCTCATTTTTCTGGGATCCCCAGGGTGATGTCACCGGGTTCAGGTGGCGCGGATTCCACAACCCCAATCGTCTTCCGAGAGGAGAGCTGTCGATGATCGATACAGTGGTTGCCAGGATTGCCCGACCCCTTGGGTACGCGACGGCCCTGCTGATGGCGGCGTTCGTCTGGGCGCTGGCCGTGAGTCCGGCCGAGGCGAAGTACCCGGATTTCGTCGAGCTGTCGAAGGAGAACGCGCCCGCGGTGGTGAACATCAACACGGTCACCAAGGGGCGGGCCTCCGGTCCGTCGGTGCCGATGATGCCCGACCTGCCGCCCGGCCCGCTGGGAGACATGTTCCGCGACTTCTTCGAGCAGATGCCGCAGAACCCCCAGCAGCGGTCGCATCCGGCGCAGTCGCTGGGATCGGGCTTCATCATCAGCGAGGACGGCTACATCCTGACCAATGCCCACGTGGTCGGTCAGGCCGACGAGATCAGTGTGCGTCTCAGCGACCAGAAGGAGTACGAGGCCGAACTGGTCGGCGAGGACGAGCGCACCGACATCGCGCTGCTCAAGATCGATGCCGAGGGCCTGCCGACCGTGGATATCGGTGATTCGGACGACGTGGAAGTGGGCGAATGGGTGCTGGCCATCGGCGCACCCTTCGGGCTGGACCATTCGGCCACCCACGGCATCGTGTCCGCGATGGGGCGCGACCTCCCGAACGAGAGCTACGTGCCCTTCATCCAGACCGATGCACCGGTCAACCCGGGCAATTCCGGCGGGCCGCTGATCAACGCCGACGGCGAGGTGATCGGGGTCAATTCGCAGATCTACACCAGTTCCGGCGGCTACATGGGCATCTCGTTCGCCATTCCGGTGAATGTCGCCATGAACGTCGCCGAACAGCTCAAGGACAAGGGGCAGGTGACGCGCGGCTATCTCGGCGTGATGATCCAGCCGGTCACCGAAGAACTGGCCCGGTCCTTCGGCCTGGACGACACCCGCGGGGCGCTGGTGGCCCAGGTCCAGCCGGACACGCCGGCGGAGAAGGCGGGCATCGAATCGGGCGACCTCATCATCGAGTTCAACGGCAAGGCCGTGAAGCGTTCCGGGCAGCTGCCGATGCTGGTGGGCGATGCCCCCGTGGGCGAGCCGGCGACGGTGACCATCATCCGTGAGGGCGAGGAGAAGGAAATCGAGGTGGTGCCGGAGGAGCTGGATGACACGGCCGGCACTCGCCCATCCCAGCTGGGACTCTCCGTCGAGCCACTGGAGAAGGCCGACCTGGCGCGGATGGGCGTGCGCTACGGACTCGCGGTCGACCAGGTCGACGAGGGCTCGCCGTTCGCCGGGGCCATCGAGGCGGGCGACGTGCTGCTGGAAGTGAACCGGCGGCCCATGCGCAATCCCGCCGATCTTGCCGAGGCGCTGGAGGCCGCGCCGGCCGATCGCCCGGTCGCCGTGCGGCTGCTGCGTCGCGGCCGGCCGCTGTTCCTCGCCGTCGACCTGGACTGAGAATCACGCGTCGCGGAAGGAACTTTTAGCCGGCTAACCAATCTCAACAAGTGGCTCCTCAAGGAAGAACCACTGACCCCGACGCCCGTCGGGGTTTTTTTTGCAGATGCAAGGGTGGCAACGGCGCCGACGGGTGCCCGGCACTCGTGGCAGAGGTTCCCTTGGTAGAATTCACCCATTTGGACGAACGCATGCGGGTAATCAGTTTCAACGCCAACGGCATCCGCGCGGCGGCGCGCAAGGGGTTCTTCGACTGGCTGGCCACGGCCGACGCGGACCTCGTCTGCATCCAGGAGACCAAGGCGCAGGCCTGGCAGCTGGAGAAGGACCCGACCTTCTGGCCGGAGGGTTACCACTGCCGCTACGTCGACGCCGAGCGCAAGGGCTACAGCGGCGTGGCGATCTACAGTCGCCACGAGCCGCGGTCGGTTACCACGGAGATGGGGCTGGCGGAGTTCGACGCCGAGGGTCGCTACTGCGCCTTCGATCTCGGTGACCTCACCGTGGCCTCGCTCTACCTGCCGTCGGGTTCCGCCGGCGATCACCGCCAGGCCTCCAAGGACCGATTTCTCGAGGCCTTCCTGCCCCAGTTGCAGACATTCCGCGAGCAGGGACGCTCGCTGATTCTCTGCGGGGACTGGAATATCGCCCACCGCGAGATCGACCTGAAGAACTGGCGAGCCAACCGCAAGAACTCGGGCTTCCTGCCGCACGAACGGGCCTGGCTGGATCGGGTGTTCGACGACCTCGGCTTCGTCGATGCCCACCGGACCCTGAAGCCCGAGGAAGCCGAGTACACCTGGTGGTCGAATCGCGCCAATGCCTGGGCGAACAACGTCGGCTGGCGGATCGACTACCAGATCGTGACCCCCGACCTGAGCGACCGCCTGGCCGAGGTGCAGGTCTACCGCGAGGAGAAGTTCTCCGACCACGCCCCCCTGATCATCGACTACCGCTGAATCGTGGCCGGGAACCCTCGGGCGACGGCGCTATCTGACTTATACTTGTGCTTACAGGCCGTTGCCAGAAGGAGGTACCGCCATGAATCGTCTATTCCTCGCCGTCATTGCCCTGGGTGGTGCCGTGTTCCTGGCCGGCTGCGCGAGCAGCATGTCCAGCGGCGCCTACTCGCGGGATACCGCCCGCCAGATGCAGACGGTCTACTACGGCACGGTCCAGGATGTACGCACGGTTCAGATCGAGGGTACCAAGACGCCGATCGGCACGGGTGCCGGCGCGGTCAGCGGTGGCATACTCGGCAGCCAGGTGGGTGGTGGCACCGGCCGGTCGCTGGCGACCGTCGGCGGCGTGGTCCTCGGTGGCCTGGCCGGCTCGGCGGCCGAAGAAGGCATCACCCGTCAGACGGGCTACGAGATCACCGTCCGCCTGGACAACGGCCGCACGGTCAGCGTGGTGCAGGCCGCGGACATCGCCTTCTCCCCGGGCGAGCGGGTGCGGGTGGTCGAGGCGCGTGACGGCACGACCCGGGTGACCCGCTGATTCGGGAACGCTAGGAGATGGGAGGCAAGATGACGGCAACGCCGAGTGGACAACTTTTCGTGATTTCCGCGCCCTCCGGGGCGGGCAAGACCAGCCTGATCAAGGCGCTGCGCGAGCGGCGCCCGGAACTGGCCCTGTCGGTGTCCCACACCACTCGGCCCCGGCGCGACGGCGAGGTCAACGGCGAGCATTACCACTTCGTCGACATCTCCCAGTTCGAGGTGATGCTGGCGCAGGAGGCGTTCGTCGAACATGCCAAGGTCTTCGACAACTACTACGGCACCAGCAAGGCGGCGATCACCGAGGAGCTTGAGCGCGGCCGCGACCTGATCCTCGAGATCGACTGGCAGGGTGCCGCCCAGGTCAAGAAACTGTTTCCCGAGGCGATCTTCGCCTTCATCCTGCCGCCGAGCAGCGCCGCGCTGGAGGCTCGCCTCCGCGGTCGCGGCCAGGACGACGACGAGGTGATCGAGCGCCGCCTGGCCGAGGCGCGCCGCGAGATGGCCGAGTGCGGCTGGTACGACTACCTCGTCATCAACGACGACTTCGACCAGGCCCTGAACGAGCTCGAGGCGATCTTCGTCGCCGCCTCCCTGGAGACCGATCGCCAGCGGCAAAGACATCCCGAACTGCTCGCCGATTTGCTGGGTGAGCCCGCCACGCCGTAAACTGTCGGATATTCGGCGCTTTTTTCCACTCGAGAGCGACCGACCGGACGACATCCGATTCGAGCACGGCCCGACCGTCCCGCGTGGATCGTCGGGCCGTCCCCGCTGATTTGACTACCGAGGTTCACTACTGATGGCACGCGTAACCGTAGAAGACTGCCTGGCCCGTATCCCCAACCGCTTCGAACTGGTACTGACCGCGGCCAAGCGGGCACGCCAGATCGAGCACGGCGCGGAGCCGCTGGTGCCGATGGGCAAGGAAAAGCCGGTGGTCATCGCCCTGCGGGAATTGGGCGATGGCAAGATCGACCGCCAGCGCATCGACGAGATCGAGAACCAGATCACCCTGTCGCGTTCCGAGATCACCGAGGCCGAGATCCGGGCCGAGCTGGCGCAGTTTGCCGACGAGAGCGGCGCCCCGTCGGCCTCGGCCAGCCGCGAGGAAGCCTGAGCCGAGGGGCCGGGTCGCCGCGGGGATGACGGACCAGCAGACGGCAGCCGAACCGGGTCGGGTCGGGAGTGAGACCGACCTGACGGACGAGTTCTTCGCCCCGCTGGCGGACCACTTGGCCGAGTACATCGAGCCCGAGGGCATCGCCCACATCCGGACCGCCTTCGAGTTCGGTGCCCGGGCCCACGCCGGCCAGACCCGCAAGAGCGGCGAACCCTACATCAGCCACCCGATCGCGGTGGCGCACATCCTCGCCGACCTGCGCATGGACGAGGCCACCGTGGTCGCGGCCATCCTGCACGACGTCATCGAGGACACGGACATCGTCCACGACGAGATCGTCGAGGAGTTCGGCGAGGAAATCGCGCATCTCGTCGACGGTGTCTCCAAGCTCGACCAGATCCGCTTCAAGTCCAGGGCCGAGGCGCAGGCGGCCAACTTCCGCAAGATGATGATGGCGATGATCGAGGATGTCCGCGTCATCCTGATCAAGCTCGCCGATCGCCTGCACAACATGCGCACGCTGGGTGTCATGCGCCCGGACAAGCGACGGCGCATCGCGCGCGAGACGCTGGACATCTACACGCCGATCGCCAACCGGCTCGGCCTGAACGCCATCCGCCACGAACTCGAGGACCTCGGCTTCGCCGCCCTCTATCCGTTGCGCCATCGCATCCTGAGTGAGGCGGTGCGCCGGGCACGCGGCAACCGCAAGGAGATCGTCGCCGGCATCCAGGAGCGCTTCGAGCAGCGCTTCGAGCACGAGAACCTGGCCGCGGACACCTTGGCGCGCGAGAAGCGCCCTTATTCCATCTATCGCAAGATGAAGAGCAAGCACCTTTCCTTCAAGGAGGTGTTCGACGTCTTCGCGGTACGGGTGCTGGTCGATTCCGTCGACGACTGCTACCGGGCGGTTGGCATCGTTCATAACCTCTACAAGCCGCTTCCCGGGCGCTTCAAGGACTACATCGCCATCCCGAAGGCGAACGGCTACCAGTCGCTGCACACCATCCTGTTCGGCCCGCATGGCATACCGCTGGAGGTGCAGATCCGCACCCACGAGATGGACCAGTTCGCCGAATCGGGTATCGCCGCCCACTGGCTGTACAAGGCCCAGGGCGATCAGGGCTCGGTCACGCAGACCCGGGCGCGCGAATGGCTGCGCGACCTGCTGGAAATCCAGCAGAAGGCGGGCAACCCGCAGGAGTTCCTCGAGTCGGTCAAGGTCGACCTGTTCCCCGACGAGGTCTACGTCTTCACGCCCATGGGCGAGATCATCGAGCTGCCGCGCCGGGCCACGGCGGTGGATTTTGCCTACGCGATCCACACCGACGTGGGCAACACCTGCGTGGGTTGCAAGATCGACCGCCGCTTCGCCCCGCTGTCCACCCCGCTGGAATCCGGCCAGACCGTCGAGGTGATCACCGCCCCGGGCGCGGCGCCCAACCCGAGCTGGCTCTCGTTCGTTGTCACCGCGCGGGCCCGGGCGAGCATCCGCGCCCACCTCAAGAACCTTCAGGATGTCGAGGCGATACGGCTGGGGCATCGCCTGCTCACCAAGGCCATGCTCGCCGAGGGCTGCGATATCGAGGAACTCGACGAGGCGCGCATCGACACGATCCTGCGCGAGTACCACCAGGAGAGCTTCAACGACCTGCTGCGCGAGATCGGCCTGGGCAACCGCATGGCCCCGCTGGTGGTGCGGCTGCTGAAGGTCGAGGCGGGCAAGCTCGATCCGGACGAGGTCCGGTGGGGCGAGGACGAGCGCCAGCAGGCCCCGGTGATCATCAGCGGCACCGAGGGCCTGGTGGTCAGCTTCGCCAAGTGCTGCCACCCCGTGCCGGGTGACGCGGTGGTGGGGTTTTTGTCCACCGGGCGCGGTATCGTCGTGCACCGGCAGGGCTGTCCCAATGCCAGTGACGCCGGCGAACACCCCGAGCGCTGGCTGGCCGTGGATTGGGACGCGCAGCCCACGGGCGAATACCAGTCCCAGATCAGCATCCAGGCGAACAACGTGCGCGGGGGGCTGGCCCGGATCGCCGCGGCGGTGTCGGATGCCGGCTCGGACATCGACGACGTGCGCTTCGACGACCGCGACGTCAATCTCACCATCATCGACATCACCGTGCGCGTGACCGACCGGACACACCTGGCGCGCGTCATGCGATCGATCAAGCGCCTGCGGGACGTGAATCGCGTCACACGCCACTGAACCAAACCGTATTCCAGGAGCGCCCATGAGCCGACGTGAAATCATCCACACCGACGACGCCCCCGCCGCCATCGGCCCCTACTCGCAGGCCGTGCGGGTCGGCGACACCGTCTACCTCTCGGGGCAGATCGCCCTCGATCCGGCGACCATGACACTCGTCGAGGGCGGCATCGAGGCGCAGACGCGGCGCGTGTTCGACAACCTCACCGCTGTCTGCCGGGCCGCCGGGGGCGATCTCGCCGACGTGGTCAAGCTGCAGGTGTACCTGCCGGACCTGGCCCACTTCGAGAAGGTCAACGCGGTGATGAAGGAGTACCTCGCCGAGCCCTATCCCGCCCGCGCGGCCCTGGGCGTGCGTGCCCTGCCCAAGGGCGCCGAGGTGGAGATCGACGGGGTGATGGTCCTGCCGGGCTGATCGTCCCCGCCCGCGACCAGGAAAGGCCCGGTGGCGATTGCCGACCGGGCCTTTTTGCGTCTCGGGGCACCGGGCACCGCGTTACTGGAAGTCGTAGACCAGGTTCACCGAGGTGTAGGTGTCGGTGTTTTCCGTGTCGGCCGGCACGTCGGTGTTGTGCTGCACGGTGTAGGCCAGCTTCATGGCCAGGGTGTCGGTGATCGAGGCGCTGACCCCCGTGATCGATTCGATCTCGGTGTTGTCGGAACCGGAGAGCACGGTGACGTCCTGGTTGAAGCGGGCGTTGTCCGACAGCCGGTACTCGAAGCCACTGCTCAGTCGCGCGATCGCGTTGGTCTCGCGCACGTTGTCGTTGGTCTCGGCGACCCGGACACCCGGGCCGATCTCGGCATCCCAGTAGCCCTTCTCGGAAACCCAGATCTTCCGACCGTAGCCCGCCGCCGCGCTGGCCTGGTAGTCGTAGCCGGAGAACTCGTCGTAGGTGCCGCGCAGCACGCCGAAGAGGTAGTCCCGGTCGCTCAGGGCGTAGTTGGTCTCGTGCTCGCCCAGCACGCGGCTGGCCGTCTCCTCGCCGTCCTCGTCCGCCTGGTAGGCCTCGAGACGGAACTTGTTCTCCCAGGGAATGGCCTCGTGCTTGAGGCGCAGCTTGCCGTTGAGGCTGGAGGTGTCGCTGTTGCCGGTGGTCATGGCCGCGCCGAACTCGGCCGAGCCGCTCCAGGGTCCGTCGGCTTCCTCCGCCAGGGCGGAGCCGACGACCAGTGGCGCGGCCACCAGCGGGATGACGGCATGAAGGTGTCTCGCTTGCATGATTGAACTCCGGGATGAGCGTGAAACGGTCACGGCCGCCCGCTCGACGGGCGACTCGCCAGGCCAGAGCGGTATGGCATCCGTACAGAGGTTCCCTGGTCATCGATCGCCAGGAAGCA